>JAWLFB010000096.1:0-5445 GCA_041685825.1 Guyparkeria sp. | reverse complement strand
CGCCGATTCGATATCACCGACTGCCAACCCGTGGGCAGCCAGCCCCTGCCGGTCGAGCCAGACACGCATCGAGTAGGTCTGGCTACCCGAGACCCGCACACGGGCCACGCCGGGCAACACGGAGAAGCGATCGACGAGATAGCGCTCGGCGTAGTCGGTCAATTCGGCGATGGAATACTCCTCGCCGGACAGGCCCAGCCACAACACCACCTCGCTTGAGGAGTCCGCCTTTTCCACCTCCGGCGGATCGGCCTCCTCGGGCAGGTTGTCGAGCGCACCGTTGATGCGATCGCGCATGTCGTTCGCCGCCGCGTCCAGATCACGCGACAGGGCGAATTCCACGGTGATCGACGAGCGTCCGTCCTCACTCGAGGAGGTGATCATCTCGATGCCCTCCACCCCGGCGATGCGGTCCTCAAGCACCTGGGTGATACGAGTCTCGACCACCGATGCCGAGGCACCTGGGTAGCGAGTGTCGACACTGACTACCGGCGGGTCGATGTGCGGGTACTCCTGCAGCGGCAGGCGATCGAGTGCGATCAGGCCGAAGGCGACCAGCAGAGCCGACAGGACACCGGCCAGCACCGGCCGTCGGACGGAAACGTCGGAGAGGATCATGGCCCGTTTCGCTCGGTATCGAGTGCGTCGCGGTGACGCCGCAGGATCTCGCGGATCGTGGTGGTTTCGTCGGCGATATCCAGCACACGCACGGTAGCGCCATCACGAACCTTCTGGATGCCGTGACGGACCAGCCGCTCGCCGGGGTCTATCCCCTCGAGCACCTCAACCCAGCCCTCACGGCGTTCGCCGATCTCGACCTCGCGGCGTTCGACGGTCAGGGCATCCCGGTCGATCACGAACGCATAATGGTTCTCGCCCTGTGGCAGCAGCACCGATTCGGGCACGACTACCACCTCGCGCCGGTCGCGCTCGAGAATGGTCTGCATCAATTGACCCGGCCTCAGGGCACCGTCGTCATTCTCGATCCGGGCACGCAGCGTGATGCTGCGTGTGGCCGGGTCGATCCGGTTGTCGATGCCGGTGACCCGGCCAGCAAAACGTCGACCGGGGTAGGCATCGGTGCGCGCCGTGATCGTCTGGCCACGCGAGATGGCCCCGAGATGGCGAGACGGCACCGTGAAATCCACGTCGACCACGTCGAGCTTGTCGAGCCGGACCAGCGCCTTGCCGGGGCTAACCAGCATGCCGGGACTGACATCGCGCAGCCCCACCACGCCATCAAACGGCGCCTGCACACGGTGGGCCGCGAGCCGGGCCTGCGCCGCCTCGATCTCCGCCTGGGCCTGCTGGACACGGGCGCGGGCGTCCTCGAGCTCCGCACGGGCGCCGAGGTTGCGCTCGGCCAGATCCCGGGCGCGCTCCAACACGTTGCGCTGCTCGACCAGCCGGGCCTGCGCGGCGGCCAGTTCGGCCTGCTCTTCGAGGTCCTCCAGGTGGACCAACAGGTCGCCTTTCGCCACGCGTTGACCGTCGTCGAAATGCACCGCGCGAATGATCTCGGTGACCGTGGCCGACAAGGTCACCGATTCGTCCGCGCGCACCGTCCCCAAAGCCTCGAGCGGGTCCGACCAGGTCTGGCGCTCGGCATCCGAAGCAATAACGGCGGCGGCCGGGCGTTCATCCTGGGCATGGAGGGATGGTGGCAGCGGGACGAGGAACAGCATCGAGATCGCCGGCACGAACAGACGGCCAAACAGCATAGCCGAACGGGCCGAGCCGGAGCGGAGAGACAGACGAGGCAGGGACATGACGTTTCCGGGGGCATGTGGGTGACCGAATGCAGCGCACAGCATAGTACGGCGTGGCACCCGGCGGGACGGTCCCGGCTAGGACATTGCTATGATGCCGCGTCATTCGAGAAAACAACGGTTCCCCTGAATGCCTGCAATGCATGTGGACGTGGTAGTCGTCGGTGCCGGTGCCGCCGGCCTGATGTGCGCGGCAACGGCCGGTTATCGCGGCCGCCGGGCGCTGGTGCTGGACCACGCCCGCAAAGCTGGCCAGAAAATCCTGATGTCCGGCGGTGGACGCTGCAATTTCACCAATCTCAACAGCACCCCGCACCAATTCCTCTCCGCCAACCCGCGCTTCTGCATTTCCGCGCTCAAGCGCTACCCGCCACAGGCCTTCCTCGAGCTGGTCGAGCGCCACGGCATCGAGCACGTGGAAAAGGCCGCCGGCCAGTTGTTCTGCGCCGGCAAGGCGAAAGAGATCGTCGACATGCTGCTCACCGAGTGCGACTGGGCTGGTGCCAAGGTCCGACTGAAGACGCTGGTCAACGCGATCGAGACAACCGACGAGGGTTATCGGATCACCACCGACGACGACACGATCACGGCCGAATCACTGGTGATCGCGACCGGCGGGCTTTCGATACCGACCATGGGCGCGACCCCGCTCGGCTACGAGATCGCCCGTCAGTTCGGGATCACCGTTTTGCCCACCCGCGCTGGGCTGGTGCCCTTCACCCTCCACCCCGATCTCAAGGAGCGACTCGCCCCGTTGGCCGGGATAAGCGTCCCAGTCGCCGGGACGGCCTCCGACGTGCGCTTCGAGGAACCGATGCTGTTTACCCACCGCGGCCTGTCGGGTCCTGCGATGCTGCAGATCTCCAGCTTCTGGCAACCCGGCGAGCCCCTGGTGATCGACCTGCTGCCCGGACGCGATGCGACCGCGGATCTCGCCGAACGGCGCGCGGCACGCTCGCAGGGTACCGTGCTGCAGTACCTCGACGAGCACCTGCCAAGGCGCCTTGGCCGCGTGCTCTGCGACTGGCACGACTGGTCTCGTCCATTGCAGGAGTATTCCCGCGACGATCTGGCGGCGGTCGCGAATCGTTTGCACCAATGGACTGTCCACCCAGCCGGCACGGAGGGCTATCGGACCGCCGAAGTCACACTGGGCGGGGTCGACACCCGGGAGTTGTCCTCGCAGACGATGGAAGCCCAAGGGCAACCGGGTCTATTCTTCATCGGCGAGGTGGTCGACGTCACCGGCCATCTGGGCGGCCACAATTTCCAGTGGGCCTGGGCCTCGGGCATCGCTGCCGGCCAGGCTGTCTAGACTCCGGTAAGCAGAGGCTCCCGCTCAGGGACCGGGCAACCAGGCAACAGGAGCACCATGGACGATCTCACCAGCCAGCTCATCCAGGACAACCGGACCCTGTGGCATCTGGGCATCGCCCTGCTGCTAGGCGCGGTAATCGGCCTGGAGCGGGGCTGGTCGAGGCGAAAGGACGAGGCGGGATCCCGCATCGCGGGTCTGCGCACGCACGCCCTAGTGGGACTGCTAGGCGGCCTGGCGGGGCTGCTCTCGGAGACACTCACCGGCTGGGCCTTTCCTGCCCTGCTGCTCGTCGTGGCGGCCCTGGCGATCGTCGCCTGGCGCACCCGCGCCGAGTTGGTGCACAACCTGAGCATCACCGACAGCGTCGGCCTACTGATCGCCTTCTGCACCGGCGCGATCGCGGTGGCGGTCGATCTGGTGATTGCCACCGCCACGGCGGTGGTGACGGCAATGATCCTGGACAACAAGGAGGAGATCCACGGCCTGCTGCAAAAGCTCGAGGCGCGCGAGCTGGACGCGGCGCTCAAGCTGTTGCTGATCACCGCCGTCATGCTCCCGCTGCTCCCCAACGAGGGTTTCGGCCCCGGCGGCGTGCTCAACCCGTACCAGATCTGGTGGATGGTGGTGCTGATCGCCTCGATCTCTTTCGTCGGCTACTTCGCCATCCGGGTCGGCGGCACGGAGAAAGGGGTCCTGTTCACCAGCCTGTTCGCCGGGTTGAGCTCATCGACCGCCCTGACCCTGCATTTCGCCCGCCAGTCGCGTGCCGCGGAGTCTCTCTCTCCCCTGCTGGCCGTGGGCATCCTGATCGCCTGCGGCACGATGTTCCCTCGGGTGCTGCTGGTCGCGACCATGATCCACCCGCCGATGTTCGCTCCCCTGCTGATCCCGGTGCTGGTCATGACCGTGCTGTTGTACGTCTCGGCGTACCTGATGTGGCGCCGTGCCCGACGCGGGCTCGACG
This sequence comes from Guyparkeria sp., assembly GCA_041685825.1. Classification (GTDB taxonomy): domain Bacteria; phylum Pseudomonadota; class Gammaproteobacteria; order Halothiobacillales; family Halothiobacillaceae; genus Guyparkeria. The sequence goes on along the minus strand of JAWLFB010000096.1, from coordinate 1,394 downwards.
TCACGCAACCGGAACTCAAGCAAAACCCGCTGGACCTGACCTCGGCATTGCTGTTCGGCGCCCTGCTGACGATCATCATGCTCGCCGGCGAATGGCTGCGTAACTGGCTGGGCGACGCCGGCATCTACCTGCTGGCCGCCTCCTCGGGCGTGGCCGACGTCGATGCGATCAACCTCTCGCTGTCGCGCATGGCGGAGGAGAGCCTCACCGTCCAGACGGCCGTCATGGGCATCATCATCGCCTCGGCATCCAACAACCTGGTCAAGACGGGCATCGCGGCGGTGATCGGTACGCGTACACTGGGACTGTGGGTCGCCGGACCGATGATCCTGTCGCTGGCCGCCGGGCTGACCACCGCTTGGCTGATCTGATCAGACCGTCCTGGAGCGCCTTCGATCCCACCAGGCGAGCATTGCCGGCGTGAACAGCAGGGTGAGCGGGGTGGCCACCAGCAGGCCGCCGGCGATCGCCGTGGACAGTTGAACCCAGTACTGGGTCGAGGGGGCGCCGATGGAAAACTCCCGCCCGAAGAAATCGATGGTCAGGCCGAAGATCATCGGCATCAGTCCCAACACGGTGGTGATGGTGGTAAGCAGCACCGGACGCAGGCGCTGGGCACCGGTACGCAACGCGGCGTCCACCGGCTCGATGCCGTCGCGACGGAGTTGGTTGTAGGTGTCGATCAGAACGATGTTGTTGTTGACCACCACCCCGGCCAGCGCGATCACCCCGATGCCGCTCATCACCACGGAAAATGGCTCGGCGCGCAGCAACAGCCCCAGCAGCACGCCGCTGGTGGAGAACACGATCGCGGTGAGCACCAACAGAGCCTGGTAGACGCTGTTGAACTGGGTCACGAGGATCAGAACCATCAGCACGATCGCCGTCAGGAACGCCAGCGCCAGAAACCGCCCGGCCTCGGCCTGATCCTCCTGTTGCCCGCGCACCGAAAGCTCGACGTGCTCGGGCATCGGGTTGACGTCCAGCCAGTCCTGCAGGGCCCGCATGCGTTCGTCGACTAACTGCCCGGTAGCGACGTCGGCCTCGACCGAGAGTGTCCGGCGCCCGTCAACACGATGAATCACCCCGGTCTTCGGGGCGGGCACGAACTCGACGAAATTACGCACCGGCACAAGCCCGGCCTGCGTGGGCACCCGCAGGTTCACCAACTGGGCGAGGTTGCGCTCGTCGAAGGGAAACCGCACGCGGATGTCGACCTCCTCGTCGGCGTCCTCGGGACGATAACCGCCCAAGGCCAAGCCACGGGTGAGCATCTGCACGGCACGACCAAGCAGATTCACATCCGCTCCGAAACGCGCCGCCTCGCGATGATCCACCTCGATACGCATCTCAATGCCTGGCAGCGGGCGGTTGTCTTCGATATCGACGAACCC
>JAWLFB010000095.1:0-5447 GCA_041685825.1 Guyparkeria sp. | reverse complement strand
CCCCCCCTAAGGGGAGACCGTCGGCAAACCGCCAGTGCAATTGAGTTGTCTGCCACAATGACTCGATCATGGGTCGATTCGGAATGGCATGGCGATGACGTACCAAGCGCTGAAACAAGGCGAGATCAGGCTACTTGACGGGGCCACCGGCACAGAGCTTGAAAAACGTGGCGCGCCCATGAGCACCGGGGCCTGGAGCGGGCCTGCCGCTCTCGAACACGGCGAGGTCCTGGAACAGATCCACCGCGACTACATCGCTGCCGGTGCCGACATCATCACAGCGAACACCTACGCCACCTCGCGCGCACTTCTTGATCTCGACGGACTCGGCGACCGGTTCGAGGAGATCAACAGCGCGTCGGTCCGCGCCGCACGTCGGGCAAGGGAGTACTGCGCCCGACCGGATGTCATGATCGCCGGATCCCTGTCTCACCGGGGGCGGATCGCCCCGGCATCCGCCCGACCGGACACGACCACGGCCATTGGCCTGCCCGAGATGGCCAATGCACTCAGTGAACAGGCCCGGCTGCTGCACGACGAGGGCTGCGACCTGCTCCTCCTCGAGATGATGTACGACCCGGCCCGCATGCCGCTCGTCTTCGAGGCGGCCGCCCGGACCGGCCTGCCCGTATGGGCCGGATTCTCCGCCCGGCTCGGCGAAAACGGGCAGTTGCTCGGGTTCGGCCCCGGAGCGGATGTCCCATTCGCGCAGATCATCTCGATCCTGCACGAATGGGACGTCGATGCGGCGGGCATCATGCATACGCCAGCGAATCTGGTCGCCGATGCGATCAACCTCCTGCGCGCGACGTTCGACGGCCCACTGATGGCCTACCCGGACTCCGGATACTTCAAATCCCCTTACTGGCAATTCGAAGACGTGATCGAGCCTCGTGAACTTTGCCAATATGCCGAGGGATGGGTCGAACAAGGGGTCCAGGTCCTCGGTGGCTGCTGCGGCCTCTCACCCGAGCATACCGCGGCCCTCGCTCCCTTGAAGCGAAAACCACCGCCCGTGGGTGGGTAAGGAAACGGCAGACCGCCCGCGGGTTTGCGTGCGACCCCGATACGGTGGGGCCAACTCCTTTCGAACGTCGGAAAAACATCCCCGATTGGCTGTAGAATGCTGAGTTCAACTACTCTCGAGCTTCGTAAAGTCGGCTCTTTGGACAAGACCATACTACCGGGCTGACATCCCTGAACCGCACTATCCTTGACACAGGTGGTCGAGGCATCAAGGGGGGCCGACATCCCAGCCGGCCGTGGCACGTTGGGGGCGCAGCATGACTCGGGTCGCTCCCCAGAGATGGTGCTCCGACCATCGAAGCGCAATATGGAATTCTCGACGGGGCCACCATGTCAGAATCATTTCCCGACCAGGTATTTCGCCAAGCCATCAGTCAGGCGTACAACGCCGTGCTAATCACGACGGCGGACCTCGATCCACCCGGACCTGAAATCGTTTATGTCAACCCGGCGCTCTGCCAGCAAACCGGGTACACGGAAGACGAACTGCTCGGCCAGACACCCCGGATCCTTCAGGGCGCGGCGACCGACCGATCCGTGCTAGAACGGCTACGCGCCACCCTTGCACAAGGCAAATTTTTCGAGGGAGAAGCAGTCAACTACCGCAAGGACGGCGCGCCGTACTTGGTGCATTGGAATATCAGCCCGGTACTCGACCAACATGGCCAGACCACGCATTATGTGTCGGTTCAGAGTGACATCACCGAACGCGTACAATCGGAGCGATTCAACCGGCAACTGATGTCCAGCCTTGGCGAGGGCGTTTTCGGCATCGACCGCGACGGACGGTTGACCTTGATCAACCAGGCAGCGCTAGGCTTACTGGGATACTCACGTGAGGAAGACCTGCTGGGGCTGAACGCACATGAATTGATGCATGCGTGGTACCCGGATGGCCGGCCTTACCCGGAGGCCGAGTGCCCGATAAATCATGTGCTGGTAACAGAACAGCCGTTGAAGGCATGGCGGGACACGTTCTTCCGTGCCGATGGCACGCCCCTATCCGTCGAAAGCTACGCCACGATCATCCAGGGGCTCTTCAACGAGACCAAAGGCGTGGTGGTGGTTTTCCGGGAAATCACCGAACAGTTGGCGATTGAAGAGAAGTTGGAACACGCGGCGCATCACGATCGCCTGACCGGGGCATTCAATCGACACTTCTTCGACCGGCTGGTCGAGAAGGAATGCGCGCGTAGCGCCCGGCTCGGCGAGCCACTGTCGCTTCTGATCCTCGACATTGACCACTTCAAGCGGATCAACGACGAGCACGGCCACCTGGCAGGTGACGACGTACTCAAGCAATTGGTGAGCCATATCTGGGAGCGCGTGCGTGAAACGGACATCTTGACGCGCTGGGGTGGCGAAGAATTCGCTCTACTCCTGCCGGACACCTCGCTAGAGGGGGCCAGGAAGCTGGCCGAGTCGCTGCGGACGAGCGTCGAAACCACCGAATTGGTCGAGGGTTTGCCGAAACTGACCATCAGCCTGGGGGGCACGCGAATACGCACCGACGAGAGTGTCAAGGCAAGCTTCAGACGAGCCGACGCAGCCCTCTACAAGGCCAAGGACTCGGGAAGAAATCGGGTTTGCCTAGCCGAGCCCCCCGCCGGCCACCGACCATCGCCGGAGCCACCCGAAAAAGAGTAGCCTCGGTTGCAGGAAAATCTCAGTCAGCGACATCAATCTGCGTGCCATCAGTTAAGCCAATGACAAGGTCACACAGGAACACCAAACCGGACCAAATATTTTGCTCGATTCCACCACCCAACTAGGCACCCTCGCCCGTCGAGACCTCATCGAGGTCGCGCCGACGGAAAAAGCCAGTGCCGTCGTCAGGCGCCTGCAAGATACAGGCAACCACTGCGCGGTGATCATGGAAGATGGGCAACCCGTTGGCATCTGGACAGCAGCCACTGCCGCTGGCGGCGGACTGTCCGACTCCACGGACCAAGAACACCCGCTTAGGGCCGTCATGGAGAACGACGTTGCCACCCTCCCGGCCGGGTCGTCGATCGCCGAAGCACGAGCTTGCCTGAAAGATGCCGCGATCCGGCACATTCTCGTGTGCAGCACCGATGGCTCGGTGCAGGGACGACTGACTCGCGAGGATCTGACTCACGAGACGTCGCTACCGAACAGGACATCGACCCCGCCCGCTCCAACGGTCGAACCCGCCCGGACGGCTGCAGCAGACGACCGCTTCCTCGAACCGGAAGAACGGAAGCACTGCGTTCCCGCTGGCCCCGACAACCCCGACTTGGGTACCGCCCACCATGAGCACACGACGGGCAGCAACAGCATCGCGCCATTCGAGCAGTACGAGTCGCTCCTCGAGGCGAGCGACGACATGTTCGCTGTCGCCGATGCGAACTACCGGTATCTCTGGGCCAACCCGGCCTACTGTCGGAGCCAAGGTCTGTCGCTTGAGGAGATCACGGTACGCCGACTCCCCGAGGTGCTCGGAGCAGAGTATTTCGAACGAACCGTAAAACCCCGCCTGAATCGCAGCTTGGCCGGCGAAGCCCAACGTTACGAGACCGAGCGCGATCACCACGAACTCGGGCGCCGCAAATTACTGATCCGTTATTTTCCGCTGGCCGTGAGCGACGGTGCCGAGCGTCAAATCGGCACGGTGATTACCGACGTGACCGATATCCGCGCCTCGGAGGCGGAATTGGAACGGCAATACCGCTTGCTCAGCATGGCAGGCCGGACCGCACGATTCGGCTGGTGGATTGTTGATCTGGAAACCAACCGTGTCGAATGGTCGGACGTGGTCGCCGCGATCCACGGCATGCCGAACGGGTATTCCCCGTCCGTCGAGGCCGGCATTGCTTTTTACGCACCGGAATATCGAGACCGGATTCGCAAGCTTTTTACGGCCTGTGTAGAGAAGGGTGAACCCTACGACGAGAAGCTCGACATCATCGATGCCAGCGGGCAGCGCGTGTGGGTACGGACTCTCGGAGAGCCGGTACGGGACGAGCATGGCCGCATCGTGGAGATTCAAGGCGCGTTCCAAGACCTAACCAGCCAGCGCGAGAGGGACCAGGAATTGCGCAGGCTGGCCTACATCACCGACCAGAGCCCGGCCCCCATCACGGTGACCGATCTCAACGGGAAAATTCAATACGTCAATCCCGCTTTCGAGTGCATATCCGGCTACCGTTCCAGCGAGTTGATTGGCCACTCGCCCGCTCTCATTCAAGGGGGGAGCACGCCGGAGCAAACATACCGCGAATTGTGGGAGACGATCACCAGCGGGGAGGTATGGACAGGTGAATTGCAGAATCGTCGCAAGGACGGCAGGGCCTACTGGGAACACGAGGTCATTTCCCCGCTGACCGACGAGCAGGGACAAATCACAAACTACGTGGCAATCAAGCAGGACATCACCGCCGTCAAAAAGGCCGAGGAGGAGCTCAGCCGGATCGCCTACGAAGACCCCCTGACCGGGCTCTACTCGCGCAACGGCTTTACCCGCCATCTCCAGCAATGGGTCGATCGAGACGGATGGGCAAGCCATGGCGGTCTGGTGATGGTAGACATCATTGGCCTAAGGGATATCAACGATGCCTACGGCTTTGAAGAAGGAGACCGACTGCTGATCGAGTTCGCTAAGCGACTGATCAAGCAAACCGGTGAGCACCGATGCGCCGGCCGGATCGGGGGTGACGAGTTCGCGCTAGTCCTCATGCCAACGAGAGATGAATCGTTGCAAGAATGCTTGTCCCGGACACTCGATTGCCTTTCCACCCCGTTCGGATTCAATGGACTCGACATCGAGATCTCCACGCGGATGGGTTTCACCCAGTTGGGAGAACAACAGCGCCCGGTGCAGAACCTGTTGCGCGAGGCCGAGAGGGCCTTGTTCCAGCACCGCGAGGAGCCGTCAGCACCTTGGGTTTGCTACGATGCCGGCCTCCAGGAGGAAATGCAGACTCGCATTGATTTGACGCGCGATTTGCGCATCGCGATTAACGAGGACCAGTTGGAATTGCACTTCCAGCCCAAGGTCAATCTCGACCACGGTAACTTGATCGCCTGCGAGGCTTTGCTGCGGTGGAACCATCCCGTCAGGGGGCTGATGTCACCGGATACCTTCATCCCGATCGCCGAACAAAGCCAACTGATCGTGCCGATCGGTGACTGGACATTGCGCCGGGCCTGTCAACACCTGCGGGACTGGCGCGACGCCGGACTTGAACCGGTACGGGTCGCCGTGAACGTCTCGGTCATCCAGTTTCAGACAGGGGATTTCGCCAGTCGTGTTCGCGCTGTCCTCCACGAGTCCGGGGTCGCCCCGGAAGAACTCGCACTTGAGATCACAGAAAGCGTGTTCGAACGTGAATCCGAATTACTGCTCGATCAGATGCTCAGGTTGCGCGACATGGGCGTGCGGCTCTCGCTCGACGATTTCG
>JAWLFB010000094.1:0-5502 GCA_041685825.1 Guyparkeria sp. | reverse complement strand
CCGTGCTGTTCGACGGTGGAGACCAGGCTGTAGCCGGCATCCTCGAGTTGGTGGCGGTAGGCCTCGCGATCGAGGCGCTGCCCGACCTCGAGGACCATGCCCTGGCCGGTGACGAAGGCCGGTGGCGGCAGACGCTGGAGCAGGGTGGGCGCGGCGATCAGGGTCAGGCCGCGTGATTCGCCGGGGAGTCGCCACAGCCGCGAGAGCCGGTCGGAGATCAGGTCCTGGTGCGGCGAGAAGCGGTCGTAGGGCAGGACCTCCCAGTCGGGGAAGATGCTGGCCTCGATGCCCAGGAATGCCAGGGCGGCACGGGTGTCGTTGACAGCCCGGCTGTCGGGCAGCACGGCGAGTACCGGCCGGTCCGCGGCGACGGCTGCCAGGCGCGTGGCCAGCGCACGGCCGAGTTCGGTGTGCACGCGCAGGTAGATCGGATCGCGGTGATCGGCGGGCTGGGCGATGGACTGCTTGGCGTCGCTCATGGAGTTGGTTGCGGATCGTGGTCGAGGCGAGCCCCTTGGGGGCTGGCGTGTATCAAGGCGGTCGGATTCGGAGGCGCGATTGTCGCCTATTTGCCGCGTGGCTGCACGGGCGGCGGACTGGATGGTGGCGGTGGTCGTCGCGGGTTTTGCCAAACAAAAAATGCGGGCCGGAGCCCGCATTCCCAGGCAGCCATTGTCGCTGCCTCGCGTCGATCCCGATCGGGTCAGGCGCGCACGTCGATCATGCTGCCGGCGCCACCGTCCTGCTGCTCGTCACCGGCACGGTTCTGTGCCGCGGTGAGGGGCTCCCCGCCGTTGACCCGGTTTTCCACGGGGTTGTCGACCGGTGTGTTGCGTGCCTGGGCGCTCGGGTTGGCGGTTTGCTGATTGGACGGTGTCGAGAGCATGCCGTCGGCGGCCGCCACGTTACTGTAGCCACTGTCCACATTGGCGATCATGTCGCTTGCCTCCCCTGATATCGGGATCAGATGTCTGTCATTGATAGGCTCATCCTAGTGAAAAGCGGACACATTTCCAATTTTCTTGCCCCGGGCTTCAGTCGGGCCGACCAGTCAGCAGTAATTGTTCGGCGGTGTCGAGGGTCTCTGGCGAGCCGTACAGGGTTAGCACGTCGCCTTCCTGGAGCTCGACATCGTCGCTGGGGCTCTCGCCGCGGATACCGTGACGGTTGATAGCGTCCACGACAACGTCGTCATGGTCTGTCAGCAGCGCACCGAGTCGGTTGCCGATCGCCGCGGCTCCCGGTACGAGCGCGACGTTCTTCAGGGTGCGCGGGTCGAGCAGGGTGAAATCGTTCTCGTCCCGAGCGCGATCGCCATGGAAGGTGTGACGCAATGGGGCGTAATCGGCCTGACGGATTTCCTGGATCTGACGCAGAATTTTCGCCAGAGGCACATCGAGCGTTCTCAGCACGTGACCGCCGAGCGCCAGGCTCATCTCATAGACGGACGCGACCACCTCGGTCGCGCCGGCCTCGTGGATGCGGTCGAGATGCTCGTCGGTGCGGGTGCGCACGATCACCGGGATGTCGCGGTTGTGGCCGCGGATCACCTCGATGGTCTTAATCGTCGATGCATCGTCAAGGTGACTGATCACCACGGCGCGCGCCCGATTCAGGCCGGCCGATTGCAGGATGTCGAGGTGAGTGGAGTTGCCGAAATACACTCGCAGTGCGGCCTCGTTGGCCTGCTGGACGATGTCCGGGTCGACCTCGATCGCCGTGTAGTCGATGCCTTCGCTCTTGAGCAGGCGGGCGACGTTCTGGCCGACCCGGCCGAAACCGCAGATAAGCACGTGCCGGGACACGTCACTGGCATCGGCGCGCACCTCGATGTTGTGTTCGCGACGGCTTTTCTCGTATCCGGGCACCAGCCGTTTGGCGATCGCGCCGTTGTACTTGACCAAGATCGGCGTCAGCACCATCGAGAAGATTACCGTGCCCAGCACGATCTGGTGCTGCATGTCGGTCATCAGGTCGGGGCTGGCGATCGAGAGCATGGCAAAACCGAACTCGCCACCCTGTGCCAGGACCAGGCCCGAGCGCAGCGCCACGCCGGGTGCCTCGCCCATTGCTCGGCCGATCAGGAAGATGATCGCCATCTTGGCGAGGATCAGCAGGGCAAGGAGCATCAGAACCCAGTGGCCGATATCGATCAGTCCACCGATGTCGAGCATCATGCCGATGGTGATAAAGAACAACCCCAGCAACACATCGCGGAACGGACGGATGTCTGCTTCGATCTGGTGTTTGTACTGGGTTTCGGATAGGGCGATGCCGGCGAGGAACGCGCCCAGTTCCCAGGACAGGCCGGCCGTGTCGGTCATCCAGCCGGCGCCCAGCACCGTCAGCAGGACGGCCAGGGTGAACAGCTCGGCTGAGCGGGACTTGGCGATCTCGCGGAACAGCGGGCGTAGCACCCAGCGTCCACCGAAGAACAGGATGATGGCGGCAAGCACACCCGCGCCTAGGGTGAGCGTGATCTCGAGGGTGAGGTTGCTCGCGTCGCCCTCGGGGCCCGACACGCCGAGCACCGGGATGATGATCAGAAAGGGGATGACCGCGAGGTCCTGGAACAGCAGGATGCCAACGGCGTTGTTGCCGTGTCGGGAATTGACCTCCAGTTGCTCGCCGAGTTGGCGAATCACGATCGCCGTCGAGGAGACGGTCAACACACCGGCCAGCGTGAAGGCGGCGGCCGGGGAAAAGCCCATCATCATTGCTGCTCCGCCGGTTATCACGGCTGTGAGCAAAACCTGCGCCCCGCCCATGCCGACGACTGCCCGGCGCATCGCGATCAGCCGCGAGAGCGAGAATTCCAGCCCCAGCATGAACAGCAGGAACACCACGCCAAACTCGGCGATCAGGTGTATGTCGTGGATGTCCTTGACCAGCCCGAGTGCGTGAGGTCCCGCGAGCATGCCGACGGCGAGATAGCCGAGGATCGCCGGCAAATTCAGGCGCCGCAGGGCGACCACGGCCACGACGGAGATCAGCAGCAGTGTCAGCAGGATGCCCATGGTATCGGCTGGCATGGGGTGTCTCGTTCCTAGAGAAGTGGGCGGGAGGGGCGACGGCGCTTGCCCAATGCACTGGCAAGCGCCCATGTTTTACCACAATTTGTCCGGCGACTCGTTCGGGACATTGGCACGGGCCGCCTCGTCCAGCCAGCGCATGAACACCGAGCGCGGGTATTCTTCGGCACCCAGGCCGAGCAGATGTTCGGTAGTGAACTGTGCGTCGAGAAAGTCGATCGACCCCCACGTACCATCGACCAGAATGGCGGCCAGAGCGAACTTGGAGGCGTTGGGGGCGCGGCTGAACATCGACTCGCCGAAGGCCGCCCGGCCGATGCGGCTGCCAAACAGCCCGCCTACCAGTTCGTCGCCCAACCAGACCTCCACCGAATGGGCGATGCCGGCGGCATGCAGGTCGACGAAGGCCTGACGCATGGCCGGCACGATCCAGGTGCCGGGGTTCCCTCGGCGCGGACCGGCGCAGCCGTCGACCACGGCGGCGAACGCCGTGTCGACCGTCACTTGATAGCGCTGCTGGCGGCGCCACTTGGCGAGGCTGCGCGAGACGTGGAAGCGCTCGGGGGTGAACAGCGTGCGGGGATCGGGACTCCACCAGAGTATGGGATCGCCCTCGGAATACCACGGGAAGATGCCGCGCCGATAGGCCGTCGCCAGTCGCGCGACCGACAGATCGCCACCGGCGGCCAGCAGGCCGTTGGGTTCCGTCAGGGCGCTGGTGACAGGCGGAAACGTCCTCGGATCCGGGCCGAGTAGCGGGATCATTGGTGAGGTGCTTTCCCCGGCTTGGGCAGGTTGAAGTCCGAGTAGCTGGCGCGCGAGCGGAACAGCACGGCGATATGACCGACCGTCTGCACCAGGGTGGCCTTGGTCGCGTCTATAATCGCGTTAATGATCTCGCGTTTCTCCTCGCGCTCGACGCCCGGCACCCGCACCTTGATCAGTTCGTGGATCTCGAGTGCCTGTTCGATCTCGAGAAGGACCGCCTCGGTCAGGCCGTGCTGGCCGAGGAGTACCACGGGCTTCAAGTGATGTGCCTCGGCACGCAGGTACTGTCGCTGGCGGGCGGTAAGGTTCATGTCGTCTGGACTCTCCGGGAAAGAGGGAGGCGGCCGTGTGAAATCACACATTGCAACACCGTGGATGACCCGGCAGTTTACCGTCCTGAACTCTCTCGGACCAATGGACAGACATTATGATGTTGCGCGCCCTGATACTGCCTTTCATCCTCGTCTCGTTGCTCGCCGGCTGCCAGCCGGACACCGAGAAAGCCGAGACCAACCCGCTTGCCGATTATGAGACCCCGGAGCCTCTCGTGCTGCGCACGCCCGAGGTGCCCGTGCCCTTGCCCGACGTAGAGCTAGAGGGCAAGGACGGCATAGTCGAGACATCGTCGCTGTTCGCCGGGCGCTGGACCCTTCTGTACGTCGGCTACAGTTATTGCCCTGACATTTGCCCCACGGAGTTGGGCCAGCTGTCGAAGATCTTGCCGGCGCTGCAGGAGGTAATGCCGCAGTTCGACTGGCAGGTGGTGTTCCTGTCGGTCGACCCTGTGCGTGACACGCCCGCCCATCTCGAAAAGTACACCGGGTTCTTTTCCGAGGAGTTCGTGCCGGTGAGCGGATCGCGTCAGGCCATCGATGCAGTCACCTCGACAGTCAAGGCCGGCTACCGTATCGAGCCGCACGATGAGGGCGAGATCGCCTATAACATTGATCACGACACGAGCTTTCGCCTGATCGATCCGGACGGACATATGCTGGCGCTGCTGCCCGGGCCGCACGATCCCGACGCGATCGTCGACATGCTCCAGAAATTCTTGAACGAGGTGAACAAATGATGAGCAAAAACACGTCTCGGGACACCCGCCTCACCCGCCTGCTGCTGGGTTTATCCCTGCTGGCGAGTGCCGGTTTTGCCTCGGCGGCGGAAATGGATGTGCGCGACCCCTGGGTTGCGCTCGCCCCACCCGGGGCGCATGCCACTGCGGCTTTCATGGAACTAGAGAATTCCGGCGAGGAGGCCGTCGATGTGGTTTCGGCCGATGCTGACGGTTTCAAGAAGGTCGAGTTGCACGAGTCGATCAACGAGGATGGCATGCACCGCATGATCGAGCAGGAACGCATCACGGTGCCGGCGGGCGGGACGGTCAGGCTGGCCCCCGGCGGCTACCACGTCATGCTGATTGGCCCGCAGCGTTCACTCGAGGAAGGCGAGACGGTGCTGGTCGAGCTTGGCCTCGGTGATGGCTCGCGTATTGATGTGGAAGCGACGGTGATACCCCGTGAAAAGCGATTGGGTGGACACCGGAACATGCACTGAAGGCAGGCCATTTGGGTCGTCGTGGGCATTCGGGGATAATCTTGTAACGACTTCCCTGAACTTCCCCCGGTTTTTCGTTTCTGGAGACTTGCATGGCGCGTTCGGTCAGCAGCAAAAGATGGCTCACCGAGCATTTCCGTGACGAGTT
>JAWLFB010000093.1:0-5530 GCA_041685825.1 Guyparkeria sp. | reverse complement strand
TCGCTCGGGCAGGCGGTCGGCTCGCCCGTTGTCGGCATGCTGGTGAAGGCTTTCGGCTACGCCGAGGCGTTTGCGATATTCGCCGCGATCGGCGTGGTGGTGGCCATTCTCTCGCCACTGTACCCGCGCACCATCGGTGAAGAGCCCGAGGAGGACGAGCGCGAAACCGGCCTCCAGGCGGCCTACGACAGCCAGCTTCTGGACGCGGATGGCAATCCACTGGAACCCGACACGGAAGGAGCCAGGGCCTCGTAGCCGCCACGAGTTGTGAGGTGCGGCCGTTTGACAGAGGAACGAATGGGATTCATCTGCCCGTATGACTCTGCCAATCCTCGTGGCTGTGCCGTACCCGGACGATGAAGATATGCCCGTCCGGTTCTTGTGTGTAGACGATCAGTTGTGAGTCGACGGGGTCAACCCGGACGGGCGGGGAGATTTCTTCTCGCAGACGGGCCGCGAGCGGGTTGTCGTCGAGGAAGCGGAAGGTCCGTTCGAGTTCTTTGTGATACCGCTCCGCTTGTGCCGGGCCGAAATCCAACGTGCCGCTGACGACGATCCCGATGATGTCCTCTTCTGCTTTGCGGCTTAGTCGGTAAGGCATGCCTCAGCCGGTGGGTGTTTGCTGGCGGGCAGCGTCGAGCAACTCGTCCATTGACCGGTCGCCTGCACCACTTTCGATGCCTTCGGTGAGCAGTTTCTGCATATGGGCGATTCTCAGCGCCCGTTCCTGATCCTGTCGGATCAAGTCGCGCACGTAATCGCTGGCATTGCTGTAGCGGTCGGATCGAGTTTGTTGCTCGACCCATGTCTTCATTCCATCGGAAAGGGAAACGTTCATGGTCGCCATGGTGGGGCACCTCGCGGAAAGTGAAGCCATCGTATGGCAAAGATTGCCAACTTAAACGACAGCGTAAATCGGCGGCAAAGGGGAGCGGCCGGTTAACGACGCGATTGTCGTCTTAGCGAAACGCCAAGGTATTGCGCCCCTGGCGCTTGGCCTCGTAGAGGGCGTCGTCGGCGCGCTTGATCAGGGTGTCAGGGTTGTCGCCGTGCTGGTAGACGCTCGCGCCGATGCTGGTCGTGACCCGCTCGACGTCACGGAAGGTCGTTGCCTCGATGGCGGTGCGCAGCTTTTCGGCCAGTGTGAGGAGGGTCGCCTTCTCGGCATGCGGGGCGATGATGAGGAATTCCTCGCCGCCCCAGCGCCCGAGGATGTCGGTCTGGCGGCAGTTGTGGCGCAGCACGTCGACGAACTCGCGCAGGACGGTGTCGCCGGCGCGGTGGCCGAAGCGGTCGTTGATCGGCTTGAAGTGGTCGATGTCGAGGATGAGCACGCCAAAGGTCTCCTCGTAGCGCTCGGCTTTGCGGGTCTCTTCCTCGAGCGCCTGGTCGAGCCGGTGGCGGTTGAAGATGCCGGTGAGCTTGTCGGTGACTGCCAGCCGTTCGGCCTGTTCGTAGGCGGATTCCAGCTTTCGCTTGAGCCCGGCCTGCTTCAGGTAAAGCAGTCCGCCGGCAAGGATCAGTAGAGCGAATACGGCGCTGACCTGCCAGAGGAGGGTGTAGTCGACCCGCTGGTCGTAGCGGACCGCGATCCACTTGTTGTTGATGTCCCGGCGCTGCTCCTCCGTGATGGTGGCGACCGCTTTCTGCATGATGCCATGCAGCATCGGGCGATCTTCGCGCACGGCCACGCCCATGTCCCAGGACTTGCCGGAATCGCCGGTAATGCGCAGCTCGCCGCCGTATTCGGTCTGCAGCTTGTAGCCGATGGTCGCAAGCGTGCCGATGTAGCCGAAGACCTCTCCGCTTCGCACCATCGCCAGGCCGGCGTCGATGTCGGTCACCTCGACCAGGTCCAGATCGGGGTAGTCCTCGCGCAGCAACTCGGCGAAGGCGTACAGCGCCGGGATCGCGATCGCTCGCCCGCTGAGGTCGCTCAGGTCATTGATGAAGGCGACGTCGGACTTGGTGGCCACCACCAGCGGAGTCTGGATGTAGCTGTCGGTGAACTTGGCGTAGGTCTCGCGTTCCGGGGTGCGCATCGCCAGGCTGAACAACTCGCAGTCGCCGGCCTTGAGGTGCTCGACCGATTCGGACCATGTCTCGACCGGCAAGGGGCGGAAATCCACGCCCAGGGCGTCTTCGAACAGGGCGAAGTAATCGGCGCTGATGCCGTCGTGCCGGCCGTTTTCGTCGAAGCGTTCGAAGGGCATCCAGTTCGGATCGATGCAGATGTCGATGTGGCCCGCCTCGTCGAGGTAGGCGCGTTCGACGTCGGTCAGTCGAATGGCCGCCGGTCGGGCTTGATGCGTCCCCTCGCCTCGCATGCCGAGCCAGCGTCCGGTCAGGGTGCTCCACTCGGCGGGGGTGATGGCGTCCAGGCCCTTCTGCATGATCGAGCGCAGTTCGGGCTTGTCGGGCGTGATGCCGAAGCGCAGGTCTTCCGTGCCCACGTCGAGCAGCGACAGCTCGCCGGCGATACGGATGTTGGTGTAGGCGCGGCGCTTGATGATCTCGTTGATGTTGGTGAGGTTCTGCACCAGCGCGTCGATCTCGCCCAGCACCAGCGCACGGGCCATTTCCTGGTAGGTGCCGTAGTGCCGCAGCTCCATGCCGCCGGCGGCTTCCAGGTCGTTGGCGTAGAAGATCTCCTCGATTACCCCCACCTTGTGTCCGGCCAGGTCCTCGAGACCCGAGTAGTCGCCGAAATCGTCGCGGACGAAGACGAAGATCGGCAGCTCGTAGTATGGCTCGGTGAAGAGCGTGAAGTCGGTGCGATTCTCGTCGTAGGAGATGCTCGAGATCACGTCGACCTCGCCCTCGCGGAAGCGACGAAACGAGTCGCCCCATGCGCCGAAGGTCTTCTCGAATCCAAGCCCGGTCTTCCTGGCGATCAGGTGCAGGACCTCGTGTTCAAAGCCGTTGCCCGAGCCGTCGCCGACGATGGTGAACGGCGGGTGTTCGACCATCATGGCGATGTTGACGGTTCGGTGCTTTTCTAGGAAGGCCTTTTCGTCGGCGCTGAGAGTCACGGCCGGTGCTCCCTGGGACATCGCGCCTTGGGCGATAACGGGGGTGATAAGCAGGAACCAGGTCCCGAGAAGAGAAAGGCAGAGTCGCTTCATCGTCGGCGCGCGGTTCCGTCAGTGCCAGGTGGGGGAGTATTCCGACTGTCGCGGTCGGTTGGCGTGGCCGCCCATGCAGTTCGACCGGGGTGCCCGGGCGGTGTGGCACGGATCGGAGTATAAGGAAAACTGTATGTCAGTGACCGGATGCGAGCAAGGGCCGGGGGGCTGCTAAACCTGTCCGTACTGGCCAGCCGCGCCGACCCATCGGGCGATCAGAGGGTTGACCGACTCGGGGAACCGTTCCAGCAACTCGTCCGCCAGTTGCCCCGCCTCTTCGAGCTTGTCCTGATCTTCTAGGAGGTTGGCGATCTTGAGCTTGGCTATGCCGGCCTGACGAGTGCCTAGCACCTCGCCGGGGCCGCGCTGTTCGAGGTCGGCCTCGGCCAGACGGAAACCGTCCTCGGTCTCGCGCATCAGGCCTAGGCGCGCCCGGGCGCGGTCGCTTAACGGTTCCTCGAACAGCAGCACGCAGTGGCTGGCGATCGCACCACGGCCGACACGTCCGCGCAACTGATGCAATTGGGCCAGGCCCATGCGCTCGGCGTTCTCGATGATCATCAAGGACGCGTTGGGCACGTCGACGCCCACCTCGATCACGGTTGTCGCCACCAGCAGGTGGTAATCACCGGCCTTGAAACGGGCCATCTCACGCTGCTTTTCGGCAGCCGACATCCGGCCGTGGACCATGCCGATGCTCAGGTGCGCCAATTCTTCGCCCAACATGGCAAAGGTCGACTCGGCGGCCTGTGCCTCGATCTGGCCTTCCTCGATCAGCGGACAGACCCAGTAGGCCTGCCGGCCTTCGGCACATGCGCGGGCGATCCGCTCAATTACTTCGCCGCGGCGATCGGCGCGCACCACCACGGTTGTTACTGGCGTGCGCCCTGGCGGTAGCTCGTCGATGATCGACACGTCGAGGTCCGCGAATTGGGTCATGGCTAACGTGCGCGGGATGGGAGTGGCCGTCATGATCAGCTGGTGCGGTCGGTGCGCGCTTCCGTCTTGGCTCGCACCCTTGTCGGTCAGTGCGAGGCGCTGGTGCACGCCGAAGCGGTGTTGTTCGTCGACAATCACCAGCCCTAATTGATCGAAGGCCACAGATTCCTGGAACAGGGCATGGGTACCGATGACGATCTGGGCGCGTCCGTCGGCCAGTCGTGCCAGCCCCTCGCGGCGTTGGGTCGCGGATTGCTGGCCGGAGAGCAGCAGCACCGACAGCCCCAGCGGCTCGAACCACTGCGCGAAGTTGCGCGCATGCTGCTCGGCGAGCAGGGCGGTGGGTGCCATCAGGGCCACCTGATATCTCGCGTCGATCACGTCCAGTGCGGCGGCTGCGGCGACCAGGGTCTTGCCCGAACCAACGTCACCCTGCACCAGTCGCAGCATGGGTTGGCGCTGGGTCAGGTCCGCCTTGATCTCGCCGATCACCCGCTTTTGCGCGCTGGTGGGCGTAAAGCCCAGATGCCCAAGCAGTTGATCGAACAGGTGTTCCTGCGGTGGAATTGCCGGCGCGGCGACCTGGCGGGTGACCGCGCGTCGTTGGCGGAGGGCGAGGATATGCGTCGCCAGTTCCTCGGTGATCAGGCGTTGCAGTGCCGGCTCGGTTCGATCGGGCACGCCGTCGCTGCGTTTGGGCAGGTGGATACGTTGCAGGGCGCGCATCAGCGCCGGCCAGTCGCGCGCCTCGCGAATCGATGCGGGCAGCGGGTCGCGCAGGTCGCGCACGGCCACTTCGAGTGCCGCCTCGATCAGCTGGCGCAGCTTGGGCTGGGCGAGGCCTTCGGTGGCCGGGTACACCGGGCGAATCTGGCCGATCTGATTGGGTGCGACGATTTCGGGTTGGGCCAGTTCCAGCCCGTGTGGTCCATGCTGCAATTCACCGAACAGCAGGTGGATCCGCCCGGCCTGCGGGGTGGGGCCGAAGCGGCCGAAGAACCAGATGGTCAGGGGGATCGGGCCCGACGGTCCCTCGCCGACGGCCTGGCAGACCAAGCGCGCCTTGCCGCGGAACAGTGGCCGCACCTCGGTGATGCGCACCTCGAACAGGGCCGCTTCGTGGACGTGCTCGGGTGAGAGCGGCTGCTTGGTGCCACGGTCCTCGTAGCGCAATGGCTGATGCCAGAGCAGATCTTCAATCGTCTCGACGTGCAGGCGAGAGAGCTTTTCTGTCACTTTCGGACCCACGCCGGGGAGCTCAGCCACGGGCGACGAAAGCCCCGGGGGCACCTTCCTGGTGCCTTTTGAGGTGGTGGCCCTGCCGGATGTGCGGTTTTTTTTTGGTGCGGGGGGAGACATGCGGGCGCCGGTTCTGTCAAACGAGGATTTTTGCCGATATACTACGCGCCGTTGCGCATGCTAAAACGATAAAGATTCTGGAGGACTCTCGTGGCTCAACATACCCC
>JAWLFB010000002.1:0-66634 GCA_041685825.1 Guyparkeria sp. | reverse complement strand
CACCAACTGAGGTAACTCCCAAATGAAACCGCTTGCTGTAAGCACTATCGGTCTGGCCGCCGTCATGGCCGCCTCCATCAGCACGGCTCACGCCCGTGAACAGATCCGCATCGTCGGCTCGTCCACCGTCTTCCCGTTCTCAAGCTACGTTGCCGAAGAACTGGGCGCGACCACCAAGTGGCCGACCCCGGTCATCGAATCGACCGGTTCCGGCGGTGGCATGAAGATCTTCTGCGAAGGTAATGATCTGGATACGCCGGACTTCACCAACGCCTCGCGCCGCATGAAGCCCTCCGAGTTCGAGCGCTGCCAGGAAAACGGCGTCACCGATATCACCGAGGCCAAGATCGGCTCCGACGGTATCGCCTTCGCCCAGAGCAACGAGAACGGCGCGATCAACCTGACCCGCGAGCAGATCGCCATGGCGCTGCTCGAGAAGGTGCCGGTCGACGGCGAGCTGGTCGACAACCCGCACAAGAAGTGGAGCGATATCGACTCTTCGCTGCCGGACCGTGAAATTCGCCTCTACGGCGCGCCGACCACTTCCGGTACACGTGACGCCTTCGACGAGATGGTTCTCGAGGCCGTGACCGAGGAAATGGAAGAGTACGGCAACGAAGCCTACTCCAACATCCGCAAGGATGGTGTCTACATCGATTCGGGCGAGAACGACAACCTGATCGTGCAGAAGCTCAAGAAGGACACCGACGCGTTCGGTTACTTTGGCTACTCCTTCCTCGAGGAGAACAGCGACGCGCTGATCGGTGCGAGCATCGACGGTGTCGAGCCGGAGCCGGAAGCCATCAGCTCGGGTGACTACCCGATCGCCCGTTCGCTGTGGTTCTACGTCAAGAACAGCCACTCCGAGGACGTCCCGGCCATGGCTGACTACATCGACCTGTTCATGAGCGACAAGATGGTCAGTGACCTTGGCTACCTCAAGGGCATCGGCCTGATCACGCTGCCGCAGGCTGAGCTCGAAGAGTGGCAGGATCAAGTGGCGAATCGCGCCAAGCTCGAGATCTCTGATCTGAAATAAGCGAAGGATTCGCCCCAAGGACGGGGAACGGATTCCCTCCCAGGGATGGGGAAAGCCGGCGGCAAGCTCTGCCGGCTTTCTCTTGTCGCAAGCGTTCGGCATTTCGGTGACCGAATGCTTGCAACAGGAGCGTAGTTCCCAATAATGGGCCGCTTTGGACGACCCAATCCGGACTTGCCCGGCGATGCCGTGGCGGTGCAAGCAACCAGACGGAAAGCGTTGAAATGCAGACCGACCAGATACTGATTACGTTCTTTGCCGGGGTGCTGCTCCTCGGGGTGCTGGGGTTCTTCCTTGGCCGCTCCAAGGCTGCTCGGGCGCGGGCCGGCGGCGTGCACATGCATTCCCAGCCGGATCAGTACGCTTGGTTCACCGTGCTGAGCGCGGCCGGCCCGGCAGTAGTCGTCGCGATGCTTGCCGCCATCGTCCTGGGCCTGTTCGAGGACGTCTTCCCCGGCTGGCTGGCGCTGGTCGGTGCGCTGGGTCTGGGGGCGTTCGGCCTGTTCGTCGGGCTGAAGCGCGTCCGGCCCGAACTGCGCGCCCGGGATTCGCTGGAGGGGGCGGTCAAGTGGGTGCTGGTCAGCGCGGCCTCGATTTCCATCCTGACCACGTTCGGCATCCTGTTTGCAATCGTGTTCGAAGCGATCCGCTTCTTCCAAATGGAGAGCTTCTGGTACTTCATTACCGGCACCACCTGGGCGCCGGGCGACTCCTTCCTCCAGGGTGCCGGCCGCTTAGGCGGCGAACTGGATGCCAGTGATGTCGAGCCGGAGGGTTCCAACAACTTCGGCGCGGTGCCGCTGTTCGCGGGTACGTTCATGATCACGGCTATCGCGATGCTGGTGGCGGTGCCCATCGGTGTCTCGGCGGCGATTTACATGGCCGAGTACGCACCCTCTAAGGTGCGTGACGTGGCCAAGCCGGTTCTCGAAGTCCTCGCCGGCATCCCGACCGTGGTCTACGGCTTCTTCGCCGCGATCACGGTGGCCCCATTGGTCGTTTCGGTGGCGGAATCGGTCGGGATGGACGCGTCGTTCAATAACGCGCTGGCGCCCGGGATCGTGATGGGCATCATGATCATTCCGTTTATCTCCTCGTTGTCCGACGACGTGATCAACTCGGTCCCCAACTCCATGCGGGAGGGGTCGCTGGCCTTGGGTACCACGCGGGCGGAAACGATACGGTCCGTCGTGTTGCCCGCCGCGCTGCCGGGCATCATCTCGGCGACGCTGCTGGGTGTCTCGCGAGCACTGGGTGAAACCATGATCGTGGTCATGGCGGCGGGCATGCGGCCCAACCTTACCGGCAACCCGCTCGAGGACATGACCACCGTGACCGTGAGCATTGTCTCGTCGCTGACTGGTGACAACGAGTTTGAGTCGGCTGCCACCCTGTCGGCCTTCGCCCTCGGTCTGGTGCTGTTCGTGATTACGCTGGCACTCAATACCGTCTCGGTCCTCATGATCCGCCGCTTCCGCGAGAAATACGCGGTCAGCAACCTGTAATTCGATCAATCGGAAGCAACCCGTCATGGCTCAGTCCCTCGACGACATCTCCCGTCAGCTGAAAAAGCGCCACCGCAAGTCCGCCCGGATGAAGTGGTTTTCGATGGCTGCACTCATTGCGGCCGCGCTCTTCCTGCTACTTTTCCTTGCCGACATGCTGGTCAAGGGAATCCCGGCGTTCCAGCAGGCCTACGTTGAGGTCGAGATCGATTACAGCGAACGGGCTGCCGAACTGCCGCTGGCGGCGGTCGAGGCCGACTACCGCGACGTGGTCAGTCGGGGTTACCTTCGCCTGATCCCGGGACGGATGGCCGAAGACGAATCGCTGCTGGGTACGAAGCAGACGGAATGGGTGCTGGCCGATGATGCGGTCGACCAGTATCTGAAGGGGCGCAAGACCCGTCTCAAGGATAAGCAGATCGAGGTGATCGAGCGACTGGTCGAGGAAGGGCGCGCCGAACTGCAGTTCAACACTGTGTTCTTCACCAACGGCGATTCCAAGATGCCGGAATTGGCTGGCCTGGCCTCGGCGGCGATCGGCTCGGTACTGGTGTTGATCGTGACCCTCGCATTCGCCTTCCCGGTTGGCGTGATGACGGCGGTCTATCTGGAGGAATTTGCTCCGGACAACCGGTTTACGCGCTTTCTTGAGGTCAATATCAACAACCTCGCCGCGATCCCGTCGATCCTGTTCGGCCTGCTGGGGCTGGCGGTATTCATCAATTTCTTCGGCGCGCCACGTTCCTCGGCCTTGGCCGGTGGCCTGACCCTGGGCCTGATGACCCTGCCGATCATCATCATCACCTCGCGTGCCGCACTTCGGGCGGTGCCTGACTCGATCCGCCAAGCCGCTTTCGGCGTTGGTGCGACGCGTTGGCAGACGGTGCGCGATCACGTCCTGCCGCTGTCGATGCCGGGCGTGTTCACTGGTTCGATCATCGGTCTGGCGCAGGCCCTGGGTGAGACCGCGCCGCTGATCATCATCGGCATGATCGCGTACATTCCGGACGCCCCCAGCAGTTTCACCGAGGCTGCAACCGTCTTGCCGGCGCAGATATTCACGTGGGCTGGTATGCCCGAGACAGCCTATGTCGAGCGGACCGCGGCGGGCATTATCGTCTTGCTGTCGGTGCTGATCTCGCTCAACGCCACGGCGGTGTATCTGCGCAAGAAGTTTGAGCACCGCTGGTAATGTCGAAGGTGCAGATCGAAGCCACTCAATGAACGCTCATCAACAACAGGTACGGCGAGCATGACAACTAAACTCGCATCCCCCGGTGCCCCGGTAAGCTTCAATAAGGAGACCACCCACGAGATCGAAATGACCGTGCGTGATCTCAAGCTCTGGTATGGCGACAAGCCGGCGCTCCATGGCATCGACTTGGATATCTACCAGCACAACATCACCGCGCTGATCGGGCCGTCGGGCTGTGGCAAGTCCACGTTCCTGCGCTGCCTGAACCGCATGAACGACCTGATTTCCGCAGCCCGCGCCGAAGGGGAGATCATGATGGAGGGCCGGAACGTGCTCTCCAGACAGGTTGACGAGGTGGCGTTGCGCAAGAAGGTCGGCATGGTGTTCCAGAAGCCCAATCCGTTCCCGAAGAGCATCTACGAGAACGTCGCCTACGCGCCGCGCATGCACGACATCGTCGCCAAGGGCAAAGAACAGGACGAACTGGTCGAGCAATCGCTGCGTGCCGCTGGTCTGTGGGACGAGGTCAAGGATCAGCTCGACCAGCCGGGGACGTCGCTTTCTGGTGGCCAGCAACAGCGCTTGTGTATTGCTCGCGCGATCGCTGTGCAACCGAGCGTGATCTTGATGGACGAGCCCACCTCTGCGCTCGACCCGATCTCGACGGCCACGATCGAGGAGCTGATGCACGAGCTCAAGCGTGACTTCACCATTGTCGTGGTTACCCACAACATGCAGCAGGCCGCGCGTGTCGCCGACTACACCGCCTTCTTTCACCTGGGCAAGGTGATCGAGTACAACGACACCGCGACTATGTTCTCTACCCCTGACAACCAGAAGACCGAGGACTACATCACGGGGCGCTACGGCTAAGCTTGGAGCCTACAGCGGTAAGCTCCAAGCGGCTCACGTGGCGTGGTGCCCTTGGTACACCCGCGTCGGTCCGCTTGCCTCTTCAAGCTTCGAGCCTTCAACCCCCCGCCTTGAAGAAAGAAAATCCCCGCGAGTCGATGACGCGCGGGGATTTTTTGTGTCCGGGTTTGTCCGGAAGGCGTTAGCCTTCCTTGTGGTAATCCCAGATGCGCTGGACTTCGTTCTTGGAGCCCAGGATGACCGGCACGCGCTGGTGAAGCTTTTGCGGCTCGATGGTCATAATCCGGTCCGGACCGGTGATCGACAGGCCGCCGGCCTGCTCGACGATCATGGACATCGGGTTCGCCTCGTACATCAGGCGCAGCTTGCCGCCGCGCTCGCGGTGCTTGCTGTCGATCGGGTACATGAAAACGCCGCCGCGGACCAGAATGCGGTGCACTTCGGCGACCATCGATGCGACCCAGCGCATGTTGAAGTCCTTGTCGCGCTCGCCTTCCTTGCCGGCGAGGCACTCGTCGACGTAGCGCTTGACCGGCGCGTCCCAGAAACGCATGTTCGACATGTTGATGGCGAACTCGGCCGTGTCTTCTGGAATGGTCATGTTCGGGTGGGTCAGTTTGAACTCGCCGACCGAGCGGTCGAGCGTGAAGCCGTCGACGCCGTCACCGATGGTCAGGACCAGTATGGTGGACGGGCCATAAGTCACGTAGCCGGCGGCGACCTGCTCGGTGCCCGGCTGCATGAAGTCTTCCTCGGTCGGATTCTCCTTACCGGTGGGAGCCTTGAGCACAGAGAAGATGGTGCCGACGGTGACGTTCACATCGATGTTCGACGAGCCATCCAGCGGGTCGTAGGTGCACAGGTACGGACCGCGATGCTTTCCGGCCGGCAGGTCGTAGACCTCGTCCATTTCCTCGGAGGCGAGACCCGCGACGTGGCCGCCCTCGGTCAGGATGTCGGTGAATTCGTCGTTGGAGATGATGTCGAGCTTCTTCTGGGTCTCGCCCTGGACGTTCTCGGTCTCGGCGGAGCCCAGCAGGCCGATGAGGTTGCCGCGGCCAACCTGGTCGGCGATAAGCTTGCAGCCGGCGGCCACGTCGCTGATCAGGCCGACAAAATCGGCGTCGACGCGGCCCTGGCGCTGGTGCTCGGCCAGGTACTGCGAAAGGCGCTTGGCTTCAGACATGGAAAGGTCCTCTGTGTCAGTCGAATGGTTAAACGGATTTTGGAGACAGGAAGTCTTTGAATGCGCAGGCATTCAGAGCCGCCCTGCTAACAGAATCGGCGCCTATAGTAACCGATCGCCGGCACCAACCGAACCGCGGCCGACGAGCGGCGCAGGTATGCGGTTTTCGGGCGGCTGCACGGCAAGGACAAAATGGGTATGCTTGTCGGCGCTCATGCTCGGGTGGCGCTGGCCGCCCGGCCGAATCAACGGATCCGGAGTCATCGGTCTTGGATGATCAGGACATCAAAACCGTTCGCGCCCCTCGTGCCATCGAGCGTTCGCTCGAGCGGCTGTACGAGGCCCGCGGTCACGTCTGGCTTATTCCCGACGAAGACCCGGACTTCCAAGGCCAGGTCCAGGTGGTGGGCAACGAGTCCGACGATCGCCGCCTGTTGCTCGATTGCCCGGAGCCGGTGGTATTGCGACACGTCCTTCACGCCCGTCAGGTACGCGTACAGGCGGTTGTCGACGGTCTGCTGAGCTGGTTCTATTCCGCCGATCTCGCGACCAGGGAGGAGGGTGGCGACTGCTATCTCGCTGTTGGCTACCCCAAGGTGATGCAGCGTCTCCAGCGCCGGGCGGCATTTCGCATCGACCTCCCCCCGGATGTGCCAGGCACACTGGCGTTCTGCCCGTCGCCGCCTCAAGGCGTCACGTCCGGCGACGTGGTCAATCTGTCGGCTACCGGCTGTGCCGTTAGCGTGGTCGGAGATCAGGACCCGGGACTCACGCCCGGTGATGAGATCAGCGCCGCGCGCCTGAAGGTCGGCGAGGGCATCGACGTGCGGCTTGAGTTCACCGTGCGCAACCGCCGCCCGGGTGTGGGGAAGAGCGTGATTTACGGCCTGGAGTTCGCCGCGCTGCCGCCGCGCGACAGCCAGCTGATCGACCGCGAGGTCATGCGCCTGCAACGATTGCGTCTGACCCGGGGCTGAGCCTTCAGCGGCCTCTTGGAAAGGGTCTGCGCGAATCGGACTCGTGCCGGCCTTTTCTCAGGTGCGCAGCACGCCGTTGTCGCCGGTACCGTACGGGTTGGGCACGTAGTCGTCGGCCGCCTCGTCGTTGTCCCAGTGCTGCTCGTCGATCAGGTAGCGGAAGGCATACTCGCCGCCCTGCGGCAGGCTGACCGTGGCCCGATAGCTGCCGTCGCGTTGTCGTTTGAGCGGCACCGCTTCATCGCCCCAGCCGTTGAAATCGCCGCGCACCTCGACACGGTGTTTCTCGCCGTCGTTCGGACGGTAGTTGAACGTAACGCGACACTCCGGGCGCACCTTGAGCGGTTTCTTCGTGATCGACATGGCCTTCCCTCCTTTGAAACACGTAACCGACCGCCGTCGGTCGCCTTAGATTGCCTTAGCAATGTCGGGCGAATGGGCGATCCAGTCAAGTGATTGTTTACGCGACGATCTTGACGGTTCTGTGACGCGGAGGGTAGTTTTTTTCCGGTGAGGGGGGCTCAGCGCGACAGGTTCTTCTCTAGCACGCGCATCAGCCGGCCCTCGCTGACCAGCCCGGCCGTGACGAAGGCCAGCAGCAGGAGCACCAGCAATCCCACGGCCAGGAAAAGCATCGGCGCTGTCACGGCCAGCAGGGCCTGGGTGGCCGAGTCCAGGTTGCCGGTCTGCATCAGTTCCAGGACGTGCAGTGGGTTGACCAGAATGGGGCGCTGGAAGAAGGCCCAGACGTAGAATCCGACGGTCACCGTACCCAGCAACACGGCGATCGCCGGCCAGATGCGGATCAGGCGGCGCCGACGCGAGATGATTTGGCGCATCTCGCGTTGCATCTCGTTGGCGGATGGTTTGTTGGCCATGGCTCAGCCTCCGGTCACCGGTGGGAAGAAGGCGACCTCGTCATCATCCGAGAGCGGGTGATCCAGATCGACATATTCGTGATTGACGGCCGCCAGGGTGTTGCTGGGGCGCTCGATATCGGTGACCCGCTGCCAAGCCTCGGCTACCGTGGCCGGGGTCTCGTCGAGCCGGGCCTCGTCGAAGCCGATGCGCTCGCGCAGGCTGGCAAACAGGCGGACGGTGATGCTCATGGTCGGTCGTTCCGCTGGCGGTGTGTGTACGTGCTGGCGGACGTCTCGACACCTGCGAGCGCCCGGTCTGGCAACGCGTATTGTCTGCTAAAGTCTGAACCAATCCTAGTCCGGATTGTTCCCTGAGACACGAGAATGAATCGGGCCGATCGGACCAACCGGGCCCCGCTTGCCCGGCCATAGACATTCGAGGACGACCCTGCATGAAATGGATCAAGCGCATTGGCCTGCTTTTCGTCGCGATCGTGATGGTCGCAATCCTGGCGATCGTTGCCTTCGCCCTGACCTTCGATCCCAACGACTACAAGCCGCAGATTGCTGCACAGGTGGAGAAACAGACCGGGCGCAGCATCCAGTTCAATGGTGACCTGTCGGTCACGCTCTTCCCCTGGCTGGGGGCGGCCACGGAGGACGTGGTGCTGTCCAATGCCGAGGGCTTCGAGCCCGAGTCGATGATCGAGGTCAAGCGACTCGAAGCGCAGGCTGCGCTCTTGCCACTGCTACGCGGCGAGTTCGAGATCGGCACCCTGCGGCTTGAGGACGCCAAGATCCACCTGACCCGCCTCGAGGATGGCCGCAGCAACTGGGACGACCTGCTCGAGCGCTCCGCCGAGTCTACCAAGGCCTCAGCAAGCGAGTCGGATACGGTCGAGCCGCAGGATGGTGACGGGCCGGCGCTGAGACTCACCGTTGGTGGCGTGGATATCCGCAATGCCGCACTGCATTGGCGAGACGAGCAGGCCGATCAGCAGTTGACCATCGACGGGCTCCATCTCACCACCGGTGCATTGGCTGATGGAGCGCCGACCGACATCGAACTGGTCTCGGGCTTTCGATTGGCGATGCCGGACATGCCGGTCCTGAACGGCAGCGTCGACCTGAACACGCAGGCCCAGGTGTGGCTCGATCGTCAGGACATGCTGTTCGATGACCTCGCGCTCAACGTCGTAGCCAGCCACGACGAGGGTGCCGAGGCCGGTCTGCCCGAGCGCATCGAGGCGATGCTGCAGGTAGAGAAGGCCGATTTGCGCCTGGCCAAGTCGCAGGCACGGCTTGATGGCGCGGTGCTCGATCTGGACGGCAAGGGCGTCGGCCCGTTGACCTACCTCGAGAGCCGGCTCGATATCGTGCTGGAGGCCGACTGGGCCATCGGCCGTTATGAACTGCCGCGCCTGAGTCTCGATGCCGACCTCAAGGGGTTGCCGAACGTGGGCGAGACCGTGCAGGTCGCGTCGAGCGCCGCTCTGTCCGCCGATCTTCAGGCTGGCACCGCCACCATCAACGATCTGACCTTGTCCTCCGAGCCCATCGAGGCGACCGGCAGGCTAGATGTCAGCGGCCTCGACAGCGGCGAGCTGGCCGCCTCCGGGCCGATGAAGATTGCCGCCTTCGATCCGCGCGAGCTGGCCGATCGGCTGGGCATGACTGTGCCCGAGATGCGTTCGGACGAAGCGCTGCACCAATTCGAATTGACGAGCCAGGTCGATGTCACCCCGTCGCGGGCGATGTTGACCGATCTGCGCGTCACGCTCGACGGTCAGGAGCTGACTGGTCGTGCCGGCATCGACAACATCGAGACCGGGCGCCTGTTCGCCCGGCTGCAGGGCGGTGATTTCGACGTCAACCCGTACCTCGCACCGACGGCGGGTGGCGACAAGGATGCCAATGAGTTGTCGGCGGGCAGTGGCGGTAGTGCGCAGAGTCAGACCGTTGCCAAGAATGCCGAGATTGAATTGCCGGTCGAGACGCTGCGCGGGCTCAACCTCGATACCCGTCTGCAACTGGACAGCCTTGGCTACGAGGACTACCGCCTGAGCAGCCCGGTCGTGCACGTGACAGCGGCCGGTGGCCAGTTGCAACTGGCTGAGTTGACCGCCAGTGTCTTCGGCGGCTCGATCGACGCCAACGGGGCGCTGGACGTCCGCGGCGAGGTGCCGAGCTACGCCGGTAAGAGCCGCGTGCAGGGTGTCTCACTGCAACCTCTGCTCACCGCGGTGATGGAAGAGGACCGGCTGCTTGGCAAGGGGGATGTGTCCTTTGATGTCACCACCCAGGGCAAGCGGGTCGACCAGCTCAAGTCGGGACTGGATGGCACTGCAGGTTTCTCCCTGCGCGACGGCAAGGTCAAGGGCTTCGATATCGGCTACCTGTTGCGCCGGGCGCAGGCGCGCCTAGAGGGCAAGACCGAGCCGGAACCCGAACAGCTCTCCACTGATTTCACCGCCATCACAGGCACGGCGGCCATCCGCAATGGCGTGCTGCGCAACGATGACCTCGCTGGCTCCTCCCCGCTGTTGCGGGTCGCCGGCGAGGGCGAGGTCGACCTGCCGCGCGAGCAGGTGGATTACGGCCTGACCGTCACCGTGGTGAACACGGCCACCGGCCAAGGCGGCAAGGACCTTGAGCGCCTCAAGCAGGTGCCGGTGCCGATTCGCATTAACGGCGCGTTCAGCGACCCGTCGATCTCGCTCGACCTCGAATCGCTGGTCCGCGAGGCGGCTAAGGGTGAGGCGAAAAAACGTGTAGAGGAAGAGATCGACAAGCGCCTGAAGGACAAGGGTGGCGACGCGGTGAAGGACCTGATCAAGGGGTTCGGCCTGTGAGTCGGTGGGGTGACGGTGTCACCCGATCTGCCGGCCGTTCACGTCGCTGGCTGTGACGGCGCCGCTCGCCGAGCGGCTGCTGGCCTGGTTCGATGGCCATGGCCGGCATGACCTGCCATGGCAGCACCCGCGTACGCCCTACCGGGTATGGGTCTCGGAGATCATGCTCCAGCAGACCCAGGTCGCCACGGTTATCCCGTATTTCGAGCGCTTCATGGCGCGTTTCCCGGATATCGAGTCGCTCGCCGCCGCCGAGATCGACGCGGTGCTCGCCCTGTGGTCGGGGCTGGGTTATTACGCCCGTGCCCGCAACCTGCATGCCGCCGCCAGGCAGATGATCGAGTCTGGTGTGCCTGAGACGACCGAGGGTTGGGCGGAGCTATCGGGTGTGGGACCGTCGACCGCGGCTGCGATCGTCGCCCAGGCCTTCGACCGGCGGGCGGTAATTCTGGATGGCAACGTCAAGCGCGTGCTCGCCCGGCATGCGGCGGTCGATTCCCCGCTCGAAACCGCCGCCACCCAGCGCAAACTCTGGTCGCTTGCCGAGGGATACACCCCGACCGGCCGACCGGCCGACTACACCCAGGCGATCATGGACCTGGGCGCGACCGTCTGCCGGCGGGGCTCGCCTCGCTGTGATGTCTGCCCGGTGAGCGATGACTGTCGGGCACGCCGGCAGGGGCGCGAGCAGGAGTTGCCCGCTCGCCGGCGGCGCAAGCCCAAGCTGGTGCGCGAGCGGGTGTTGCTGTGGCTGGAAGATGGTGGCGGGCATCTTTTTTTGGAAAAACGCCCCCCGAATGGCATCTGGGGCGGTCTTGCCTG
This sequence comes from Guyparkeria sp., assembly GCA_041685825.1. Classification (GTDB taxonomy): domain Bacteria; phylum Pseudomonadota; class Gammaproteobacteria; order Halothiobacillales; family Halothiobacillaceae; genus Guyparkeria. The sequence continues at coordinate 55,325 of JAWLFB010000002.1, read as the reverse complement.
TCTGCCGGTGAGCGAGACGCCCGATGCGGTCGATCGCCGGCTGGCCGAGCTAGGCTTCGAGCCGGCCACCGACTGGCAGACGCTGGGCCAGCTGCGGCATGTCTTCAGCCACTTCGAGCTGGCCGCCGAGGTGTGGGGCATTCAGGTTGCGCCGACGGGCGTCGCTGATCGCCACGGCGAATGGCATGCGGTCGAGCAACTGGTCCACGAGCCGCCGGTGGGGCTGCCCGCCCCGATCCAGCGGCTGATCCGCGAACGCGAAGGGGCGGCCCTGAGGTAATCGTGAGCCCCGCTTGCTGCCGCGACGTGAGGGCATTTCCTTGCTGGGCGCCGATCGGTGAGGATTGCCTGGCAGGGTGGTTGTTGCTTGCTCACGGTCGGGCGGCCCCTGCCAGCACTGTTATCATCCCGGTCACATTTCTCCGGCATGTTCCGCATCGAGTCGTAAACGAGGTTTTCATGACTGACCGCACCGTTTTCTGCCAGCGCCTGCAGTGCGAGGCCGAGGCCCTGCCCAAGCCGCCCTATCCGGGCGAGATGGGCGAGCGTATCTACAACAACATCTCTAAGGCCGCATGGCAGCAATGGCTGGCGCACCAGACCATGCTGATCAACGAGTATCGCCTGACGCCGATCGACCCCAAGGCGCGCGAATTCCTGCTGCGCGAGATGGAGAAATTCCTGTTCGAGGGCAACGAGGACAAGCCGGAAGGTTACGTCCCACCGAGCGAGGGCGAGTAAGCCATCCTCTGGGAGTGGCCCTTGCCCGCGAAAGCCGCGTCAGCGGCTGTCCCGGTCGCCTCGTGGGTGCCGCCCGGTCGCGGGGCACGCGCCGCTGGCTCGTGTCGCTTGCAAGGCAAGCTCCCGCGGTGACGCCCACGCCGTTGCGGGATCGGTTGATGCCCGCGAAGCGCGCGACAGCAGCCGCCCCCATTTAGGTGTTGTTTACGCTGAGGTCTTCGGTCGCGGCGACAAAATCGTCCAGCGCGAGGAACGGCGCGGTGTCCATCGGCTCGCCGCGGCTGTTGGGCAGGGTGATCGCCCGCAGATGACGGATGCCGAAGTCCTCGGCGGCTGCCAGGGCGACTAGGTTGTCGTCGACCAGCAGGGTGCGGTCGGGGTCGAAGTGCAGTTGTTCGGCCAGGCGATCCCAGAAGCGGGGCGATTCCTTGGCCGCGCCGATCTCGTGGGCGTTGAAGAGGCGATCGAGCCGCGCCGAGAGGTCGACCCGTTCGAACTTGAGAGCAACGCTGGCCGGGTGGGCATTGGTCACTAGCACGCGCTGCTTGCCGGCCCCGGCTAGGCGCTCGAGGAAATCTGTCACGCCGTGGCGGTAGCGGATGTGGTGGGCCAGCTCGCGCTTGAGGGCGATCAAATCGAGTTCGTGGCGGCAATCGGGCGCCAGGGCTCGATGCCAGTCGTCGAGGCAGTACCAGGCCAACTGGCCGCGGAGGCCCTCGAATCGGGCGTTGAGGCGCGTCATCGCCTCGGGCTCGGTAAGCCCGCTAAGCTCGACGTAGCGCCTCGGGAAGTGTTCCTTCCAGAAGCGGGCATCGAAGTCGAGATCGAGTAGCGTACCGTCCATGTCGAGCAGCACGGTGTCGATGTCCTTCCATGGCGGGGCTGGATGGGCGGGCATGTCGCTCATGAGGGCGGTCTGATAAGTGGGCGGACTGGCCGTAGAGCGGCCAGTGCGCCATTCTACCAGTAGAAACTTTCCACTCGGCCCGGCGGGTCGATTGCACAGGAGACAAACGATGGCGGAATCGACGGCCAAACCGATGGTACGGATCGATCTCAACGGCGAGCCGCGCGACGTGCCCGGGGGCGCCACAATCGAGGCGCTGGTCGCGCTGGCAGGGACGAGCGGCAAGCGCTACGCGGTCGAGGTTAACGGGGAGATCTGCCCGCGTGCCGAGCATGCCAGCGTCGAGGTCGCCGACGGCGATCGGGTCGAGATCGTCCAGGCGATCGGCGGGGGCTGAGCGTGAGATCCCTGCGCTGGCTAGTCCTCGTTCTTACCTTTCTGCCGGGGGCGCTCGTTCAGGTCGCGACCGCGGCCCCGGGCCAGGCCGCCATTGCCACCGCACACCCCGAGGCCACCGCCGCCGGGCGCGAGGTGCTGGAGGCTGGCGGCAATGCCTTTGATGCAGCGGTCGCGATCACGGCGGCACTCGCGGTGGTCGAGCCCTACAGCTCCGGACTGGGTGGCGGCGGCTTCTACCTGCTTCACGAGGCGGAAAGTGGGCGCGACGTCATGCTCGACGCCCGCGAGCGCGCGCCGGGAGAAGCCAGCCGCGACATGTATCTCGACGACGAGGGCAACCCCCAGCTGGATCTGTCCGTCGACGGCGCGCTGGCCGCCGGTATCCCCGGCATTCCCGCCGCGCTCGATCACTTGTCCGTCGATTACGGCGCACTGCCTCTCAGCACGACCCTCGATCCCGCCATCCGTGCAGCGCGCGAGGGCTTTGCGGTCACTGAGATGTATCGTCGCCTGGCCGGCTTCCGCGAGGACGTGCTGGCAGCCGATCCGGGCAGTCGGACGATCTTCCTCGACGAGGGGGAACTGCCGGCACTGGGCTACGTGATCCGCCAGCCGGACCTTGCCGGTACGCTCGAACGCATCGCTCTCGAGGGCCGCGACGGCTTCTACCAGGGCGAACTGGCCGGGCGGCTGGTGGACGGGGTGCGCAAGGCTGGCGGCATCTGGTGTCGCTCGGACATGGCTGGCTATCGTGTGGTAGAGCGCGAGCCGGTGGTGAGTCGCTTTCGCGGCTTCGAGGTGGTCTCCGCGGCCCCGCCGTCCTCCGGCGGCGTGGCGATCGCGCAGATATTGAACACCTATGGCGGACTCGAGCGTCGCGCCGGGGAACTGGGCGATCTATCCGTGTTGGGTCTGCACTACCGGGTTGAGGCGATGCGCCGTGCCTACCGTGATCGCGCCGAGTACCTGGGCGACCCGGATTACGTCGACATCCCGATCGAACGACTCACCAGCGACGACTACGCCGCCGGGCTTGCGGTGGGCATCTCGCCCACCGACGCCACGCCCTCGGCGAGCCTCGCCCCGGTGGTCACGGAGCCCGAGGGGCCTCACACCACACATTTCTCCGTGATGGATGCGCAAGGCAACTACGTGGCGGCGACTTTATCGATCAACTACCCGTTCGGCGCCGGGGTGACCGTGCCGGGCACCGGTGTGCTCCTGAACGACGAGATGGACGACTTCTCGCAAAAACCGGGCGTGCCCAATGTCTACGGGTTGGTCGGTGCGGAGGCCAATGCCATCGCCCCTGGCAAGCGACCGCTTTCCTCGATGTCGCCCACCTTCGTGCGCAGCGAGGATCTGGTCGGTGTGCTGGGTACGCCCGGCGGCTCACGCATCATCACCATGGTGCTTGGCGGCGTGCTCGCGGCGACCCGCGGCGAACCGGTGGATGAATGGGTGGCCGGCCCGCGCATCCACCATCAGTACCTGCCCGATCGGATCGAGGTCGAGCCCGACCTGTTGAATGATGAACAGCGTGCCGAACTCGAGTTGATGGGGCATCGTATCGAGGTTAACGAGGGCTTTGGCAACATGCAGGCGGTCGCCTGGTGGCGCAAAGACGGTCGACTCGAGGCGGCCAGCGACCCGCGTGGGGAGGGGCAGGCGGCCGTGTTTGCCCCCAAGGCGCCATGAGCCGGTTTGCCCTGGGTTGCTTCCACACCACGGCCCGGCCGGCAGGAGAAAAGACACTCTTCGGTCTGCCGGTGGCCCTGCGTCGCCTGGCAAGTACGCCCAGATCATTCACGCATGCCTTGCGTAGGCACACCGGCCACCCGGTGGTGGTGCGCCGACTCGACGAGGGGTGGGGCGGGCACCTTGCTGACCGCTGGCCGACCCCAAGGTCCACGCGCGTCTGGGAGCGTCGCGTCCGGCTGGAAAGCGGCGATGTCGGGATCGACGCTCTGACAGAGGTGGTCGGCCCGCTCACCCCGCGTCTGCATCGTGCGATCATCGGTCTGGCCGATGCCCCGCTGATGGAAGTGCTCGACCGGCAACCCCTCTGTCGCCGGCTGAGTTTCCGGGTCCGTCTCCAAGGTGGCCGGATCAGCCGCGAGACCGTCTACCGCATCCACCTGGGCCGGGTGCGCGTCACCGAGTGGTTCGATATCGACGCCTGTTGATGGCGATCGGCTCGGCTTTTTAGAAGTGGTTTTGGCCGCAAAAGGATCCGGTGCTCTCGGTTTCCTTTAAGGTATCCGTTCCTGCGTCAGAGGCGAACATGAAAAAGCCGCGCCGGGAGTGATCCGTGGGGCGGCTTTTCTCGGTCGGGCTGTCGGCTCGGCTTAACCGAATTCCATGCTCTGGGTGTTGCCGCCCAGATCGCCAAGGGTCTTCTTGACCTGCTCGGTGAAGGCCGGCGGGCCGCACACGTAGAACTCCTCGGATAGGTCGCGGACGTGCTCGCGCAGGAAGGCGTCGTCGACGTGGCCGCTGTGAGTGCATAGCGGCGAATGCTCGCGAGTACAGACGAAATGCGCGTTCTCGCCGAATGCGGCCTCCAGTTCGCGCTGCTGGATGATGTCCGCGGCGGTCTTGTTCGAGTAGATCAGCTTCTGTCCCTCGAGCTCGCCACGGTCGGCGAGATCCCGAATGATGGCGAGAAACGGTGTGATGCCGGCGCCACCGGCGATGAACCAGCCCGGGCCATCGTAGGTGAAGCTGTCGAACGCCTCGGAGAGCAGCAGCTTCTGCCCCGGCTGCGCCTTGCCCAGCGTCTGCGTCATGCCACCGTCGTGGTCGCCGTAGCTCTTGATCATCAATTCCAGCACGCGGTCGTCGACCCGGTTGGTCAACGTGAAGGGCCGGGCCTCTTCGCGCCATTGGGGCTCGTCGATGGCCAGTTCGATGGCCTGTCCGGGCGTGAACGAGAAGCCCTCGGGCTTGGCCAAGATATAACGCTGGACGTCGTGGGTAACGAATTCGCGCAGAAGGAGCTCGGTCTGGAACATAGTGGTGTTGAATCGTTGCTTTGCTAGGAAATGTGGGAGAAGTCTAGCCGATTTGCGCCACCATCGCTGCCACGGCCTAGAAAATGGGGCCGCGCGCGGCGCGTGCTGCATGGTCGAAACGCGGTTCGCGGCCGGTGGCCCAACCATCGTGTTCTTAAAAAATCGCGCCGAATCCGGTACATTAACCGCCAGTTTCCGCGCGTGCGCCCGCTCGATCGATGCCGGTTTCGGCGACCGGGGCGGGTGCTGCTCGACCGAATTCCCCCGAATCTTTCCCGTTATCCGAGGACCGCGAGATGAGCGACTACATCATTGCCCCGAGTATCCTGTCGGCCGACTTTGCCCGCCTGGGCGAGGAAGTGGACAACGTCCTGAAGTCCGGCGCCGACTGGGTGCACTTCGACGTGATGGACAACCACTACGTGCCGAACCTGACCATCGGCCCGCTGGTCTGCGACGCGTTGCGCAAGCATGGCGTTACCGCGCCGATCGACGTCCACCTGATGGTCAAGCCGGTCGATCGCATCATCCCGGACTTCGCTAAGGCCGGTGCCACCTCGATCACCTTCCACCCGGAGGCCACCGAGCACGTCGACCGCAGCCTGCAGTTGGTCCGTGACGAGGGCTGCCAGTCCGGTCTCGTCTTCAACCCGGGCACACCGCTGGACGTGCTGGAGTGGGTGATCGACAAGGTCGACATCGTCCTGCTGATGTCCGTCAACCCGGGCTTCGGCGGCCAGAAGTTCATTCCGGCGACCCTCGAGAAGGCCCGCCAGGCTCGCGAGATCATCGACCGCTCCGGTCGTGACATCCGCCTTGAGATCGACGGTGGCGTTTCCAGCGCCAACATCGCCGAGATCGCCGCGGCCGGCGTCGACACCTTCGTCTCCGGCTCCGCGTTGTTCGGTAAGGGCCAAGATTCCGATCCCAACGGTTATGACAGCGTCATCAAGGAGATGCGCGCCGAGCTGGCCAAGGTCAAGTGATGCCACGCTTCACGCCGCGCATGGTGCTGTTTGACCTGGACGGCACCCTGGTCGACTCGGTGCCCGATCTGCTGGCTTCGGTCAACGCCATGCAGCGTGAGTTGGGCCAGCCCAACCGCGCTGAAGAGGACGTCCGCAACTGGGTGGGCAACGGCGTGGAGCGGCTGGTCGAGCGCGCGCTGACCAACGACCTGGATGGCACGCCCGACCCGGCCACGCTCGACGAGGCCCTGCCGGTTTTCAAGCGTCACTACGCCGAGAACAACGGCCAGCACTCGCAGGTCTTCGGCGGCGTGCTGCAGGGGTTGGAATTCGTCAAGTCGCTGGGCCTGTCCGTTGGTTGTGTCACCAACAAGGCCGAGGCGTTCACCTTGCCGCTGCTCGAGCAGACCGGCCTGCGCGATCATTTCGAGGTGGTCATCAGCGGTGACACCCTGTCGCTGAAGAAACCCGACCCGGCCCCGCTGATCTACTCGGCGGGCTGGTTCCACGTTCACCCGTCCGAAGCGCTGATGATCGGCGACTCGATTTCCGACGTAAAGGCGGCGCGCGCCGCGGGCTTCGCGATTATCTGCATGAGCTATGGCTACAACCACGGACGTGACATCCGGGATTTCGACCCGGATGTCGTGATTGATTCCATGACCGAGCTCGCCGGTCTCGTCGGTAGGTAGGCACCATGACTGGCCCAGAGAAGGTGGCTGTGGCGACCATGGCGACAGTAACGACGCGATGGCGTAGCTGAGTTCGCACTTGTCACCGTCCCTTGCTTACCCCCCTGGAGCCCTTCATGCCCAACCGTTTCCAGCCCTACCAGCCCACCCGTAACGACCTCGCACGACTCGCCGGCCAAGGCTACAACCGCGTCCCCGTCACCCGCCGCGTGCTGGGCGACTACGACACGCCATTGTCCGTGTACCGCAAGCTGGTCGAAGGGCCGTTCGGCTACCTGTTCGAGTCGGTCACTGGCGGTGAGCGTTGGGGGCGCTACTCGATCATCGGCTTGCCGTCCTCCACCGTCCTGACCGTTCATGGCCAGCGCGTGGTGGTGAAAAAGAACGGGGAGATTGTCGAGGACGAAACCGTCGAGGACCCGCTCGCCTGGATCGAGACCTTCAAGGCTCGCTACCGCGTCTTCGAACCGGTCGACATGCCGCGCTTTCACGGCGGGCTGGTGGGCTACTTCGGCTTCGAGACAGTCGGCTACATCGAGCCGCGTCTGGCTAACTTTGACGCCGACGACCCGCTGGGCGTGCCCGACATCCTGCTGATGGCCAGCGAAGAAGTGGTCGTTGTCGACAACCTCTCCAGCGAACTGCTGCTGGTGACCCTGATAGACCCCTCAGAGCCCGGCGCGATCGATCTGGCCAACCTGCGTCTCGACGCGCTGGCCACCCGCCTGCGCGAGCCGGTGGTCAACTACGGATCAAGCGCCCCGGACAAGCCGATCGACGAGAATGACTTCACCGCCACCTTCACCCGGGAAGGCTATGAAAACGCCGTGCGCTCCATCCGCGAGTACATCGCGGCAGGCGACGTCATGCAGGTGGTGCCCAGCCAGCGGATGAGTATCGAGTTCGGCGCGGAGCCGATCGACCTCTACCGCGCGCTGCGCACCATCAACCCTTCGCCCTACATGTACTTCATCGATGCCGGCGAGTTCACCGTGGTGGGCTCGAGCCCCGAGATCCTCGCCCGTCTGGAGGACGGCACGGTCACCGTCCGTCCCATCGCCGGCACCCGCCCGCGCGGCGCCACTGAGGCCGAGGACAAGGCCCTCGAGCAGGATCTCTTGAGCGACCCCAAGGAGATCGCCGAACACGTCATGCTGATCGACCTGGGCCGTAACGATACCGGCCGCGTTGCCCAGGTGGGTAGCGTGAAGCTCGAGGAGCGCATGATCATCGAGCGCTACTCGCACGTCATGCACATCGTCTCCCAGGTCGCCGGCGAACTCGACGACGATCTCAACGCCATGGACGTTCTGCGCGCGACCTTCCCCGCCGGCACCGTCTCGGGTGCACCGAAGATACGCGCGCTGGAGATCATCCAGGAGCTTGAGCCCGTCAAGCGGGGTGTCTATGCCGGGGCGGTGGGGTACTGGGCCTGGAACGGCAATATGGATACCGCGATTGCGATTCGTACCGGGGTGATCAAGGACGGCCAGCTGCATGTTCAGGCCGGTGGCGGCATCGTCGCTGATTCCGTGCCTGCGACGGAGTGGGAGGAGACGCTCAACAAGCGTCGGGCGTTGTTCCGGGCGGCGAATATGGCGAGTCGGGGGTTGGATTCTGGACCCTGGCAGTGACGCGATCCTGGTCGATTATCAGGATTACCAATGAGGAGGCAGACGATGGAGATGCACCACCCGCCACACCCCGGCCAGACCCTGCGCGAGGATGTGCTGCCGGCCCTGGGGCTGTCGGTCACGGAGGCGGCGCGGCAGCTGGGAGTGACGCGCGCGGCACTCTCACGCGGGCTCAATGGGCATGCGTGCATCTCGCCGCAGATGGCGCTGCGCATCGAGGCCTGGTTGGGCGTCGAGCATGGAGGACGTGCCGAGATATGGGCCGGCATGCAACTCAAGTATGACCTGTGGCAGGCTCGGCATGGCGAAGAGGCTGTCGCCACCGCGTGAGTATCTTGCATCAACGCTTGATCACGACAGAAGCACGCCGCCAAGCGAGTTGACATCCTCCTCGATCATCAGGGCGAGGAGGATGTCAACAGGGAAAGCCGTAACCAGCCGGCTACGTTACGAACAGGTCGTGGAGACCCACCGCCGAATGCTTCCTCAGTTCGGCGCTCTGGGAGGTCTGGATCATGCTGGCGCAAGATGAACGAGGCGCTGCAGGACATTCGCCACAAATAAATGCCGTTACCGACCCCGGTTCCACCGGGGCTAACACAGAAAAGCCGCAGGCAGACCGGGTGGTCGCTGCGGCTTTTATGCGTCATGGCATCTCTGCGCGCGCTGAGGCATCCTCTCGCGATGATGGATACCAACCGACAACTGCTTCTTCTCACCCGCGCCGGATACGAAGGCGACTGCGCCGCCCTGGTGCAGGCCGTCGCCGCCGAGGCGCGCGTGCACGGCTACTGCAAGGCCAGGTCCGATACCGGCTATCTTACCTTCATCGCCCATGACGCGCACGCGATGGCCGACTGGTTCGAGACGCTTTCCCTCGATGAGCTGATTTTCGCGCGGCAGATGTGTCTGGCCGGCGAGCCATTGGCCGACCTGCCGCCGGACAACCGGCTGAGTCCGATCCTCGCGGCGCTCGAAGGGCAGGCGTTCGGCGGCGTTGTTGTCGAGACGCCGGACGCCCAGGCCACCCGGCCGCTGATGCGGCTGGCCCGCCAGTTCACCAAGCCGCTGGAGCAGTCGATGCGCAAGCGCGGGCTGCTCGAGCCGGGAAACCGGGAACTGCCCCAACTTCACCTGACGTTCACCGATTCCACCACCGTGATTCCCGGCTTGTCGCACCCGGGACAGGCGGCGCCGAGACCGATGGGCATCCCGCGCCTGAAACTCTCCAAGCACGCGCCCAGCCGCTCGGCGCTCAAGCTCGAGGAGGCGCTGATCACCTTCCTCTCGCCCGACGAGCGCCAAGAGTTGTTGCGTGTCGGCCTGGAGGCGGCCGACCTGGGTGCCGCGCCCGGTGGCTGGACCTGGCAAATGGTGCGCTACGGGCTGATGGTCACGGCCGTCGACAACGGCCCGATGGCGGAAGAGCTGGCCGCCTCCCACCAGGTGGAGCACCGCCGCGAGGACGGGTTCACCTTCCGCCCCGAGCGACCGGTGGAGTGGCTGGTCTGCGACATGGTGGAAAAGCCGATCCGGGTGGCGGCGCTGATGGCCGAGTGGATGGCGCGCGGCGATTGCCGCCGGTCGATCTTCAATCTCAAGCTACCGATGAAGAAGCGCCAGCAGGCGGTGACTGACTGCCGGGAGTTGATCGAGGATCGATTGTTTGCCGCCGAGGTTCCGTTCGAGATGTCGATTCGGCAGTTGTATCACGACCGCGACGAGGTGACGGCTTACTTGCGGCGGGCCTAGCTGTCAGGGCCAAGCCGTGGGGTGTCCTTCTTTTCGGGCCTTTCTTGGTCAAGCAAGAAAAGGCCCTCGTGCGGCCATCACGAGGCAACTCCGTGCTACATGGACTAACAGGCGTTAAACCCGCTCGACCCGCTTCACAGCGTCCCCGTCCGATACAACCGACACGCCGCCCCCTTCAAACAGCCATGTCATCCTGTCGGCAGGACGGCCCATCGGCCTTGGCGGGCAAGGTCCGCTCCCACGGGGCGCCGCGCAAGTCGCCGTTCGCGGTAATATTCCCCTGACGCCACTCGAAACGGACTCACGCAGGCAGTTACCCGGATGATCCCCACATCAACCATCGACCAGCTCGCGGGCCTCCTCGCCCGTTTCGAACGTGACGAGATCGAGACCGGAGCGCTGTGCGACGACCTCGCCGCGGTCCGCGACCAGGACATCGCCCGGGCGCTGAAAGCGTTGTCGACCGAGGGGATGGCACGGGTGCTGGAGATCCTGCCGGGCGAGCGCCGCGCCGGGGTGTTCGGTTTCATCGAACCCGACGTGCAGTACGCGCTGCTGGACGCGCTCGACGAGGCGACCGCGCGCGCGGTGCTGGATGACCTGCGTCCGGACAACCTGACCGCACTGCTCGAGGACCTCTCCCAGGAGGCGGGCGACGCGGTGGCGCGCCGCTTGAGCCCGCAAAGGGTGCAGCAGGCGCGGCGCCTTCTCGGTTATCCGCTGGAGAGCGCCGGTCGACTGATGACGCCGGAGTTTATCGCGCTGGAGCCCGGGTGGACGCTGTCGCATGCGCTCCGTCACGTGCAGCGGCACGCCGGGCGCAGTGAGACGGTTGATGTTCTGTTCATCACCGACGAGGGTGGCCGGCTGCTCGGCTGGACCGGACTGCGCGCGCTGGTGCTTGGCGACCCGGCGGCGAAGGTCGAATCCCTGCTCGAAGACAAGCCGGTCAGTATCGTCGTCTCCGAGGATCGCGAGCAGGCAGCCCGCCTGATCCAGCACTACGATCTGACTGCCCTGCCGGTGGTCGACGACGGCGGCGTGTTGATGGGGATGGTCACCATCGATGACGTCATGGACGTGGTCGAGGAGGAGGCCACCGAGGACATCCACAAGCTTGGTGGTCTGGGCGCGCAGCATCTAAGTCTGCGCGGGGCCTCCATGCTCGAGTTGTTCAAGAAGCGTATCGGCTGGCTGTTAATGCTGGTGTTCCTGGCCATCTTTGCCGCCGGCGCGGTCTCGGTCTTCGAGGAGACGCTGGAGGCAGCGGTGGTGCTGAGCTTCTTCCTGCCGTTGATCATCGGCTCGGGCGGCAACGCCGGCTCGCAGGGGGCGACCATGATGGTGCGTGCCTTAGCCACCGGTGATGTCGGCCCCAAGGACTGGCTCAAGCTGTGGGTCCGCGAGTTGGGCGTGGCCAGCGCCTTGGGCGTGACGATGGCGACAGCGGCCTGGGGCATCGGCTTGTTCTACGGCGGCACCATGCTGGCCAACGTGGTGTTCCTGTCGATGATCGCGGTGGTTATCTTCGGCAGCATGGTGGGGATGTTGCTGCCGTTCCTGCTGACCCGCTTTCGCCTCGACCCGGCGACTGCCTCGGCCCCGCTGATCACCTCGATTGCCGACATCGGCGGGATCCTAATCTACTTCGGCATCGCCACCGCCTGGATCCACGCCGCCCCGACCGGCTGATCCGACGCTTCAGTTCCCGTCGGTCGATGGGGATTCCCGCCGGTCTGCAGGTCCGCGGCGTCGCTCGCCCTTCTGTCGGTACATGCGGCCGTTGGCGCGGTTGATCAACTCGTCTAGGTCGGTGCCTTCGGCCGGGCAACGTGCCCAGCCGATACTCAGGCGTGGCGCGATCGGGTGGCCGTCGATGGTCAGCGGGTGCTCGAGTTCGGCCCTAAGTGCGGCCTCGCGCTCGGGTAGTGCCCGGTCGTCGGGTACGAACAGGCAGAACTCGTCGCCGCCGAGCCGCGCGATGATGCCGGTTGCTCCGGCGAGGCCCTGCAGCCGTTCGCCTACTCGGGTGAGGACGTTGTCGCCAATGGCGTGGCCGTATTCGTCATTGACCGGCTTGAAGCTGTCGAGGTCGATGTAGGCCAGCACGAAGGGGCGGTCACCGTCGATGGCGTGGTCGGCCTGCTCGTAGAACGCGCGCCGGTTGAGAAGGCCGGTCAGCGCGTCGTGACTGGCCTCGAAGCGCAGGCGTTCGCTGGCCTGGTCCAGTTGCTCGGCCTGCTCGTGCAGTTCGTGCTGCAGATGGCGGAAGGTCCGCCAGGTGGAGACCATCAGGATGGCCGCGAACAGGATGCCAACGAGGCCGAAACAGAGCATGAACTGGCGGGCGGTCTCGGCAGTCTCGCGGGCACGATCAATGGCCGCCTGCGTGATCACCTGCTCGTGGCGGCGCAATTCCTAGATAACGCGGTCGAACTGGCGGTCGAGGTCGAACAGCTCGTTGCGCACGATGCGCATGGCCGGTTCGAGTTCGTCCCGGGCAGCCAGCTCCACCACGCGGTCCTGGAGTTCGACGGTGCGCGGGATCAGTTTGTCCTGGCGCTCGATCAGTTTGAGGCTGCGCTCGTCGTCAAGGCGTTCGCGCAGGGCATTGCGTGCCTCGCCGACCCGGTTGCCCCACTTGTGGTAATCCATCATCAGCGCGTCCCGCTCGAAAGGGTCGTTGGTTAGCAGCTGGCTGATCATGGTCTGGTGGCGGTTGTAGGCGGCCGCGAGCAGGTCGCTGGCGATTTGCAGGCGCTGGCCGAGATCCTGGGTGACGCGTTTCAGTTCGACCTGCAGCCGGTGGTTCTGCCACATGCCGTTGGCCACCACCAGAACCATGCCGGCGAGCAAGATGCCGAAGGCGGCGGTGATCACGCCGATCTGCCGACCGTGCGTCTCGTGCAGGTGGTGGCTGAATTTCACGGCGTCTTCTGCGCTGTCGTGCCATTATCGCAGCTATCGTGGGGCCGCTCAGCCGTTGTCGGAGCAGTCACGCTTGCCGGCTTTCTTCACCGTCTCGGCCGCGATTCGCATCACCTCGATTCGCGCGTAGCGCTTGTCGTTCGCCGGGATGATGTGCCAAGGGGCGTACTCTGTTGAGGTGCGGATCACCATTTCGTTCACCGCGGCCTTGTAGTTGTCCCACTTGTCGCGATTGCGCCAGTCATCGGCGGTGATCTTGTGCTTCTTGTAGGGCGTCTGCTGGCGTGCTTCGAAGCGCCTGAGCTGCTCCTGGGGAGTGATGTTGAGCCAGAACTTGAGCAGGATCACGCCGTGGTCGGCGAGCTGTTCCTCGAAGGTGTTGATCTCGTGGTAGGCGCGGGCCCAGTCGGGTTGCGGGGCGAAGCCCTCGACCCGCTCGACCAACACCCGCCCGTACCAGGAGCGGTCGAAGATGCTCCAGTAGCCGTCGCGCGGCACCTGACGCCAGAAGCGCCACAGGTAGTGGTGGTCGGCTTCCTCGTCGGTGGGCGCGGCGATGGGGATCACGCGGTAGAGACGCGCGTCGAGTGCCTCGGTCAGGCGTCGGATGGCCCCGCCCTTGCCGGCGGCATCCCAGCCCTCGAAAACGACGACGACCGGCCGGCGTGTCTCGAAGCCCTGCCAGCCGAGGCGGTTGAGTTGGGCGTCGAGCGACTGCTTGCGATGCTTGTAGTCGGCCTTGTCCAACACTCGGTCGTCGGGGACGTGGTCGACGATGGTGCGCCGGGCGCTTTCGGCCGCGGGCAGGGCCGGCGCATGCGAGACCTTGACGGGGTTTTGCCCAGTCCCGTTGGCGAGGCGGGTGTCGATGGCGCGCAGCAGGGTCTTGCCGGCTGTCAGGTCGCGGAAGTGCGGGTCGGTAGCCTCGATCAGAAACCAAGGCGCCTCGCCGGTGTCCGTTTCGCGCACCACGCGGGTGGCGATGTTGATGAACTTGTCGTAATGGTTGGCCTCCTTGGCCGTTTCCGGTGCCATGTGCCAGTGGCTCTGGGGATCCCTGCGGCGCTCCTTGACCCGGCGGGCCTGCTCACGAGCCGGCAGGTGAAACCAGAACTTGACCAGCAGCGCGCCGCCGTTGATCAGCATGTGCTCGGTCTCGCGGATGCGTTCGAGCTCGCCGCTGACACCATCTTCCTTCAGGCGGCCGTGCTGAGCATCCTCGATCAGGTGTTGATACCAGCCGCCGAACAGCACGCCGATCTCGCCGCCGCCCGGCATTGCCCGCCAGTAGCGCCACCAGCGCGGGCGCTGCTTTTCCTCGTCGGTCTCGTCCCAGAAGACGTGCGTCTGCACGCCGCGCGAATCCAGCCATTCGAGCAGGTGGTTGACCAACTCGCCCTTGCCGGCACCGGCCACGCCGTTGATCAGCAGCAGCACTGGGAGGTTGGCGGCCCGCGCCCGGCGCTGGGCATCGAGCAGTTGAAGTCGCAACGATGGTACGGCGTCCTTGAAATCGGCCTTTGAGAGGCGGCGGCCCAGTTCGGCGGCTTCGAACATTTGTTGACCTGTATGGATGGAAAGTAAAAGTGCAAGCCTAGCACCGCACGGGCCGCATGCTAGATCCCGCATTATCCGTCTAGCTGTGCCATTCTCGGACTCTACACTCGAACGAGCGGATCCCATGAGTCGACTGCCCACGCTTCTGTTGTCGCTGGCCCTGCTGGGAGGGATGGCTGGCGGAGTCGCGACCGCCGAGAACCGGCTGGCGGATACTGCCTCGGATTACCTGCGCGATCACGCCGACAATCCGGTCGACTGGTATCCCTGGGGTGAGCAGGCCTTGGCGCTGGCCCGCGAGCAGGACAAGCCGATCTTCGTCTCGGTGGGGTACTCCACCTGCTACTGGTGCCACGTCGCCAAGCGTGAACTTTACGAGGACCCTGCGATCGCCTCGGCGATGAACGAAGGCTTCATCAACATCAAGATCGACCGCGAGCAGCGCCCCGACCTCGATCGTGTGCTGATGGCGGCTACGCGCGCGCTGGGCGAGGGTGGCGGCTGGCCCAACAACGTCTTCCTTACCCCCGATCTCGAGCCGTTCTTCGCCGGCAGCTACTTCCCGCCCGAGCCGTTGCCAGGTCGCGAGAGCTTCCCGGAAATCGTCGAGCGTCTGTCCGATGAGTGGCAGTCGAACCGCGATCCGCTGCTCGAGCGGGCCGAGACGACGGCTGAGGCGTTGCGGGAGGGCGCGGATGCGAGTCTCGCGCCTGAGCTCATCGACCCGGCCGACTGGCAGGCCCGTGCCATTGAGGCGCTGGAGGGGCAGTACGATTCGCTGGTGGGCGGTTTCGCCCCGCCGGGGCAGTCGAGCCGCTTTCCGCAGTCACCGCGACTGGCGTTACTGCTCTCGGCGATCGATGACGACGCGCAGGCCGCACAGGCGGAGCCGATGCTGCGCCAGACCCTGGCGGCGATGAGCATCGGCGCCCTGTTCGATCACGTCGGCGGCGGGTTCCACCGCTACACCGTCGATCCCGAGTGGGCGATTCCGCACTTCGAGAAGATGCTGGTCGACAACGCCCAGCTGGTCGGCCATTACGCTCGGGCCGGGCAGCGTCTGGACGAGGGATGGTTCGATGAAGTCGTCGCGCGCAGCGTCGGTTATCTCGAGCGCAGGTTGCGGGCGGACGAGGGTGCCTATTTCACCGCCGAGAACGCCGAGCTCGACGGCATCGAGGGCAAGAGCTATGTGTTTACCCCCGGAGAGATCCGTGCGGTGCTGGGCGAGGATGCCAAGGCCTTCCTCGACTGGCACGAGTTGGCCGGCCTGCCGGAAAGCCGGATCGATCACGAGTTGCCCGACGGCGGCGCGGTGAACCTGGCCGTGGGTCGAGCGTACGATGCCTTCGAGCAGGGCGAGCTGGCCGCGTCGATCGCCGGCTTCGAGCCCGATTACTTCGCCCTGCTCGAGGCGCGCCAGGCGCGCGGCCTGCCCCAGCGGGATCGCAAGCAGGTTGCCGAGTTCAACGCCCTGACCGGGCTGGGGCTTCTGGCGGCCGCCCAGCCGCTCGACCGGGGCGACTGGCACGAACGGGCGCAGGCGGTGGGTGACTGGCTGTGGGCAAGGCTCTGGGATGCCGATGAGCAGCACCTTTACCGGCAGGCCTACGAAGGCGAGGTCTCCGGCGAGGCCTTCCTTTCCGATCACGCGGCCTCAGGGCGCCTGATGCTGGCGCTGTACGGGTCGAGCCATGATGTTCGTTGGCTGTTCCGCGCCCAGCGGCTTGCCGCGACGATCGAGCGCGATTACCTCGATGAGTCGGGGCGGCTGCACGAGCGCCCGCCGGAATCGGGGGGCGCGCTGCCGCTCTCGCCGCCGCTGGTGGGTGACGATGCCTCGCCCTCGGGGCATTCGCAGGCGGTGGTGTTCCTGCTGGACTTGGGGGCTGTGCTCGAGGATTCCGCGCGTCAGGAGCGCGCCGTGCGCGCGTTGGCCGGGTTCGCCGCCGAGGTGGATTCCGCGCCGGCCGACTGGGGCTATCTGGTCGGGGCGCTGGCCCGCCCTTCACTCGCCGATGTGGTGACGCGCGAGGCGGCACGGCTGACCGAGGCGACCGAGACCGACGCCGGGCCGGGCGAGACGCGTGATCACGTCGAGGTCGAGGCGCGCATGATCGAGGATGGTGCGGTCATCGTCGTACGGCTTGCCATCGACGAAGGCTTTCATATCAATGCCAACCCCGCCAGCGAAGACTTCCTTGTGCCGACGCGGATTACGGCGCTGGATGGCGAGATCGGAGCGATCGACTACCCGCCGGGTAAGTCGTTTCGCGCCGAGTTTGCCCGCTCGGCGATCGACGTCTTTGAGGGGGTGCTCGAGTTGAGGGTGCCCGTGACCGGCGAGATGCCGACACGCCTGCGTATTGATCTGCAGGCCTGCGACGACCGGGTTTGTCTGGCGCCCGACGAGATGGAGGTCGAGGTCGACCGGGGTGGCGAATAGCGGCCCACGGTGGCTGTAGGCGAGCTTTTAGCCGCGACATGCCGAGGCGCCACCCAATCCCAACAAAACGGGCCGCGGCCGGCCGGGGCCATTCGCGGCCCGTGAAGGCCGTAATCGCGTTGGCGATCAGGCCGAAACGGAGGCCTGCTGGCTGTCGGCCGGCTCGTCGAGCTGGCAGCCCTCGGGGATCAACGGCGTCAGGCCGAGCTTCTCAAACATGGCCTCGTCGGCCGCAGCGTCGGCGTTCTCGGTGGTCAGCAGTTTCTCGCCGTAGAAGATGCTGTTCGCACCGGCGAAGAAGCACCAGGCCTGGATCGCCTCGCTCAGCCCCTCCCGACCTGCGGACAGGCGCACGTGCGAGCTCGGCATCAGGATGCGGGCCACGGCGATGGTGCGGATGAACTCGATCGGGTCGAGCGCCGGAACGTCGGCCATCGGCGTGCCGGGGATGCGCACCAGCATGTTCAGCGGCACGGATTCTGGCGCGCGCTCGAGGTTGGCCAGCGTGGTCAGGAAAGAGACGCGATCCTCCCGCGATTCGCCCATGCCGAGGATGCCGCCGGAGCAGACGTTGATACCCGCCTCGCGCACGTGGTCGAGCGTCTCAAGGCGATCGTCGATCGAGCGGGTGGTGATTACCTGGTCGTAGTACTCGGCTGAGGTGTCGATGTTGTGGTTGTAGTAGTCGAGACCGGCCTCTTTGAGGCGGTCGGCCTGCTCGGGCTTGAGCATGCCCAGCGTGACGCAGGCCTCCATGCCGGTCTCCTTCACCACGCGCACCATGTCGATCACCCGCTCGAGCTGGGTGTCGGTGGGGTTGCGCCATGCCGCCCCCATGCAGAAGCGCGACGCGCCCTTCTCGCGCGCCCGTCTGGCGGCGGTGCGGACCTCGTCGAGCGGCAGCAGTCGCTCGCGCTCGAGGCCGGTGTCGTAGCGGGCACTCTGCGAGCAGTACTTGCAGTCTTCCGGACAGGCGCCGGTCTTGATCGAGAGCAGGGTGCTGACCTGAACTGCGTTGGGGTCGAAGTGCTCGCGATGCACCGTCTGAGCCTGAAAAAGCAGGTCGTTGAAGGGCTTCGCGAACAGGTCGAGCGCTTGTTGCTTGCGCCAGAGCGGGCGGGTCATGGGAATCAGTTATCCTCGAACGATTCGGGCGGTTCGGTGAAGGAATCTTCCCAAGTATCTTGCTTGATCCGGTAGAGGTCGTAAAGCGACCAGGGGATCAGGATCACCGCGGCAATCACCCAGAGGACCAGGTAGAAGGTCAGGCTGGGCGGGGCGAACACGGCCACCACCATGGCGGTGCCGGCCACGCCGTAAAAGCGATAGGCGGCCCACTGGGTGTAGTGGCCTACCTTGGGATTGGGGTGGTGCTTGTTCAGGGCGTAGACCAGCATGGACAGGCCGGTCCAGAAGATTGCCAGCGGCAGCGGCACGATCATCGCGACGATATTGCCCCAATTGAACCAGGTGGCGGCCCGCCGGGCCGACTTGCCGGAGATGCGAGTAGGGACGTGTTCTTCGTCCGAATCGAGCGTCTGGGCAGATGCATCGTGGTTCATGATGAAACGACCTCTAAATATGCGTATCGGATGCAGATTAGCATGGAATGGATGCCCCCGCGACGGCGGCGCTGGTTCGAAGCTCCTTGTCATATCTGCCACCTTGATACCGCCGATTCCGATTCCGATTCCGATGCCCTGTGCCCGGCGTGTCGGCGGGAATGGCGCGCCTCGCAGGGCCGGCTGCGTTGCGAAGCCTGCGGGCTGATGGTGCTGGCGACCCGGCCGCAGTTGGCGAGACCTGCGCGGCCTGTATCGGTACGCGTTCGCTGTTCGAGTTGGTGATAGCGGTGGTCGATCTCGAGCCGAAGGTGCGCACGCTGATTCACCGGATCAAATACCATGAGGGTTTCAGCGTCGTGCCGCTGTAGTGAGCCACGCTGGTCGAGGCTGTCGTCGGCGACAGACCCCGGTGCACTGATGCCGATGCCCCTGCACCCGACGTAGCGCTGCCGGCGCGGATTCAACCAGACCTGATTGCTGGCCGACGGGGTTGCCCGCGTGGCGGGCGCGCCCTTGCTGCGCGCCGGGTCGCCCTGCGTGGTGCCTTTGTCGCGGACGGGCCGATGCCCTGCAGCACGGGGCGCGATCGTCGATGACCTGCTGATCACCGGCGCGAGTGCTAAGGCGATGGCCAACGCCATGCAGCGCGGTGGCGCGAGTGCCTTGTACGTCTGGGCACTGGTGTGCGCCTTGATGACCCTTCGAGCGCGGATAATTTGGCTTGTGCCCTGCGTGCAGTTTGGGTAAAATCTCGCGCCTTGGCCGTCCCGGCCGCGTACGCCCGTGGTGATTGTCAAATCCCGGTGCGGTGTTATGGGGCGGCTTCCCCGGCAGGGGCGAGCCCGAAGACGATCAACTTGAGATGCCGCCCCGGCGGCATCCGACCCAACTTTCGAACCTTTACCAGGGGCAGAATCGAGATGAAACAAGGCATTCACCCGAACTACCAGCCGGTGGTATTCCAGGACGTGGCGGCGGATTTCGCAATCCTTACCCGTTCGACGATGAAGTCGAGGGAGACCATCAAGTGGGAAGACGGTAACGAGTACCCGCTGGTCAAGATCGATGTATCCTCCGCGAGCCACCCGTTCTTCACGGGCAAGCGTTCCGAGGGCAGCATGGCCAAGCAGGTGGACAAGTTCCGCAACCGCTACGGCCAGAAGAAGTAAGACCAATCATGATCGCGTTCCAGCCAATCGGCCGGACGCAGCTAAAGGGCACCGCGGGTTATCCCGGTGCCCTTTTTCGTGCGCGCTCAATGGGGCTCGCCTGGCTGCTTTCCGCGCTGGTTGTCTCCAGCGGTTGCGTGGCCGAGGAGCCGAAGCCGCCAACGGGTGACTGCGCCCCGCCGCCCGAGTTGTCGATCGAATCGGCCACGGTCAGCTACGTCAACGACGGCGATACCGTCCGTCTTGCCAACGGCGACCGTTTGCGCCTGGTCGGCATCGACACCCCCGAGCTGGGACGTGACGGTACGGACGACGAACCGATGGCCCGCGAGGCGCGGCAGGTGCTGCGCACGCTGCTGGCCGAGTCGCGCAACCGCGTTCAGGTGGTGGATGCTACTGAGGGCGAGGACCGCTACGGCCGTCGGCTGTCCTACCTCTACCTGCCGGACGGACGCTCGGTGCAGGCGCACTTGCTCGAACA
Source organism: Guyparkeria sp. (assembly GCA_041685825.1). Classification (GTDB taxonomy): domain Bacteria; phylum Pseudomonadota; class Gammaproteobacteria; order Halothiobacillales; family Halothiobacillaceae; genus Guyparkeria. The sequence continues at coordinate 35,132 of JAWLFB010000002.1, read as the reverse complement.
GGGCATGGCGATGGCGGTGTTTGTCGCCCCCAACCTGGAGTTGGTCGACTGCGTCATGGCCCGTGAGCAACGCGCGAGGCGGGACGAACGGGGCGTTTGGTCACTGCCCGCCTACGATCCGGGACTGCCGTCGGCTCGGGGCATTCCCGAGCACGTGCAGGGCGCGGCGATCATTCGCGGCCGCGTGGAGTCGGTAGGTGAAAGTCGGCGCAATATCTGGATCAACCTGGAGGGTCGGGTGGCCGTGCGCATCGACAAGGCCGATCTCGAGCGTTTCCACGGCTGGGATTTCGACGTGCTGGAGGGCGAAAAACTGCGGGCGCGCGGCTGGGTCGTGCACCACAGCAACCGCTACCAAGACTGGTTCATCCCGGTGGATTCGGCACATGCCCTCGAGCGGCTCGACTGAACAAAGGGCAGGCGGGTAGGAAAAGGGCGAGCCGGTTTGCCCTTTTCGTTGGAAGTGCGGCAGTCGTATCAGCGCTCGGCCAGCCAGTCGCGCGGGCGCAGGAACTCGTCGTAGAGACGTGCCTCCTCGCTGCCGGGCTCCGGATGGTAGTCGTAGCGCCAGTCGGCGCGCGGTGGCATAGACATCAGGATTGATTCGGTGCGCCCGCCGGACTGCAGCCCGAACAGCGTTCCGCGGTCGTAGACCAGATTGAATTCCACGTAGCGCCCGCGGCGGTAGGCTTGAAAGTCGCGCTCACGCTCCCCATAGGGCGTGTCCTTGCGCTTTTCCACGACCGGCAGGTAGGCCGGCAGATAGTGATCGCCCACCGAGCACATAAAACCGAAGGCGGTGTCGAAGTCGACTTGGCCGTCGGCGCCGTAGTCGTCAAAGAACAGGCCGCCGATACCGCGTGGCTCGGCTCGATGCTTGAGCCAGAAGTACTCGTCGCACCATTGCTTGAAGCGAGGGTAGTGGTCGTCACCAAAGGGCCGGCAGGCCGCCTCGGCCTGTTCGTGCCAGTACACTGCGTCCTCGGTGAAGCCGTAGTAAGGCGTGAGGTCGAACCCGCCGCCGAACCACCACACCGGCTCGACCCCTTCCTTCTGTGCCTGGAAGAAGCGCACGTTCGCGTGCGAGGTAGGCACAAAGGGGTTGCGCGGGTGGATGACCAGAGAGACGCCCATTGCCTCAAACGAGCCGCCAGCCAGATCAGGCCGGTGGGCGGTGGCGGAGGGTGGTAGCTTGTTGCCGGTCACGTGCGAGAAGTTGATCCCGGCGCGCTCGAAGGTGGAGCCGTCCTCGAGGATGCGGCCGCGGCCCTCCCCGTTGAGGTGATCACCCGGTGGACGTTTCCAGTCGTCGTGCAGAAAGCGCGTCCCGTCTTCCTGGCCCTCGAGGCCGGCAACGATGCGGTCCTGAAGGTCGATGAGATAGTCACGAATGGCCTGGAGATCAGCCTTTGTGCCGGCCTGGTTATCCGCCATGTCAGCTCCTGATGGTCCGCCCGGTGGGCCAGTGGATGATCTGGGAGGGGTGGGCGCGCCGGTCGACGCGGCCCGGGATGATCTGGACGTCGGCACGGGTGAACAGGCGTCGCGCCGTCAGCGCGTCGCGGGCCGCCGGGCGGCCACTGACGTTCGCGCTGGTGGAGACGATCGGCCCGCCGAAGACGCGACTGATCGCGCGCGCAGTCTCGTGCGCCGGCACCCGCAGGGCTATTTCCTTGCGCCCGCCGGTCAGCCAGGGCGGCACGCCGTCGGCCGCCGGCACAATCACGGTGCGTGCCGCCGGCCAGTCGGCAACGATACGGTCCCATTCCTTGGCCGTCACCGCGGTGAAGGGTTGGAGCATTTCCGGTGTGTCGGCGACCAAGATCAGGCCCTTGCCCACCTCGCGCTTTTTCAAGGCGAGCAGGCGCATGACCGCGAACGGATCGAGCGGCGCGCAGCCGAGGCCGAAGACCGCCTCGGTCGGGTAGGCGATCAGCCCGCCGTCGCCGAGGTGGCGGGCGATCTCGCGCAGGTGGAACGGCGACGGGGTGCTCATTCGGCCTTGTCGCCCGACGCGCTCTTCGGCGCGCTCTTATTAGTGGTGGTTTTTTTCGCCGTGGTCTTTCTCGCCGGGGCCTTCTTGGTCGTGGTCTTCTTAGCGGTCGCTTTCGTGGTCGACTTGGCTGCGGCCTTGCCCGTCGTTGCCTTCTTGGCAGCGGCCTTGGGCGCGGCCTTGCGACCACGGCCCTTGCGTTCCGGGGCCTTGGCGATCATCTCGATTGCCTGCTCGTGGGTGATCGCCTTCGGGTCGTCGTCCTTGGGGATCTTGGCGTTCTTCTTGCCATCGGTCACGTAGGGGCCGTAGCGACCGTTGAGCACCTGGATGCCGTCATCGAACTCGTTGATGATCCGGTTCTTCTCGGCGAGCTTCTTGACCTCGATGATCTCCAGCGCGCGCGGCAGTTCGACGGTGTAGGGGTCGTCGTCCTTGCCCAGCGAGGCGAACTTGTTGCCGAACTTAACGTAGGGACCGAAGCGGCCAATGTTGGCCTCGACCGGCTCGCCCTCGGGCGTCTCGCCGAGCTTGCGCGGCAGCTTGAACAGCTCCATGGCATCGTCGAGTGTGATCGTCGCGATGCTCTGGTGTGGACGCAGCGAGGCGAACTTAGGCTTTTCCTCGTCGTCCTTGGTGCCGATCTGTACGAACGGCCCGAAGCGGCCCAGGCGGGCGACCACCGGCTTGCCGCTCTTGGGGTCGACGCCGAGCTCGCGGCCCTGGGCGGCCTCCTGGCGGGAGACGTTCTGCTGGGTGTGCTCGATGCGCTTGGAGAACGGTTCCCAGAACTCGCGCAGCAGGGGCACCCAATCCATTTCGCCGCGCGAGACGGCATCGAGCTCGTCCTCGAGCTTGGCGGTGAACTCGTAGTCGACCACGTCGCGGAAGTACTCGGTCAAAAAGCCGTTGACCACGCGGCCCATGTCGGTGGGTTTGAAGCGACGCTGCTCAAGCTCGACGTATTCACGCGAACGCAGCGTGGAGATAATGCTGGCGTATGTCGACGGCCGACCGATACCGTATTGCTCGAGTGTCTTGACCAAGCTCGCCTCGGTGAAGCGCGGAGGTGGCTCGGTGAAGTGCTGGGTGGCGTTGATCGCGGCGAGTTCGATCTGCTGGCCTTCCTCCAGCGGCGGCAGGCGACGGTCGTCGTCCTTGTCGGATGCCTGGTCGTCCTCGTCCTCGCGGTACGCGGCAATAAAGCCGGGGAACTTCAGGGTCGAGCCGGTCGCGCGGAAGCTGTGCTCGTCGCCGGCGGCCAAATCCACTGAGACCTGGTCGAAGATCGCCGGGTTCATCTGCGAGGCCAGCGTCCGCTTGAAGATCATCTCGTAGAGACGGAATTGGTCGCGATTGAGGAAGGCGCGCACCTTGTCCGGCGTGTTGGCGATCGAAGTCGGGCGGATCGCCTCGTGGGCCTCCTGCGCATTCTTCGACTTAGTGCGGTACTGGTTGGGGGTCTCCGGCACGTAGTCGGCGCCGTAGCTTTCGCCGATGTGGTGGCGGATCTCGCCGATCGCGTCGTTCGACAGGTTGACCGAGTCGGTACGCATGTAGGTGATCAGACCCACCGTGCCCTGGCCGATGTCGACACCCTCGTAGAGCTCCTGCGCGGTGCGCATGGCGCGCGAGGCCGTCAGCCCGAGCTTGCGCACCCCCTCCTGTTGCATGGTGGAGGTGGTGAACGGCGGGGCGGCGTGGCGCTTGCGCTCGCGACGGTCGACCTTGGCGACGGTGAGCTTGCTAGCGGCGGCGGCCTCGAGACGTTCGCGCGCCGCCGTGGCGCTGGTCTCGTCCTCAAGGGTGAACTGCGCCACCTTCTTGCCGTCGAGCTGGTAGAGGCGCGCCGAGAACGGCTGGTCCGCGGTGCGACAGTCGGCGGCGATCGACCAGTACTCGCGCGGGTTGAAGGCCTCGATTTCCTGCTCGCGCTCGACGATCATCCGCAGGGCCGGGCTCTGCACGCGGCCGGCCGACAGGCCCGGGTTGATCTTCTTCCACAGCAGCGGCGAGAGGTTGAAACCCACCAGGTAGTCGAGTGCCCGGCGCGCCTGCTGGGCATCGATCAGGTCTTCCGACAGCCCCCGCGGGTGGGCGATGGCCTCCTGCACGGCGCGCTTGGTGATTTCGTAGAACACCACGCGCTTGGCCTCGCGTCCCTCGAGCAGGCCGGCGTCCTTGAGCAGCTCGTAGAGGTGCCAGGAAATGGCCTCTCCTTCGCGGTCGGGGTCAGTGGCCAGCAGCAGGGTGTCGGCCTTCTTGAGTGCCTTCTTGATGGCATCGACGTGCTTCTTGTTTTTGTCGATGACCGTGTAGTTCATCGCGAAGTCGTTGTCGGGGTCGACCGCGCCGTTCTTGGGCACGAGATCCCGCACGTGGCCGTAGGAGGCCAGCACTTCGTAGCCGGGGCCGAGGTATTTCTTGATCGTCTTGGCCTTGGCCGGCGACTCGACGATGACGAGATTTTCGCTCATAGGGTGTCTTCGTTGTTTACTGAAGGGCTACACGAATCTGGTGTTGCTCTGCGTGCTGCGTGCCTTGCAGCTGTGCGGCTCGAGGCATGCCGGCCCGAAGCGACATGGTGTTCGCGCAGATCATTCCTTAATGCAGGACGGCGGCGTCGTCGAAGACGAGGTCTTCCATCCAAGCAAAAGCCTGTTCCTCGCCAGGCTTGGCGAACAGGACCAGCAGGACGACCCACTTGAGACGCTCGACGTCGATTTCATCCTCGCCGAGGGCCGTGGCGCGCTCGATCACCGTCTCACGGGCGGAGGGCGAGAGCACGCCGATCTGTTCGAGTTGCATCAAAAAGCCGCGGGCATCGACGTCGAGCATGATCTGCTCGACGTCACTGTAGACCCTGAATGCTTGGTCGCGTTCGGGGCCGGACTCGCTGCCCTGTTCCAGCACGCCTTCGAGCCAAGCGAAGGCATGCTCGATCTCGTCGTGGTCGAAGCCGGCTTCCAGGAGCTTCATCTGCAGGCCGGCACGCTCGTTTTGCGGTGGGAAGCGATCTTCGTCTTCCATGTAATTCTCGAAGAGGAACATCAACAGGTCGAGAACGGTCTCTTTCATCGGCTCACCGGGACATGATGGCTTGAGTCTGCGCGCGCGGGCGGGAATGCATGGGAGCGGCGGCAGGCGCGGTCGGCAGGTTGTTTTAGCTCGTGCGGACGTACAGTCCACCGTTAAGGGTGGACACATTTCCCGCCAGTTCAAGCATGAGGAGGATGGAGGAAACCTCACCGGCGGTCAATCCGCTCGCCTCGATCAGGGTGTCGGCCGGTTGCGGGTCGTGGCGGAGCAGACCCGGGATGCGCTGCTGGTCCGGATCACGGGCCGGGGCTGGCTGCGCGGGCGCCGATTCGGTCGATATGTCGGCTGCCTGGATGGTCGTGATGGCGGACGTTTCCAGTTGCCGGCGCAGGGTGGGCGCCAGTTCCTCGAGTACGCCCTTGCCGGTCTCGACCAGCTCGGCCCCTTCGCGGATCAGGCGTTGGCAACGGCGGGCGAGTGGGTTGTGGATCGCCCCGGGAATGGCGAAGACATCGCGGCCCTGTTCGCCAGCGAGGTGAGCGGTGATCAGCGAACCGCTCTTGATCGAGGCCTCGACCACCAGCACACCTCTGGCCAACCCGCTTATCAGCCGGTTGCGGCGCGGGAAGTGTCCACGGCGCGGTTCGGTGCCTGACAGCCATTCTGAGAGGATCACCCCGTTGCCGGCGACGATCTCCTACGCCAGTGAGGCGTGTTCGGGCGGGTAGATGTGTTCGAGCCCCGAGCCGAGTGCCGCGATGGTGATCTCGTCGGCATCCCGAGCGCCGCGATGCGCCTCGCCGGGCACGCCGAGGGCCAGCCCGCTGGTGATCACCAGTCCTCGGGCAGCCTGGTGGTGGGCGAACGCGCGAGCGTTCCGGCGACCGCCGGTGGTGGGCGTGCGCGACCCGACCATCTTGATCTGTGGCCCGGCGAGTGCGGCGAGCCGCCCGCGGGCAAAGAGTGCGGCCGGGACGTCGGGGAAATCCTCGAGGGCGGTAGGGAAGTGCGAGTCGCCGCGGGCAATCAGGTGATGGGTCGGGTCTGCGGCCAGCCAGTCGGTGATCGCCGCGACCTTCCCGGCACCTGGGGGTCTCGATGACGTCTTCGGGTAGTCCGGCGTGGCGCCATCCGCCGCGCGGGCTGTCGAAGGCGTTTTTAGGCGTGCGGAAATGCGCCAGCAGCAGACCGAGCCGCTTGGGGTCCATGCCGTGAGCCGCCAGGAGATCAATCAGTGCGGTGGTCTGGTCGCCATTGCCCGAGGTGATGGCCTGGGCGTCCGACGAGGAGGTCGGTGCGGCAGGTACCGCTTAGAGGCGACTTCCCTGAACCGGGGTCTGGGCGAGATCGCCCTCGTGGATCGGCTGGGTGGCCTTGATCACCAGTGCGTAGCTGATGCGATCGTAGGCGCGGAACACCATGGCGGTGCCGATTGGGTGGTCGGGCAGCAGCACGGCCGGGCCGCGGGTGGCCTCGCGGCCATCCTCGCCGGTGTCGCGCTCGGCGAAGCGGTCCTCGACCAAGCGGCCGCGCTTATTGATCTGCAACAGGTCGCCCGCGGTGACGCCGGATTCGCTGCCCCGGTCGATCACGACCACCTGCTGGTTGCCCACCTGGGTGATGGCATCCGGCAGCAGGATAATGGTCGCGTCGATCGGGAAGGCCGGGATCTGTGGCGTGACGTCGCGATCGAAGGCCTCCTCGGTCATCTTGACAAGGCGGTCGCCATCATTGACCTCGCGCACGGTGTCCTTGAGTTCGACGGTGGTCGGGTCACCGCTGTCGATCACGTTGGCCTCGCCCTTGAAGATGGCGCGGTAGCCAAGTTGCTCGCCGCTGCGACCGTCGATCAGCGGCTTGCCTTGCTCGACGACGGCAAAGCGTTGCTTCGATCCGTCTAGCGGCGGGCGAACGTAGGCGGTGTCGCCACTGCTAGCGTTAATCGAACCCTCCCGGTTGGCGAGGATGTAGGGGGCGGCCTCGAACTCGCCTTCGTCCATTACCTGATCGTGGGTCAGGAACGGGCGCACCAGGTCGAGCGGCACGGCGGCGACGGCCGGCGGCAGCGCCTCGTAACGGATGTGCGGGCGCAGGCCGACGGACAGCCGCGGGCGATCGCCGACGAAGACGATCTGGATGCGGTCGCCCGGGTAGATCCGGTGTGGGTTGGCGATCTCCGAGTTGGCGTACCAGATCTCGGGCCAGTAGTAGGGATCCTTGAGGAAATGGTTGGCGATAGACCAGAGGGTGTCGCCCTTCTTGACCACGTAGTCCTCGGCGGACAGGTCACGGAATTGGTCGCGGGTTTCCTCGGCGCTCAATTGTCGCTTGACCGGGCCGCGCTCGGAGCCCAAGGGCAGGGCGTCGGCCGACATGGGTTCGCGCGGGTTGACTACGTCGTCTTCGGTCAGTGCGCAGCCGGTGAGGCTGGCGGTCAGCGGAATCAGGCCCGCGAGCGCGAGTGCCAGGGGGAGTCCTTTGGTCGATCTCATCGTTGCAACGTCCTTGGTGTCCGGCCGGGAGCAGCCCGCGTGCGAGCTGATCCCCCGTGATTGTCGACATTCATCTGGGTTCTGCCGAGGGCTGACGTACAATGTATCCCCAAATACGGCTTGTTGTAAAAGATTTCGCCCCTACCGTCCAGTGGACCGGGTGGACGAACGAATAGCCGTGCGAGTGCCCCGCCGTGGCGAACAACCAAACCCAGTGACTGACGTATGAGTCTGCGAGACATCCTCATCTACCCCGACGACCGCTTGCGCGAGATTGCCCGCCCGGTCGATTCCTTCGAGCCTGCGCTGGCCGAACTGGTCGCCGACATGTTCGAGACCATGTACCAAGAGAGCGGAATCGGGTTGGCCGCCACCCAGATCGACGAGCACCAGCGGCTGTTCGTGGCCGACGTCAGCGAGGATCGCAGCGGGGCGATGGCTTTCGTCAATCCCGAGATCGTGTCCCGTGCCGGGGAAGTCGCATCCGAAGAGGGCTGCCTGTCGATCCCGGGAATCAACGAAACCATTTCGCGCGCCGAACGCATCCTAGTGCGCGCCCGCGATGAGCATGGCAAGGCCATCGAGCAGGATCTCGACGGGCTGTTGGCTATCTGCTTCCAGCACGAACTCGACCACCTCGATGGTCGACTGTTCATCGATTACCTCTCGCCGCTCAAGCAGCAGCGCATCCGCAAGAAGATGGAAAAGGCCGTGCGCCGGGAGCGCGTATGAGCCTCAGAGTGATCTATTGCGGCACGCCCGATTTCGCCGTGCCGGCACTCGAGGCGCTAGCGCGCCTCAATGAGATCGGCGGCGAAAAGCTCGAACTGGTCGCCGCCTACACCCAGCCGGATCGTCCGGCCGGGCGTGGCAAGAAGCTCACCGCCTCGCCGGTCAAGCAGGCCGCCTTCGAGCTGGGTTTGCCGGTAGAGCAGCCGCTCTCGCTGCGCGACGAGGCCGCCCAGGCGGTGATGGCCGGATATCGGCCCGACCTCCTGGTCGTCGCCGCCTACGGACTGATCCTGCCACCGGCTGTGCTCGAGATGCCCCGTCTCGGCGCGATCAATATCCACGCCTCCCTGTTGCCGCGCTGGCGCGGGGCCGCGCCGATTAATCGCGCAATCGAGGCAGGCGACGCCGAGACTGGCATCACCATCATGCAGATGGAGGCCGGGCTCGATACCGGGCCGATGTGGTTGACGCGGATTGAGCCGATCCATCCGGACGACACTGCCGCCACCCTCCACGACCGGCTAGCGTCCCTCGGTGCTCAGGCGCTGATCGAGGCGCTGCCGGCCATCATCCGGGGCGAAGGGGCGCCCGAGCCTCAGGACGATGCGCATGCCTGCTATGCCGCCAAGCTCGCCAAGCCCGAGGCAAAGGTCGACTGGCTCGAGCCGGCGGCGCTCATCGAACGCCGCGTGCGCGCCTTCAACCCCTGGCCCGTTGCGCAGACGATGCTGGAAGGCGAGCCGTTGCGTCTGTGGGGGGCGCGCGTGGTCGATGGCAGCGAAGGGGCGACACCCGGCGAGGTGATCGAGCTGAGTGCCGATGGCCTCGTGGTGCAGACGGGGCGTTGTGCTCTGGAATTGATCCGTGTGCAGCGTGCCGGCGGTCGGCCGATTGGGGCCGCCGACTTCGCCCGGGGTCGAGATCTGCTGGGGGTGCGGCTTGGCGGATAAACCACAAGCCGATCGCCACCCCAGGCGCCGCCCCGACGGTCAGCGGGGGCGCCCGCGTCGCCGCCCCGGTGGCGCGGAACAGGGCGGCCCGCCGCGCTCGCCCGAGGCCCTGGTCGCCGAGGGGTTGCTGCAGGTCGTCGACCACGGCCGTTCACTCGACAGTGTGCTGCCCGATCTGACCGCGCGCGCCCAGACCGCCCACCGCAGCGTGGTCCAGGCGATGAGCTACGAGGTGTTGCGTCACTACGAGCCGCTGGCCTGGTGGCGTGACCAGTTGCTCGATCGTCCGCTCAACCCGCGTGCCGCCGAGGTCGGCATGCTGCTGCTGGTCGGCCTCGAGCGTCTAAGCCGCTCCAAGCGCGAACCGTCTCGCGTAGTCAACGCCACGGTACATGCCGCCCGGGAGCTCAATCACAACTGGGCGACCGGGTTGGTCAATGCCGTGCTGCGGCGTGCGGTGCGTCAGATCGAGGCCGGTGAGACGCCGTTCGACGACGCCCAGCCCGCGGTACGTGCCCGCCTCCCGGGCTGGCTGTTCGGGATGCTGGCGAACGATTGGGGCGAGGAGCGCACCATCGATCTGGGCGAGCAGCTGGCCACCCACCCGCCGATGACCCTGCGGGTGAATGCCGCCGAACAGAGCGTGTCGGCCTACCTGGAGCGCCTCGCCGAGCAGTCGGTCGAGGCCAGCGCCACGCGCCACGCCCCCCACGGGGTGGCGCTGGCCACGCCGCTGGACGTCGAGCGACTGCCGGGCTTCCATCAGGGTGAGGTGTCGGTGCAGGACGAGGCGGCCCAGCTGGTGGTCGACCTGATGGACCTGTCGCCGGGGCTGCGCGTGCTGGATGCCTGCTGTGCCCCCGGTGGCAAGACGCTGGCGATGCTCGATTCGGAGCCTGCCGTGCAGATGACGGCGGTGGATATTGACGTCACGCGCCTGGCGCGCGTGCAGGATAACCTTGAGCGCTCCGGGCGTTACGCCGAATTGGTCTGCGCCGATCTGACGTCGCAGTCGATCGAGCCGCCGGCGAGCTTCGACCGCATCCTGGCCGACGTGCCCTGTTCGGCCACCGGCGTGATCCGGCGCCACCCGGACATCAAGCGCCTTCGCCGCCCCGAGGACCTCGACGCCCTGGTGCGTCGGCAGCGCGAGATACTGGAGCGGCTGTGGGCGCTCCTGTGCCCGGGTGGGCGCTTGGTTTATGCGACCTGCTCGATCCTCAAGCGCGAAAACGCCAAGCAGGTCGAGTCCTTCCTACGCGACCACCCGGACGCGGTGGCGGTGTCATTGGATGTCGACTGGGGCGAGCCACAGGTGGTCGGTCGACAACTGTTCCCGCAGGTCGACGGCCACGACGGCTTTTATTACGCGGTGCTGGAGAAGCCGGTGGCCGACGGATGAGATGGGCCTGCGTTTCACGCCCGGGTTGGTTGCTCTTGATGCTCGTGCTCTGGCTCGGCGGCTCGACCGGGCTGCACGCGGATGCCCGGGTTATCAATGTTCATGCCGAGGTGCGCGAGGAGTCGGTATTCCTTGATGCCGATCTCGAGCTGTCGCTGGGCCGCGAGGTGATCGAGGCGCTGCGCAACTCGATCGCCGTGAACCTGATCGTCGAGGCGGAGATCGCCGAACCGCGCGAATGGCTATGGGATCGGCGCCTGTTGTCTGATCGGCGACGGCTGCGCCTGGAGTACCACGCGCTTTCCCGCACCTGGATGGTTACCGACTTTCACGCCCGCGAGACGCATACCTTCTCCGAGCTGGCCGGCGCGGTCGAGTCGCTCGCGCGCGTGCGGGCCTGGCGGCTGGGTCCCTGGGCGCCTCTGGCCGAAAGACCGCGCCTGCTGGGCAAGCTGCGCGTGAGGCTGGACGTCAACAAGCTGCCGCTGCCGTTGCGCGTCCCGGCGCTGTTCGAGGATGCTTGGGATCTCGACAGCGACTGGTTCTTGTGGGGGCTTTCGGAGGTGCGCCGATGACGCGGCTGGGCCGTCGCATGCAACGCTGGGTGAGGCGCGCTATCCCGCCGATCAGCGCGATGGTCATCGTGCTGCTTCTGGTACTGCTCTACCTGGTCTCAGACTCGCTGCGCGCCGTCGAGCAGCCCGAGGGGCTGTTCCTAGCCCTATTAGGCATCAGCGCCGTGGGGCTGCTGTTCCTTGCTGTCGTGGTGCTCTGGCACATCGTCCGGCTGATTCGCGATTATCGCCGCGGTACGCCCGGATCCCGGCTGACCGCGCGCTTGGTATTGACCTTCGTGGCGCTGTCGGTGGTGCCGGTGGCCATCGTCTTCTATTTTTCGCTCACCTTCGTGCAGCGCGGCATCGACTCCTGGTTCGACGTCCAGGTCGAGCAGGCGATGACCGATGCACTCTCGCTGTCGCAGATGTCCTTCGACGGGCGCATGCGACAAGCCCTGGAGCAGACTCGTCGGGCGGCCAGTGAGTTGCAGGACGGTGGCTCGGAGCTCATCGCGCTGGAACTGTCCCAGACGCGGCGCGCTAGCGGCGCCGAGGAAATGACCATCCTCGGCCAGCGCAACTTGATCGTCGCCTCGTCGTCCGAGGATGCCACCAGCATCGTGCCAGCGCGTGCCGACGAGACGGCCCTAGCGCATGCCCGTTCCGGACGGGATTTCATCGGGCTCGATCCCGGCGGCGACGGCAACCTGCAGATCCGCGTGGTCGTGCCGATGGAGGCAGGTCTTACTAGCGAGGGCGGCAAGCGCGTCCTGCAGGCCCTGTTCGACGTGCCGGACGAGGCCAATGCGCTTTCCAAGAGCGTGCAGGATGCCTTCAACGACTACCGCGAACTGGTCTACCTCCACAGCTCGCTCAAGCAAACCTTCACCCTTGCGCTGACCCTTGCGCTGCTGCTGTCCCTGCTCACCGCTGTGTGGCTGGCTTTTCTGGCCGCGCGTCGACTACTCAGTCCGATTCGCGAACTGGCCGCGGGGACCCAGGCGGTCGCCGAAGGGGACTACAGCCTGCGTCTGCCAGTCGACCGGCGCGACGATCTCGGCCAGCTGGTCCAGTCGTTCAACACCATGACAGCCCGGGTGCGGCGTGCCCACGAGGTGATGCGCGAGCTCCAAGAGCTGGCCGACAAGGAGCGCGACTATCTGGACACCGTGATCCAGCACCTGTCCTCGGGCGTGCTAACGCTGTCCTTCGACGGGCGCATCATCAGCGGCAACTCGGCGGCACAGCAGATCCTCGGCGTGGCCTCCGAGGAGCTCTTTGAGGGAACCTTGCAGGCCGTCTGTCATGAGCACGCAAGCTTGTTGCCGCTATGCGAGGCGTTCCTCGATCGCCTGGGGGCGGCCGGACCGCCACCGGGCGAGACGGTCGAGGCCCAGGTGCGCATAATGAACGGCAGCGGCCGCAAGGTGCTGCTGGCCCGGCTGGCCGCGCTGCCACCGGACGGCGAGAGTGATGCCGGCGGCTACGTGATGGTCCTCGAGGACGTCACCGCGCTGATCCAGGCCCAGCGTGACGCCGCGTGGTCGGAGGTGGCGCGCCGCCTCGCCCACGAGATCAAGAACCCGCTCACCCCGATCGGGCTGTCCGCCGAACGGCTGCGCCGACGGATCCTGCCGCAGCTCGACGAGGGGTACGCGCCGATCCTCGACCGTGCCACGGCCACGATCATCGCCCAGGTCGATGCCATGAAGCACATGGTCAACGAGTTCGCCGATTATGCGCGCAGCCCGCAGGTGAGTTTCGAGCGAATCGACCTGCAGGTCCTGGCTGGCCAGACCGTCGAGCTTTACCGAGGCAACACGGCCGTCAAGGTGCGCTACCTGCCGGCGCTCGATGAACCGGTCTGGGTTGAGGGCGACGGCAACCGGCTCCGCCAGTTGCTGCACAACCTGATTCGCAACGCCAGCCAGGCGCTGGACGAGCGCGGTGCGGTGGTCGGCGAGCCGATCGTGTTGCTCGACCTGCGTGTGATCGGGGAAGGCGGCCACTGCCTGGCCGAGATGACCGTGGCCGACAACGGCCCCGGTTTCCCGGCCGAGATACTCGATCGTCTGTTCGAGCCATACGCGACCACCCGGCCCAAGGGCTCGGGTCTGGGGCTGGCGATCGTCAAGAAGATCGTCGAGGAGCATTCCGGGGCGGTGCATGCCTGGAACGCGTTTGAGCAGCCGGAGAAGGACGGCAGCGACGCAGGTCGGCGGCTTGCCAATCACGGTGCACGCGTTACGATTCGCCTACCCTTGGAGTCGGGGCGCTGCGAGGCGCGCGGCGATCGCCGCCGAGAGGATAGTCATATCGAGAAGGGCCGTCATGGCGGCGCCCAAGTCGACAAGGGCCGCCGCAATGGCGCCCTTGTCGAAAAGGGTCGTCACGGTGGCGCACACGGAGAAACGGGAACTTCCTGACTAATGAGTATCGGACACATCCTGGTCGTCGATGACGAGAGCGAGATCCGCAGCCTGCTGGTCGACGTGCTCGAGGACGAAGGGTTTACCGTCAGCAGCGCGGCCGATGCGGTCGAGGCACGCGGCTCGATCGCGGTCCGACGACCCGACTTGATCCTGCTGGACATCTGGATGCCGGGAACGGATGGGATCGGACTCCTCCGGGAATGGCACGAGCGCGACCAGCTAGTCTGGCCGGTGATCATGATGTCGGGCCACGGCACGGTCGAGACGGCCGTCGAGGCCACCCGCCTGGGGGCCTTCGACTTCATAGAGAAACCCATCTCTCTTGACAAGTTGCTGCTACTAATCGAGCACGCGCTGGACAACCGGCGCCTGGCGCAGGAGAACGCGGCGCTCAAACGTGGCGAGGTCGATCCGCTCGATTTGATTGGCGATTCCGAGTACATGAAGGAATTGCGCGATCAGGCGCGGAAGATCGCCGACCACGACGCTTGGGTGCTGATATCCGGCGAGCCGGGTACCGGCAAACAAGCGCTGGCCCGGTTCATCCATCGCAACTCCGCACGCCGGCATTTCCCGTTCGTCGATACCGGCGGCAGTGCGGTGTCTGGGCGTCAGAACGCCGCGGTAGAGCTGTTCGGTGCCGAGGAGGACGGGCGCATCCGCTACGGGCTGCTCGAGCAGGCCAATGGCGGCACGCTGTTCATCGCCGAAGCAGCCGACATGGACGAGCAGACCCAGATGCAACTGATCTCGGCGCTCGAGAGCCAGTCGTTCTTCCGCGTCGGCGGCAACGAGCCGGTGCGCGTGGACGTGCGCGTGATCGCCGCGACCCGCAAGGATCTCGAGGCCGAGGTGCGCGCCGGCAATTTCCGCGAGGACCTCTACTACCACCTCTCGGTGGTGCCGGTGCACATTGAGTCGCTGCGCGAGCACCCCGAGGACATCCCGGTGCTGCTGTCGCACTACTTGGAGACGGCCCACAAGGTCGAGGGGCTGCCGCGACGCGAGTTGACCATCGGCGCACGCAACCTGCTGCGCTACCACCACTGGTCGGGTAACGTCCGCGAGCTCAAGAACCTGGTCCAGCGGCTGCTGATTTTGGGTAGTGGCGAGGTGATCGACGAGCAGGAAGTCCAGCGCGCGCTCGGGCTGGCCCCTATGGACGAGGCCGGTGCGGACAAGAGCCCGGCGCTGGTGTCACTTAACCTCGACCTGCCCCTGCGCGAGGCGCGTGACGAGTTCGAGCGACGCTACCTGCTCGCCCAGTTGAAAAACGTCGACGGCTCAATGACCGAGCTCTCGCGGCGGACCGGCATGGAACGCACCAATCTCTATCGTAAGCTCAAATCGCTGGGTATCCAGACCGGCGGGGAACGCTCCACGGGGACAAGCGCATGAAGGTGATCGTATTGGGAGCGGGCCAGGTGGGCAGTTCGGTGGCCACCGCCTTGGCCAACGAGACAAACAACTCGGTGACGGTGGTCGATACGAATGCCGAGGCGCTCAACTGGCTGCAGGAACGGCTGGATATCCGCACGGTGACCGGCCTGGGTTCGCAGCCCAGCGTGCTGCAGGAAGCGGGCGCGGCGGATGCCGACATCCTGATCGCGGTCACCAGTTCCGACGAAACCAACATGCTCGCCTGCCAGATCGCCTGGACGCTTTTCCACACGCCTACCAAGGTCGCGCGGATCCGGGTGACTGACTACCAGGACCACCCGGCGCTGTTCGACAACGCGGCGATTCCGGTCGACTTCATCATCAGCCCCGAACGGCTGATCAAGGACTACATCGCCCGGCTGATCCAGTACCCGGATGCCCTGCAGGTGCGCGAGTTCGGCGATGGCAAGCTACTGATGATCGGTATGGAGGTCGATCGTGGCGGCCCGATGGTAGGCGAGCCCATCCATCGCCTGCGTGAGTTCCTGCCGGATATCGAGGCGCGCGTGGCGGCGATCTACCGCCACGACACCTCGGTTCCGCCCGAGGGGGACACCCGTCTGCTCGCCGGCGACGATGTGTTCTTCCTTGCCAAGAAGAGCGACATCCGCCGCGTGATGAGCGTGATGCGCCCGCTTGACAAGCCCTACAAGCGCATCATGATCGCCGGTGGCGGCAATATCGGCGGGGCGCTAGCGGGCAAGCTCGAGGACGACTATCAGGTCAAGTTGATCAGCCACAACATGCGCCGTGCCCGCGAATTGTCGGCGTCCCTCGACCGCAGCATCGTGCTCTCGGGCAATGCCTCGGACACGGAACTGCTCGAGGAAGAGAACATCGAAGATATGGACGTCTTCCTCGCGCTGACCAACGACGACGAGGACAACATCCTCGCTGCCATGCTGGCCAAGCGACTGGGCGCCCGGCGGGCGATGTGCATCGTCAACCGCACCGAGTACGTCGACCTGATCGAGATGGGCAGTATCGATATTGCCCTTTCGCCCCACCAGATCACGATCGGCGAGGTGTTGACGCACCTGCGGCGCGGCGATGTGGTCAGTGTCTATTCCCTGCGCCGCGGTGCGGCCGAAGCGATCGAGATCATCGCCCGCGGCGACGAGGGCACCTCGCGGGTGGTAGGGCGGCGAATCGACGAGCTCGACTTGCCGCACGGCACCACCATCGGCGCGATCCTGCGCGACGATGAAGTCCAGATTGCCCACCACGACACGGTGCTCCGCTCGGACGACCACGTGGTGCTGTTCCTCACCGACAAACGCCGCATCGGCGAGATCGAGCAGTTGTTCTCGGTCGGCTTCGGCTTTTTCTAGGGACGGCGGCGAGATCCAATGCAATTTCTGATCGTCATCCGTATTCTCGGGATCCTCCTGATGGTATTCGGTCTGACCTTCATCCCGCCGTGGCTGGTGGGTTGGGTCATGGGGGATACCAACCTGACGCCCTTTGTCCTGAGCTTCGTGATCAGCGTAACGCTTGGCGGCATTCTCTGGGGGCTGACCCGTAACCACCGACGCGAAATGAAGCTGCGTGACGGGCTGTTGATCGTGGTCTCGTTTTGGGTCGTACTGGGACTGATCGGCTCGATGCCGATCTACCTGCAACCGGAATTGGGCCTGACCTTTACTCAGGCGGCGTTCGAGTCGGTCTCCGGCATTACCACTACCGGCGCGACGGTGATCACGGGGCTCGATGACCTCCCGCGCTCGCTGCTGTTCTATCGCCAGCAACTCCAGTGGCTCGGCGGGTTGGGGATCATCGTGCTCGTGGTGGCTTTCCTCCCGCTGTTGGGTGTGGGTGGCATGCAGCTCTACAAGGGCGAGATGACCGGCCCGATCAAGGACTCGCGCCTGTCGGGCCGCATTTCCGAGACCGCCAAGGTGCTCTGGCTGGTCTACACCGGCATCACGGTGCTCTGTGCGCTGATCTACAAGATCGAGGGTATGAGCTGGTTCGATGCGGTTAGTCACGCCTTTACCACCGTGGCGACGGGCGGATTCTCCACCCACGATGCGAGCTTCGGCTACTTCCAGAATCCCACCATGGAAGTCACGGCCATGGTGTTCATGATCCTCGGGGCGCTGCCCATGGCGCTGCACTTCATTGCGCTGCGCCACGGGTCCATACGTGCCTATTGGCGCAGTGCCGAGGTGCGTTTTTTCCTCGGTTGGCTGGCGGCGGTCGCGGCGGTGGTGGTGGCGTTCTTTCTGGCGAACTGGCCCGAAGGCAACTGGGTTGACACGGTGCGCCAGAACCTGTTCAACCTGGTTTCTTTCGCCACTACCACGGGCTACACCGCCACCGACCACACCGCCTACGGTCCCTTCCTGATGCTGCTGCTGGTAATGACTACCGTCATCGGTGGCTGTGCCGGTTCGACCACCGGCGGGATGAAGTCGGTGCGCGTCATGTTGCTGGCCCGCCAGGGCTTCCACGAGGTGCGTCGGCTAATCCACCCGCATGCGGTCTTCGTCATTCGCATGAGCGGCCGTCCCCTCGAGCCCGACGTGATCAGCGCCGTCTGGGCCTTTTTCGCCGCCTGGATGTTCACCTTCCTGTTCTTTTTCTTCGCCATGCTGTTCACCGGCATGGACATCGAGTCGGCGCTGGGGGCGGTGCTCGCCACGCTGGCCAACCTCGGCCCGGGCATCGGTTCGGTGGCCAGCAATTTCGCCTCGGAGTCGGACACGGTGCTGTGGCTGGGCATGCTGGCCATGATCCTCGGTCGTCTCGAGATCTTCACCGTTCTGGCCATCCTGTTGCCGATGTTCTGGCGGCGATGACCCTAGGGCGTTCTGCCGCCGGGCCACCGGCCTTTCGGCGCGGCCTGCTCGCCCCGCGTTACTGGCCCACCTGGCTGGGTATCGGCCTGCTGCGCCTGCTGGCGGTCGGCGGGCACCCGCTGCGCCGTGGCGTGGCACGCGTGCTTGCCAGGCTGTACCGGCGCCTCAACCCTCGCCGGGTCGGCATCATCGCCACCAACCTGCGGCTGTGTTTCCCGCATCAGACCGCCGCGACGCGCGAGCAATGGCTGCGCCGGTACCTGGAGCGACACATGCTCGCGCTGCTGGATCTGGGGCGCATCCGCCGCGCTTCCCGCGGCGAGTTGACCCGCCAGACAGAGATTGAAGGACAGGCGATTCTCGACCGGCTCCGCGCCGAGCCCGGCCTGATCCTGACCGTGCACAGCGTCGGTCTGGAATGGGCGGCGGCCATGCTGGCGGAGACGGTCGAGGGCTCGACGATCTACAAGCCCTTCGCCGACAACCCGGTGATCGACTGGTGGTTCGGTGAGATACGTACCCGGCACGGCACCGAAGCGTTGCCGCGCGAGCGCGGCATGGGACCACACTTGCGCGCCCTGCGGTCGGGGCGGAGTTTCTTCTACATCGCCGACGAGGATCTGGGCGTCGAGCACAGCGTCTTCGCGCCGTTCTTCGGCGTGGAAAAGGCCACCTTGCCGCTGGCGGGCAAGCTGGCGCGGGCCAGTCGCCGGCCGGTCTATCCGGTGATCGGTCAGCTCGACGAGGTCACGGGACGGTACCGCATGCGATTCCTCGAGCCGGTCGACTTGCCGGCGGGCACCGACCGCGAGGCGGCCACGGCGATCAACCACGTGATCGAGGATCTGGTGATCGATGACCCGGCCCAGCTAATGTGGTCGCTCAAGTACTTCAAGACCACGCCGCCGGGCGAGGACGATCGATACCGGCACTGACCTGACCGATCTGACGGCTGTGGTCAGTCTTCCTGGCGCTAATCGCGCCGGCCCCGGCCGCTGGCCTGACGCTGAAAACGCCGGTAGGTCCACTGGTACTGACTAGGTTTCTCGCGCACAACTCGCTCGACCTCGCGGTTGAGAGCCGCGGCGGCCTCGACCGGGTCCTCGTGATCGATGGGCTCGGTGACCGGCGCATAGTGAATCGCAAAGCCGCGCGCATCGGGCAGCCGCTCGGCCCAGCCGGTGAAGGCGGCCGCGCCGGTGCGTTGAGCCAAGGTGCGGATCAGGGTCATGGTTAGCGCTGACTGGCCGAAGAACGGCGCCATGACACCCTCGCCGTAGCGCGGGGCTTGGTCGGGAAGGACGGCGACCAGTTCGCCGCGCTTGAGCGCGCGCAACGCCTTGCGCACTCCGCCGAGATTCGCCGGCGCCATCGAGGCACCGAAGCGTGCGCGCGCCTCGATCAACAGCCGCTCCATGGCCGGTTCGCGCGGAGGGCGGTACATGATCGTGGTCGGTACGCGCGCGCCCGTCGCCAGCCCTCCCAGCTCCCAGTTGCCGATATGCGGTGCCAGCAGGATGGCCCCTCGGCCTGCCGCCAGTGCCTGTTCGATAGCCTCGAATCCGTTCATTCCCCGCACCATCGCCTCGATGTCGGACCGGCTTGCATGCCAGGCCGAGGCGGTTTCTATCAGCCCTTTGCCGGTCTCGATCAGGGTTTGCCTCGCGATGGTCTCGCGTTGTGCCTGGCCCGTTTCCGGCAGGCAGAGGGCCAAGTTGCCTTCCACGGTCTGGCGCATCGATCCACGCGCCATCCAGGCGAGCTTGCCCAGCCAACTGCCCAGCCGTTGTGCGGCCGGCAGCGGCAATCGGCCGAAAATGGCGAGCGCGGCGCGTGCGGCGGCGAGGCGCAACCGACCGCGCCAGCGATACCAGGCGGTATCACGTTTCTTGCTCACGCGCGAGCGTCCGCAAGCAGGGCCGTCGGGGTGGCGTGGGAGTTGGCGTGCGCAATGGCCCGTTCGGCACCTTCGGCGACCAGTGGCGCGATGGTCGACCGGAGCGAGTGGAACAACTGGCCGTTGTCCCGCTCCTCGGTCGCAAGTAGCTGCTTGAAGTGCTCGCGCTGGGTTGGCATGGCAAAGCAAGCGGGGCAGTTGTCGTTGATCACCGGCAGCCCGGAGCGTCGGGCGAAGTCGATCAGGGCGGATTCGCGCACGTCCACCAACGGGCGGATGATACGCACGTCGCCGGCGTCGTTGAGGTAATGCGCCTTCATGGTGTTGAGCTTGCCGCCGTGAAACGCGCTCATCATGAAGCTCTCGGCGAGGTCGTCGAGGTGTTGGGCCAATGCCAGCACGTTGAAGCCTTCCTCGCGGGCGAGCCGATAGATCAGCCCGCGCTTGAGCCGCGAGCAGAACGAGCAGTAGGAGTCCCCGCTCATGTGGTGGTCGGCCAACGCGACGATGTCTTCCTGCACCCGGTAGTGGCGTATGCCAAGGGTTTCGAGATAATCGCCGAGCGGACCGGGGTCGAAACCGGGCACCATCGGGTCGACGGTGATCGCGGCGATCTCGAAATCGATCGGCGCTCGCCGCTGGATATGCCGCAGGATGTGCAGCAGCGAGAGGGAGTCCTTGCCGCCGGACAGTCCCAGCAGGACGCGGTCGCCATGATGCAGCATCCGGTAGTGCATGACGGCGCGGGCTACCCTTTTCTGCAGGCCGCGGCCGGGCGTTGCCCAACGCGCCTTCGGCGTGTCGGCGATGTCGACGGGGTCGTTCTTCAGGGTGACGGGCATGCGACGGCTCGATGGAGTCGTTGGTGATGGACGCCCATCTTACCAGTCGTGCTCCGGGCACGACGTCGTCGATTCGTGCGGGTCTACTCGTCGTAGATGGGGCGACCCCGGTAGTAGCCCCGGATGCGAGGGCCGGGTTCGCCGGTATTTTCGGGTTCGGCGGTATCGGGGGGCTCGTCGAGCGAGGCGGCGAGGGCCTTGACTGCCGGGTCCTCGCTTGCCCGTGCGAGACGTAGCAGGCGCTGCTCGACGCCGTAGCGAGAGATGTCGACGGTAATCCCCATGTCCTTTTCCAGGGCGCGCTTGAGTTCGACAAGGCGTTGCATTCGCTCGCGTTGTGACATGAGGCTCTCCGGTGACACAGTCGTTTCTAGATAGCAATATCCACACCATGGCGATGGGGGCGCTTGCTAAGGTGGTCGGGGGGTGTTGGCGCGTCAACCGTTGCACCAACGCTGAGCGAGTCGGCTGTCGGCTGCGCGGTAAAGAGGCGTTGTCGATTCGTGCAGAGTTTCCCTAGACTGGATCCCGTCACCCGGCCCGTTCTTCCACCGCAGCCAATCGAGGTCCGTCTGCATGCGTGCGCTCTACCCCCCGATCGAACCCCTGGTCAATCACAGCCTGCCGGTCGGCGATGGCCATGTCATGCATGTCGAGGAATGCGGTCGGCTGTCCGGACTGCCGGTGCTTTTCCTGCATGGCGGACCGGGAGCGGGCTGCACTCCAATGCACCGGCGGTTCTTCGACCCGGACCGCTACCGCATCATCCTGCCGGACCAGCGCGGTGCCGGTCGTTCGATGCCGCATGCCGGTTTGGAGGCCAACACGACCGCCCACCTGATCGCCGATCTCGAGTTGCTGCGTGAAACATTGGGCATCGACCGCTGGTTGGTCTTCGGTGGCTCCTGGGGATCGACTCTGGCGCTGGCCTATGCCCAGATACATCCTGAGCGGGTCACCGGGCTGATCCTGCGAGGTGTGTTTCTCTGCCGCCGGCAGGACGTCAGATGGTTCTACCAGGATGGGGCCTCGCACGTGTTCCCCGATTACTGGCGCGATTACCTCGTCCCGGTTCCCCCCGGCGAGCGCGACGACCTGGTCGCCGCGTATCACCGTCTGCTCAATGGCGACGACCAGATCGCTCAGTACCAGGCCGCACGGGCGTGGTCGGTGTGGGAGGGGCGCTGCGCCACCTTGCGTCCCGAGGACGAAGTAGTGGATTACTTCGCCGATGCCCACCACGCCCTGTCGATCGCCCGGATCGAGAACCACTATTTCATGAACGACTCGTTCCTCGAGACGCCGTTGCTTGATGGCATGGATCGCCTTGCCGATATCCCGGGGCACATCGTGCATGGTCGCTACGATATGGTCTGTCCTGTTGACCAGGCCTTTGCCCTGCACGAGCGTTGGCCAACCGCGAGATTCGAGGTGATCGATGACGCCGGTCATGCCGCAAGCGAGGCGGGAATCGTTGATTCGCTGGTGCGTGCTACCGATCGGTTCGCCGACGAGGGGCGTTCGTGATCGGTCTGATCCAGCGCGCCCGGTGGGGTGCCGTGCGGGTCGATGGGGTAGTGGTGGGCGAAATCGGGGTGGGACTGGTCTGCTTGGTCGGGGTCGAGCAGGGGGATGGCCCCGACCAGGCCGAGCGTTTGGCCGAGCGGGTGCTCAATTACCGCGTGTTCCCCGACGAGGCCGGCCGAATGAATCTGTCCGTTCAGCAGGCTAGGGGCGGGGTGCTGGCCGTGCCACAGTTCACCTTGGCGGCGGACACCCGTCGCGGTAATCGGCCCAGCTTTACCTCGGCGGCCGATCCAGAGGAGGCGGAAGAGTTGTTCGGCGTATTCGGCGGCGCGCTAAGCCACCGCTGCCTAGGGGGCGTAGCGACTGGGCGTTTTGGGGCGAGTATGCAGGTCGAACTGGTCAATGATGGACCGGTGACTTTCTGGCTGGAGGCACCGCCGCCCGCTTGAGCGGGCCGGAAGCGGTCGCTGTCGCCCGCCGAGATAAAGACGCCAGGCACGAAAAAGGCCCGCCGAGTGGCGGGCCTTGCCCTTCGGGTTAATCAGTCTGCCTTAGGCAGCCTGGGTCGCCTCGTCGGTGTCACCTGTGTTGGAGTTCCAGGAGATGGTGACCTCGTCACCCTTCGCGCCCGGTATCTTGATGTTCAGGTAGGGGTTCTTGGAGACACCTTCCGACAGGTTGCAGGTCATGACTTCTTCGCCATTGACTTGTACATTCATGGTCTGAATGTAGTCGGCCGGGATTTTCTCGCCGGTGGACTTGTCTTCGCGGTTGCCGGTTTCCATCGGATGACGGATCAGGGCCTTCACGTCCAGGACGTCGCCGGCCGGAGAAATGCGCATGCGGATAGTAGACATAATCTATACCTCTTGGGTTATCTGTCTTTAATCAATGACTTCGGTTCAGAGGCTGATTAGCCGCCGCAGCCACCGATAGTTACCTTGACTTCTTTGCCGGCTTTGTAAAGCTTGCCGCCAGCGTGAATTACGCCGGTTACGTCGTCGGTCTCGCCCATGCGGATGCGGGTGGAGACGAACGGGTTGGCGCCAGACAGGTCGAAGGAAGCGACCAGCGGAGTCGGGTTCTTCGAAACGAAGATTGCGACCTTGCCAGAGTCTGCGATGGCAGACTCGACGGTGACCGGAACAACGGCGCCGTTCTCGGCGATGTCCGGGGCCTTGACGGTGATGTCGTCTGAGTCGGAAACGTCAGAGCTGCCGAACAGCTCGTTCAGGGCGTTGTCCATGCTCTCGGATTTGAAGGCGCTTTCCGGCCACTCGGCGGCCAGAACGGCACGCGGGGAAAGCAGACCGGCACCAACGGCCAGGCCAGCAGCACTGGCAGCGAGGCTGCCTTTCAGAAATACGCGACGCTTGGTTTGCATATCTTAACTCCTCGTTAATGTGTGGTTGTCCACGCCCCAAGGAGAAGCATGGCCCGTGCCAGTTTGGTAAGTCATTGTTGGCAAAGGGTAACGATGGGATTCGGTCATCCGTTGCAAGTTGCAATCTGCAATTTCGGTGCGCCCGGCGTTGCAATGATTTCGGATGAGGTCGGCCCGGGCGACGTGGGTGTCACTTCTTGCCGTAGTTCTGCAGCTTGCGCCAAAGAGTCGACTTGTTGATGCCGAGGATGTTGGCGGTCTTTTCGCGGTTGCCTTGCGCGTGTTCCAGCGTCTTTTCGATGTAGCGGCGCTCGAGTTCCTCGAGGGTGGGAAAATCGGCGTCGATGGCGTTCGTGCCGTGGTCGGTTGCGGCTGGCGCGGTGTCCTCACCGACCAGTTCCAGGTCGACCTCCTCACTGTCGGACAGGGCTACGGCCCGCTCGATGGCGTTCTTGAGTTCGCGGACGTTCCCGGGCCAGGGGTAGTCGAGAATCGCGCGCTCGGCTCGTTCGGTCAGGCGCTTGGCCGGTCGGCGGAATCGGCCGGCGAACTCGTCGATGAAGTGTTGCGCCAGAGCCGGAATGTCATCGCGTCGGTCACGCAGCGGCGGCATCAGCAGGCGCACCACGTTCAATCGGTGGTACAGGTCGTGGCGGAACGTGCCTTCTCGGACCATCTCGGCGAGGTTGCGGTTGCTCGCAACGATGAATCGAACGTCGATGGGGATGGTCTGCACCCCGCCGACGCGAGTGATTTCCTGTTCCTGCACCACCCGCAGCAACTTGATCTGCATGGCGTCCGAGATATTGCCGATCTCGTCGAGAAAGACCGTGCCGCCACTGGCGACTTCAAGCAGGCCCGGCTTAGCGGTGTTCGCGCCGGTGAAGGCGCCCTTCTCGTGGCCGAAGAGTTCGTTCTCTAGCAGGGTATCGGTCAATGCGCCGCAGTCGATCACGATGTAGGGTCTGCCGGCGAAGTCGGAGCGCTCGTGGGTGGCGCGTGCGGCCAGCTCCTTGCCCGAGCCGGATTCGCCCTCGATCATCACGCTGATGCGCACGTCGCGGATCTTGTCGATGATGTGATAGACCGCCTCGATGGCCTTCGACTCGCCCAGCATGGCTCGTTCGCTCGGCTCGGTCGCGGCGGGTGGTTGGGCCGGTCCTTCGTCGAGCAGCCGGCGTACCAGGTCGATGAGCTCCTCTGGGTCGTAGGGCTTCTTGACGAAATCGCTGGCGCCGAGCCGCAGTGCCTGGATGGCGTTGTCGATGGTCGAGTAGCCGGTGATCAGAATCGCTGGCAGATCCGGCCATTCGCCGCGCAGCCATTCGAGGAACTCGAGGCCGTTCATGCCCGGCATCTTGAGATCCGAGATCACCAGATCGACTGGGTTGTCCGTCAGCCACGACTGGGCGGCCTCGACCGACTGAAAGCCGTGAACCGTCAGTCCCTCCGTGTGTGCATAGCGGGTGAACAGGTCCGAGGCGCGTTCGTCGTCGTCTACGAAGGCGATGACCGGCGGGTTGTCGTTTAGCCTGGCTTTCGTCATGGCGTCGTTGTCGATGGAGCGGTTCTCGGGAAGGGAGATGTTTCTGGGGGGCGGATGACGCGTGGCCGTGCCTTGTGGCGTGGCAGCACGACCCGGGCGAGCACGCCGGTGGCGTCCTCGCCTAGATCACGCCGGTTTTCCAGCGTCAGTTCGCCACCGTGGTATTGCACGATACCTAAGCTGATCGATAGTCCCAGGCCCGTGCCACGGTCGACCTCCTTGGTGGTGAAGAACGGGTCGAATATCTGCTCGATCACCTCGGTCGGCAGGCCACTGCCCTCGTCGCGGATCTCGATCCGGACGGTTTCGTCGAGGCATTCGGCCTGAATCAGTATATGGCCACCGGTGGGGCTGGCGTGAATGGCGTTTCGGACTAAGTTGGCGATCACCTGTTCCATCTGGCCGGGATCGAATTCCGCCTGGCAGCGAGCGGTAGCGCTCAGTAGGGCTAGATGCACGTCGGCCTCCATGGCCTCGGGCTCCATGCGGTCGATCACCTCCTCTAGCCACTCGGCCAACGCGATCTCCTCGTGTTCGGGGGGCAACTGGCGGGCGAAGTTCATCACGCCACGCACGATGCGGCTGGCGCGATGCGCTTCGGCACGCAGGTCATTCATGTCGGCGTGGACCCCGGGCTGGTCCGCCGGGAGCTGGCGCTCGACTAGTCGGGTGAGCGTGAGAATGTTGTTGAGCGGGTTGTTGATCTCGTGGCCGATGCCGGCGGCCATCTCGCCGATCGAGGCGAGCTTGGCCTGCTGAAGGGCCTTCTTTTCCGCGCGGTCACGCCGGCGAGCCTCTTCAGCGAGATGGGTGGTCAGATAGCGGAACGAGGCCTGTAACTCGTGGACCTCGGTGGTGCGCGAGTCCACCGGGATCGGGCCGTCGCGGTGCCCGTCGGCGAATCGCTTGAGGCTCTCGGAGAGTCGGATGATCGGCCGGGAAAAGAATCTCGCCCCGAGACCGGCGAACAGCAGGCTCATCACCAAAGCCAGCAGGCCGAAGCCGAACAGACTCAGCCGGATATCCCGGAACGGGGCGGTGGTGATGTCAGCCGGCAACTTGAAGGCCACGAACCACGAGGCGAGGCTATGCGGGTAGGGATGGTACTCCTGATAGTAGTAGCGGGTGTTGCCGTCCGCGCTAAGATAGGAGCCGTTCGATTGCGCCACGGCGGCATCCCAGAATGCCCCGCCGTCGATTTGCCGGGCGTCAGGGTAGTCGGCCTGGCCGCCGTTCTCAAACGGGCTGATGAAGCCGATGCCGCGCTGATCGTCGAACAAAAGCAGGCCGTCGCGGGCCGGCATGCCCGGGTTGTGTTCGATGATCATTACCTTGCCGTCCCGGGGGCGGGGCGAGAAGGACAGTATCTGGTCGAGTTGCTCGCCGAAGGTGTTGACCACCACGTAACCGGCTGTGCGGTCGTCGACGTTGCGCAGCGGGCGCACGGCGTACAGGGTGCTCGGTTCCCGGCCGGGCAGGGCGTCGCCGAAGTCCAGCGGCAGGGTCATGAAGCTGATCTGGTCGGAGGGCAGGCCCTCCAGCCGCTGCAGGAAGCGGTCGTTGTCGAACTCCTCCTCGACGTAGTTGACCTGCCCGAGGCTGTCGAAGGAGGGCGAGGCGACCCGCCCGAGGGTGACCTTGATGACCGTGTTGCCGGCCGCGTCGAGAATGCGGATACTCCCCAGCCCCGGTACGGTGCGCTGCAGGCCTGCCAAGAAGCGGTTGGCGTTGATGCGCATCGAGGTCAGCTCGGGGTGGCGAATGCCCATCGACGAGGCCATCAGGGCATTGAGCATGGTCTGGATTTCCTGTGACTGGCCGATGCCTTCGACCACCTCGCGCTCGTAGCGCATCCGGTTGCTCATCTCGCCGATCAACGAGTCGATGTTCTCGTCGATTTCCCGGCTAACTTCCTTCTGGAAGCGCTGTTCACTGTAGCTGGTCACGCCCCACACCAGCAGCACGAGCGGCACCAGGGTGGCGGTAAAGGTCCACAGGAAGATGTTGACCGGCAGACGCATGCGGGCGAGCCTCGGGTGCGTCCGGCTCGACGGCCGGCGCTTGGATTACAGTGAAGGTGACGCTATCACAAAGCATGATTGGACACAGTGGCTGGACGAGCGTGCCGGAGCGGGGCTGACCCGCCGGCTGAGGGTGGCTGCCTCGCCCCAGGGGGCACGCATGTGGATCGACGGGCGTAAGCATCTAGCCTTCTGCAGTAATGACTACCTCGGGTTAGCCAACGATCCGCGGCTGGCCGACGCCATGCACGCGGGCATCGACCGTTACGGGGTGGGTGCGGGGTCGGCGCACCTCATTAACGGCCACTTCGAACCCCATCAGCGGCTGGAGGATGAACTGGCAAACTGGCTCGACGTGGATGCCGCGCGACTTTTTTCCACTGGCTACATGGCGAACCTCGGCGTGGTCGGAGCCCTGATGGGGCGGGGTGACACCGTGATCGCCGATCGGCTCAATCACGCCTCGCTGATCGATGCCGTGCAGCTTTCCGGCGCTCGCCTGTCCCGCTATCGCCACAACGACCTGGCCGACCTCGAGGCTCGCCTCGAGCGCGCCCGTGGCGAGCGCATGATCCTCACCGACGGTGTGTTCTCCATGGACGGTGACATTGCGCCGCTGGCCGAACTGGCCGAGCTGGCCGATCGTTTCGATGCCTGGCTGGTGGTCGACGAGGCGCACGCCTTCGGTGTGCTCGGCGCCCGGGGGCGGGGCAGTTTCGAGGCCGCCGGCCTGGTGCCCGGCGAGCGAGTGCTGCGGGTCGGCACCCTCGGCAAGGCCTTTGGCACGGCCGGGGCCTTTGTGGCCGGTGCCGGCGAGCCGTTGGCGGTGCTGCTGCAACGGGCGCGCACCTACCTGTTCACCACCGCGCAGCCACCGGCCGTGGCCGAGGCCTCGCGTGCCGCTCTGGTGATCGTCCGTGACGAGGGCTGGCGCCGTGATCACCTAACTGAGCTGGTGCGCCTGTTTCGCGCCGGTTTGGCTGGCATCGAGGGGCTCGAGCCGATGCCGTCATCCACTCCGATCCAGCCATTGTCGGTGGGTGAGGCGGACCGAGCGTTGGCGATGGCCGAGCGGCTCGACGCGGCGGGGCTGCTTGTGCCGGCGATCCGTCCCCCGACGGTCCCGGTGGGCAGCTCGCGCCTGCGGGTGACCTTCAGTGTGGCACACCAGCGGGACGACGTGGAAGAACTTCTGTCGGTCCTGGGTGCATGCGCTACTATCTAATCACCGGAATTCAGAATTTCTGCCAAGAGATCGGGTGGGAACCAACCGAGTTTCCGAAGGCCTTATCTAGTACCTGAATCCCGTCAACTGGCCCTTTCGGGCCGTCAAGTTTAGCGGGATCGTGGATAGCTCGACAGCCGCCCGATTCTGGCGACCATCCAAGGAGTGACGATTATGAAACACATGACGTTGATCGCCGCCGCCGCGAGCGTGTTGCTCGTGGCCGGCTGTGCACAAAACCCCTACACGGGCGAGAACCGCAAGACCACGACGGGGGCGACTGTCGGCGCCGGTGCCGGTGCACTGCTCGGCAACGTGATTGCCGGTTCGGGCAACAAGACCGGCGGCACCCTGATCGGCGCTGCGGTAGGTGCCACCGTCGGTGGTCTGGTCGGCCGCCAGATGGACCAGCAGGAACGCGAGTTGCGTCAGGAGATGCAGGGCACAGGCATTGATGTCCAGCGCCAAGGCGACACCATCCGCCTGCAGGCCCCCGAGTCGATCACCTTCGACACCAATAGTGCCGACATCAAGGCGCAATTCCGCTCCACCCTCGATCAGCTGGCCAACTCGCTACAGCAATATCCGAACACCGTGGTGCGTGTCGAGGGTCACACCGACTCGACCGGCTCGGCGAGCTACAACCAAGACTTGTCGCTTAATCGTGCCGAGAGCGTGACGAGCTACCTGTCTCGCTCCGGTGTGCCTGCTAGTCGCCTGCAGCCGGTCGGTTACGGCTTTAGCCGCCCGATTGCGACCAACGACACCGCCCAGGGGCGCTCGCAGAACCGCCGGGTCGAGATCCTGATCCTGCCTGCTCAGCAGCAGTAACTCCCAACACCGATTTTACGGCAAAGGCCTCGGACTAACCGTCCGGGGCTTTTTTCTTGGCCGCGCCAACCGGTGCGGGTGGGTCGATCCGGGTGCCTGCTTCAAGTGACAGCCGGCCTGCCGTGCCCGCGGGCAGTTCGAGCACGTAGCGCGCGGCGGCGTCGCTCGGGTAACCGGGGCAAGGGTCGCGGCGGCAGGGCGGCACGGCCTCGTGCCGGTGGATCACGCGCCATTCGGCATCGAGATAGAGAATGTCGATAGCAAACGAGACGTTCTTCATCCAGAAAGAGCGCCGTGCCTCGTCCGGGTAGATGAATAGCATGCCCTGGTCCTCTGCAAGCGGCGGGCGGTGCATCAACCCCCGCTGGCGACTCGTTGGGGTGGTCGCCAGCTCGATCTCGAAACGCTCGCCGCCCAGCCACATTACCCGTTGGGTACCGTCGTCGGACGACGGACTGCCCCAGGTTAGCCATGCGACCAGCAGTAGCGCACCCAGAAGCAGGGTCGTGACAAGCGGTCGGGCAGTCAGTGAGCGGATTGAGGAGGTCATGTGCGCATCATAGCGTCCAATCGCACGGGCTATCGCCCTGACGCGCCCGACGGGCGCTGATAAGATGTGACCCCGTCATCCACACCGATCAAACCCACACTGCCCAGGCCCCCATGACACAACGTCCCGATGCCGAACAACGGCGCGTCGAAGCGCTCGATTATCACGCCAAGCCGCAGCCGGGGAAGATCGCCACGGCAATCACCAAGCCCACCGAGACGGCCCGCGATCTGGCGCTGGCCTACTCGCCCGGTGTGGCCGAGCCGGTACGCGCCATTGCCGCCGATGCGGACGCCGCCTGGCAGTACACCGCCCGCGGAAATCTGGTGGCCGTGATCTCCGATGGCTCGGCGATCCTGGGTTTGGGCAATCTCGGGCCACTGGCCTCCAAGCCGGTGATGGAGGGCAAGGGCGTGCTGTTCAAGCGATTCGCCGATATCGACGTGGTCGACCTGGAGGTCGAGGCGGAAAACCCCCGGGCCTTCATCGATACGGTGCGTCGGCTCGAGCCCTCCTTCGGTGGCGTCAATCTGGAGGACATCTGCGCGCCGCGTTGCTTTGAGATTGAGGCGGCGCTCAGTGAGGCGATGGACATCCCTGTCTTCCACGACGACCAGCACGGCACCGCGATCATCATCGCCGCCGGGCTGACCAACGCCCTGCGCCTGCAGGGTAAGCGGCTTGAGGAGGCGAAACTGGTGCTGGTCGGGGCGGGTGCGGCCGGCACGGCCACCCTAAACTTGCTGCTCGACATGGGCCTCAAGCGCGAGAACCTGCTGGTGGTCGATCGTGTCGGTGTGCTGCACGAGGGACTCGAGGACCTGCCCCTGCATCATCGTCGCTTTGCCGCGAACACCGAGGCTCGCACGCTCGCCGAGGCGCTTGTGGGAGCCGATGCTTTCGTCGGCCTGTCGTCACCCAACCTGATCAGCGAGGAGATGCTCGCCAGTATGGCTGAGAAGCCGGTGGTCTTCGCTTTGGCCAACCCCGACCCGGAGATCCTGCCCGAGCTCGCCCACCAAGTGCGTGACGATCTGATCATGGCGACGGGGCGCAGCGACTACCCCAACCAGGTCAACAACGTTCTGGCCTTCCCGTTCATCTTCCGCGGCGCGCTCGATTGCCGTGCCCGTCGGATCACGCCCAACATGAAGATCGCCTGCGTCGAGGCGCTGGCGGCACTCGCCCGGGAGACCGTGCCCGAGTCGGTGCTCAAGGCCTACGATATCGACGCGATGGCCTTCGGGCCGGAGTACATCTTGCCCAAGCCGTTCGACCCGCGGCTGATCGAACGCCTGCCTGCAGCGGTCGCGGGTGCGGCCGAGGCCGACGGGGTGGCGCGCACGCCCTATCGCCCGCATCCGATGCCGGGGGCCCGATGACCCAATCCCGAGCCTGGTTGATCGACGCTCACGCGCAAATCTGGCGGGCGTGGCACGTCTACGACAAGGGCCGCACCGATCAGGCCGGACGTCCGGTCAATGCCGTGCTGGGTTTTGCCGACTACCTGCTGGCGCTTCTGGAATCGACCTGGCTGCCCAAGCAGCCCGCGCCGATCATCGCCGCGATTTTCGATGCCCCCTGCGGACGCGGTCATCGGCAGGCGATCTATCCCGACTACAAGGGGCATCGCCCACCCACACCCGTCGATCTCAAGGAGCAGTTCCCGCGTTGTCGCGAGCTGGCCACCGCGGCCGGTTTCGGCGCGCTCGATCATGCCGGTTTTGAGGCCGACGACGTCATCGGCACGCTGGTCGGCCGGTTGCGCAGCCGCGAGCGTGCTGTGACCATCGTCACCGGCGACAAAGATCTCGCCCAGTTGCTCGGTCCCGACGATCGCTGGTACAACCCCATGCGCGGCTCGGTGATGGCCTATGGCGACGTCGAGCGGCGCTTCGGCGTGCGCCCGGCGCAGATCGCCGACTGGCTGGCGCTGTCCGGCGACGTGGCCGACAACATTCCTGGCGTGCCGGGTATCGGGCCGCGTACCGCCGCCCGACTGCTGCGTAAGCATGGCTGCATCGACGGAATCTACGAGAATCTGTCCGCCGTCTACGGCATGAAATTCCGCGGGGCGCCACGCGCCCAGCGGCTGCTCCAAGAAAACGAGGCGCAGGTGCGCCTGTCGCGGCGGCTGACCGAGATCGTCTGCGATCTCCCGCTGGCCGAGACGCCCTCGCCCTGGAAGGGCATCGATCGCCCTGCGCTGGTCGGGCTTCTCGAGCAGGCCGGGGCCGACCCCGCCCAGATCGAGCGCTGGGAGGCCTGGGACGCCCCGCTTGTGCGTTCCGCCTGAGGATCAACGAGATGGCTCTTCTCGCCGTCAATAAGCCGTTCGATTGCTTGTCCCAATTCACGGTCGAGGTCAACAGCCCGGCGGCGACCCTCGCCGACTGGATCGACTTTCCCGGCGTCTATCCGGCCGGTCGACTCGACCGCGACAGCGAGGGTCTGTTGCTTCTTACCGACGACGGGCGCCTGCAGAACCGTCTGGCCGACCCGCGCCATAAGCTCGCCAAGGTCTATCTCGCACAGGTCGAGGGCGAGATAGACGAGGCGGCGTTAATCGCCCTGCGCGACGGCTTGACTCTCAAGGACGGCCCCACGCGGGAGGCGGGTGCTGAGCGGATCGACGAGCCCGATTGGCTCTGGCCGCGCGACCCGCCGGTGCGCTACCGCAAGAGCGTGCCGACCAGTTGGTTGCAGATCACCCTGCGCGAGGGGCGCAACCGCCAGGTGCGGCGCATGACCGCCCACGTCGGCTTTCCCACCCTGCGCCTGATCCGGGTGGCGATCGGCCCTTATCGGCTCGATGGTCTCGCCCCGGGTGAATGGCGTGAACTGAGCGCCTGAAAAACGGGCGCCCGACGGGTGTGTCGCGATTGTCCACCCGTTCATTTTCCGAGCCCGTTTGTCGGGTAAAACCCGTTTTTCTGCAACGGTTTAGCACGATATAGCTGCCCGATTCTGCCCCCTTCTTTGCGCCCACGGCCATTATCCGGTAGATTGCGCGCTCCGCTCGGCGCGGCGGGGTTTGGCAGGTCGCTGGTTTGATGTTTCAAAACAGTGACTTGTGGGTTGAGAGGTGAGCATAGAAAACGGGGCGTGCCATGAACATCATGAAGCAGTTTGTGCTGGGTCGTCGGTTAGTCGGTGGCTGGGCGTTGGATCAGGGCGTCACGCTCGACGACGCGGCGGCCATCCGTCTGGCCGAGACTCTGGCCGAACGTGACTGGCAGGCCCCGCGGGCCGCCAATGACCTCGACCTGTCCCTGCTCTCCTTCCTGGTCCTGGAGACAGCCCACCGCTACTACGTTCAGGCCGACAAGGCGCTCAAGACCTGTCAGTCTGAGGAAGGGCGCACCCTGTTTCCCGCCGCGATGCTCTCCGATCGGCTGGCCGATCTTGCGGCCACGCTACGTTTTTACAACGAGGCGCCGGCGTTGGCCGAGTCCCTGCCGGTCAACGGGCTGGCGAGCCTGCAGAGCCTGACCAATACCCTGTTCGCGGTGATTGCCGCTCAATTCCCCGAGCACATGGCCGAGGTTCACCCGCAGGCGATGCGCGCCGAGGTGGCCAAAGCGGTTCGCGCGGGCTTCGAGCGCCATGCGGCGCACGTGCCGGTCTACTCGCCCACGCATCTCGAGTTCATGGGCGCGGTCGACAAGACCCGCTGCATCTTCGCCCCGTCGGGCAAGTATTGGGGCGCGCGCGACTACGATCCGGCGCTCGGCTTCGAGGCCAACGTGCGCCAGTTCGGCGAGGACCTGTTCCGCTTCATGACGGTCGCGCACAAGGAAAAGTTCAAGGGATTGGCCTTCCGTCTGCCCGCTTCCTACAGTCATTCGATCGAGCGATTGGCCGAGACCACCGCGCTGTTGCTCGACGGGCTCAATCGCATCGACCCGGCCGGGTCGGACTGCCTGCGCCGCGTGGATGACAAGGCTGGCTGGAAATTCGTGTGGGCTGGCGAGAGCATGTTTCTCACCGCCTTCGGTGTCTGTTATCCCGAGGACCACCCGCGTAACCCCTACGGTTTCGACTACACCTACTTCTTCTTCCAGCCGGATTTCGTGCTGCGCAATCACCCCGGGCTGATCGACGGCAAGGAAGAGATTTCGCGCCAGCGCATTCTCGCCTCGTTCCGCAAGGATGGCATGGACTACGACAACGCTGGCAAGGAAGCCGAGCATGCCCGCTACCTCCGCCCGATGGACTCCGACGGTCCGGCCGTGGCCTGGTGGGAATACCTGCCGGCTAGGAGGGTAATCGAGGAGCCGTTGCCGGCCGCGGTCTGAGAGCCTCTCCGATACCCGGTCCGGTCGCCCGGACGAGACCACCCTCCTCGTCGCGCGGCCGCTCTGTCAGTCTACCCGTGACAGCAGAGCGGCGCGTAGCTTGTCCGACAGAGGTGGCTCGGCCAGCCAGATGCCGAAGTAGGCCCGTGCCAGCTCGCGGTCATCCGACTCGAAGCGGGTCTCGTCGTTGAGGCTCAGGGTCAGGCGTTTCGCCTCGGGGTCCCAGTCGAGTCGGTAGCGATCATCGTCGGTGACGTCGATCATGGCGTTCTGGATCGCGTCGATCTTCGGCCGTAGCCGCTCGCGTTCCTCGCCCGCGTACTGCTCGTCCAGCGCCACCCAGGTGGCTTTGCGGATATCTTCAGCGCCCACGTCGCGGTGGTACTCAAGGATCAGGCGCATGGGCACTTCGGCGTTGACGATGGCATTCTCGTTGGCTTCGGGTGGGGCGTAGAGCGCCGCATCATAGACGTCCCAGATCATGTAACTGGCGGTGCCGGATCCTTGCAGGGTGAGCGTGCTGTCACCCAACGAATTTTCGGGGTCGAATGTATCGGCCAAGGCCGGCGCGGCGCCCGTGCCGAGCATCATCGCTAATCCCAGCGCCATGCTCAGCCGGATTGAACGCGTATTCATGATGCTCCCTCGTCGGGATCGCTCTTGGTGAAGAACAGCGTGACCTCGCCGACGCGGATACCGAATTTCGTCACCGTCGCGCGGTTGATTACCACGTTCTCGCTGCGACGGATCATCCAGTCGTCGAAGGTCACGTCGATGGTCGAGTCGCCGTAGGGCAGGCGCAGCACGTAGCGCCAGTTGAGCGCCTGGCCCACCTCGTGGCCCTCGGCGGTCCCGACGATGTCGCCGGCCCGCCCCACGTAGCGGCCCTCGCCGGCGGGAGTGATACGCCAGGTGCGCTGGTCGGTTTCGCCGTCGTCGTAGACGAAATCCTCGTCGAGTACGAATTCCTCGTCCTCCCAGTAGCCGTCGATCTCGACGCGGAACTGGCGCTTGATTTCGCCGCCGCGGCTCTCGAAGATGCCGTGCGCCCAAGTCTGTCCCTCGAAGTACTCCGTGAGATCGAAGGCGGGCGTGGTGCCCTGGAATTGCTCGAGTTTCATGCTGCTGCATCCCGTGAGTAGCAGGGTGAGGGCGAGCGCACTCGCCACGGTG
>JAWLFB010000092.1:0-5703 GCA_041685825.1 Guyparkeria sp. | reverse complement strand
ATGGTGTCGGAACTGATGTGCCTGACGGTCGCATCCAGCCCACCGTACTGGGTGAAGTCGTAGGCACTGACCTTCACCTTCGCCGGCAGACCGGGGCGGAGGAACGCGATGTCCTTGGGATTGATGCGTGCCTCGATCAGGAGATTGTCGTTGGACGGCGTAATCTCGAGGATCTCGCGCCCGGGGCCGACGACCCCACCCGTGGTGTTGATGAACAAACGCTGGACGATGCCGGCCATCGGCGCGCGAACACGCGTCTGTTCGACCTTGTCTGCTAGCCCCACCTGCGCCTCGCCGAGTGCATCGAGCCTGGCGCTGGCCTCGGACAGCTCCGACCGCCAGCGATTTAGGGCATTGAGGCGCACCTCCTGGATACGCACCGTCGCCTCCTCGATCGCCGATTTCGCCCGGGTGATTGCCGCGTCGGCGCGTGCCATCTCGCCCAGGCTATTGGCCTCGTCGCGCTCGAGCCGGATGATATCGACCTCGGAAACGGCGCCCGAATTCTGCAGGGGACGTGTCACGGTCAGCTCCCGACGGATCAACGCCAATGCCCTGGCGTGCTGGTTGCGGGCCGCCTCGGCTTCGCGGAGATCCTGTCGGCGTTGCTCGAGCTTCTCCTCGTGGATCGAGATCTGTTCCTCGAGCTCTCGAAGCGAGGAGTCGTAAAGTCGGCGTTCCTTGGCAATCAGGCCCGGTGCCTCCCGCTCGAGGTCAGGGGGAAAGCTCACCGGTTCTTCATTGGTCAGGGCCTCGAGACGGGCCACTTCGGCGCGCAGCGCCTCGCGTTGGACCACGTTTTCACGCAAGCTCGACATCGACCGGGTCGGTTCGAGTGTCACCAGCAGGTCACCCTCTTCGACCGTATCGCCCTCGTCTACCAGTATTTCTCGAACCGTCCCGCCGTCAAGTGACTGGACGAGCTGGGTCTTCTGCAACGGAATGACCTCACCCTGACCACGGATCACCTCGTCGAGTTCGGCAAAGCCCGCCCACACGATCAGCGCGACCAACACCAGGAACAAGGTGTAGAGCAGCGCGCGGGCCCGGATCGGGCTTTGCTGCAGCTGAGCCCAGCCTGCCTGGGCGGCCCAACTGCCGGGTCGCTCCTCGCCTAGCCCCTTTGCCGAGCCAGAACCGCCGCCCTCGCCACCACGGACGCCGGTCAAGCGTCCGACCCCCTCGAAACCGCGCTCCTCGATGGTCTTACGCCGCGCGTCAGTCATCGCTCCGCCCCCGAGATACGGCCCTGGCGCAATGCCTCGATGACCTCGCCCTTTGGCCCGTCGGCGACCAGCCGACCGGCGTCGATCACCAGGATCCGATCAGCCAGTTCCAGCATCGAACTGCGATGGGTGTTGACGAGCAATGTCTTGTGCTTGGCGACTTGCTGGAGGTTGCGCTTGATCAGGGCCTCGGTGGAATGGTCCAGTGACCCGGTGGGCTCGTCGAGCACCAGCATCGGCGGGTCGTGCAACAACGCGCGGGCGATCGCGATCGACTGGCGCTGACCGCCGGAGACGAACTGGCCTCGCTCGCCCATGGGCATGTCAAAGCCCTCCGGATGGCGATTGATCATGGGCGCCAAGCCACTGAGCTTGGCCACCTCGAGGATACGGGCGTCATCGACGTCAACCACGCCCAAGGTGAGGTTATCCTGCAACGAGCCGTGAAACAGGGAGATGTCCTGCGGCACGTAGCCGATCGCTCGGCGCAACTCGGCCGGGTCGATCTGGCGGGCATCGACACCGTCGATCAGCACCGCACCGGAGTCTGGCTCGTAGAGTCCGAGAATCAGCTTCTCAATGGTGCTCTTGCCCGAGCCGTTACGCCCCAGAACAGCGACGTGCTCGCCGGCACCGATGCGGAAACTCACGTCATCAAGCACCACCCCGCCAGTCTGCGGGTAGGAAAAGCTCACGTGGCGAAACTCGATCTCGCCGGTCAGGCCCGGCCGGCTGATCCAGGACTTGCCCGGCGGGCGTTCGACCGGTTGGCCCATCACCTCGTCAAGCGCATCGAGCGCGGCGGCCGACTGGTGGTACTGCATCACCAAGCCTGCCGCCTGACCGATCGGCGCCATGGCACGCGACGACAGGAGATAGGCCGCGATCATGCCGCCGAGACTGAGTTCACCCTCCATTATCAGGTAGACACCGATCACGATGATCGCGATCCCCACCGCGTGCTGGGCCCACTGCGCGCCGCTGACCACCGAGGCGGAGATCAGGCGCATGCGCGCGGCGTTCTGCGCCAGGAACACCGAGGTTTTCTCCCAGTCCGCCTGGATGCGGCTTTCCACGCCGAACGCCTTGACCGTCTCGATGTCGGTCAAGCCTTCCACCAGCGTGGCGTTGCGCATCGCGCCGGCCCGCATGGCGTCCTCGGACAAGTGCTGAAGACGACGCTGTGCGTTCAATGCGTACAGCAGCACAACCAGCGCCCCCAGGACGATCGGCACAACCAGTTGCCAGCCGATGAGCGCGACGATGCCGGCAAAAAGCAGCACGAACGGCAGGTCGACCAGGGCGACCACGCTCATCGAGCCGATGAAACCGCGAACCGACTCGAAGGCGTGGACGGTGTTGGCGAACGAGCCCGTCGAGGTGGGGCGGTTCGCCATCCGCATCCCGAGCACGCGTTCCATGATCGACGAGGACAGCTTGACGTCCGAACGGCTCGCCGCCAGGTCAACGAACCGGCTACGCATGACGCGCAGGGCTAGATCGGCACTGATCGCAAGGAAAACCCCCGCCCCGAGCACCCAGAGGGTTTCGGTCGCCGCGTTGGGTACCACCCGGTCATAGACGTTCATGATGAACAACGGCATCGCCACGGCGAACAGGTTGATCATCACCGCGGCGATCAGCACGTCGCGGTACAACCCGCGATTTTCGCGAATCACGCCCCAGAACCAGTGCTGGTCGGGCCTTGGAGAGAGCCCGCCGGCCCGCTCGTCGAAGTGGAATCGAGGCTGGACGTAGATCAGCCAGCCCGTCGACTCGTCCTCGAGGACATCGAGCCCGATTTCGACTTCGGCGTCGTTGAGTTCCGGGTAGATTACCGCCGCGACACCCGCCGTGCGGTCGATCGCCGTGATCACGCACGCGCAGTCGTCCTCTCGCAAGACGATGGCCGGCAGAAGCGCCGGGTTCACCGTGCGCACCTTGCCGGCGACGAGTCGGCTCGACAAGCCGGCCCGGCGCGCCGCACGATCGAATTCCGGCGGCGCCAGGCGGCCCTTCTCGAGCGGCAGCCCGGCGATCAATGACTCCCGTGACATGGGCGTGCCGTGATACCGGCACAGGAACATCAGGCAATCGGTCAGCGCACCACCACGCAGTTCAACCGCTTCGTTCGGCATTACACCCCCCGCCCATGCACCGGTGAACGATCATGTTCTCGCCCGAGGCCGGTTGTCGAGAGCCCTGGCCTGTCTCCCACGAGGCCGGAACACTCATCGCTCGCGGGGCACCTCGGGGAGGTTCATGGCGATGTCGACGCTCGGACAGGCGGTATCCGGATCAACCGCGAGGCGATCGGCGCCCAGATCGGCGAGGCTCGGCAGGCCGTCGCGACGCACCTCGAGTGACTCGAGCAGTCGGCCGCTCGCGGCCAGTACACGGGCAATCGCGACCCGGCGGTCGGCCTCGGCGTTGACGTAGGAACGACTGGCCTGGAAGTACTCGTTCTCAGAATCCAGCACGTCGAGCAGGGTTCGCTGACCGATCTGGAACTGGTTGCCATACGCCACGCGCACCCGGTCGGCGGCCAGGCGGTAATTGTTCAACGTCTCGACCTGGTCGGAGAGCTTTCGGACATCGTTGTAGGCAATCTGCAACGTCTGGCGCATGTCGACGCAGGCCTTGTCCCGAAGGCTCTTCGAGACGTTGAGCTCCTCGGCGGCGCTCTTGACCGCGGCACGGTCGCTGCCGCCGTTGTAGAGGTTAAAGCGCAGTTCGAGGCCGACGCGGGCGTCACGCTGATTCTCACGCACGCCGAAATCATCACGGTTGTCCACCCCGTAGCTGGCGTTGAGGTTCAGCCGTGGATGAAAGGCGGCGCGCTGACTTTCCACGGCGGCACGCGAGGATTCGATGTCGCGCAACGCGGCACGAAACGAGGGATTGCCCTCGTAGGCCAGTTGCAGGGCATCGGCGACGTCGGACGGCAGGACCGAATCGTCCAGGGCGACCGGCTCGAGGCGCTCGGCCGGCGATTGGCCGACGATGCGCAGGTAGCGGGCCGACACGTCGTGCAGATTGGAAATCTCGTTGACCAGGTTGGACTCGGTCAACGAAACGCGGGCGTTGATCTGCTCGAGGTCCGCACCACGTGCCACACCGGCCCGGGAGCTTTCCTCGACCTGATCCCTCACGTCCAGGTGCTCGCGATAGATCTCGTCGGCCAGCTCAACCAGCTCACGCTGACGGCGCACGTCCTGGTAGGCAGTCAGCGTTTCCAGCGCGATGTCCTCGGCGCTACCGAGCAGTTCGTAATAGCGCACCAACTGGGCGTTATCGAGGCGATCGACCTCCGAGCGGGTGAAAAACCCGTCGTAAAGCATCTGCGTGAGCGAGATTTCCGCTGCAGCAACTGAATAGTCCTCGTTCACCCCGTAGTTGCGCGACTCCTGCCCGACACGACCGACGGCATCGACGGTCGGCAAATAGCCGCCGCGAGCGACGTCGATATCGTGCCCTGAGGAGACAAAGGCATGCCAGCTCGACTGCACCTCCGGGTTGGACTCGATCGCCTG
Source organism: Guyparkeria sp. (assembly GCA_041685825.1). Taxonomy (GTDB): domain Bacteria; phylum Pseudomonadota; class Gammaproteobacteria; order Halothiobacillales; family Halothiobacillaceae; genus Guyparkeria. The sequence goes on along the minus strand of JAWLFB010000092.1, from coordinate 944 downwards.
CTGAACCACTGTCGCCAGATCATCCGATTGCGCTGTTTGCGCCAGCACGGTCATCGGCGCTCCCATCAGTCCGGCAGCCACCAGTGCTGCCAACGTTTTCTGCTTTGTTGTTTTCATCGTCCTAATCCTTTGCCATTCGATGGATAACACCCGATTGGCCAAGACCCGTGACGTAACCATCCAGTTGCGTACGGCTCTCGATTGACTGAAACGGCCCCAAACCGCCCGCCCCGTCTGCTGGCAGCATCAGGCGGCTCAACTCCCGATTCGGAGCCAATAACTTTTTTACTCTTGACCCGACGGGCAGCCAATTCGGGTCCGGCCGATCACGACACAAGGCACCCATGCCCCGAACTCAGCGCGCCCCCGGCGGGTTGCCACCCGGTCGGGACAACGCCGTTTGCCCCTTGCCAAGGCACCCGTTGTCCGCGGAATACGCCGATCGTGAGCCGGAGCTTATCCCGACAAGCATTCGCCCCGACAGGAACAAAACGGAACAGGTAATTATTGGCTTTTCATCAATACCTTGGAAAAATATCGAAAGACGGGCGCAGGCACTCGGTCGCCATCTGATTCCCTGGATCAGATGGCGTTCCAACGTTCCCGACCGGGACAACCGAGGACTCCGGCCGGGTACCACACGCACAGTGAGGAAGGAACAGGCAAGCAAACGACGGAAGGCTTCGACCGCCAAGCCCCGCCCGGCGACCGACGCATCCAGCCACGAGTCGGCTGCACGCGATCAGGCGGCTTTGTTATCATCCGCCGTCTTCGACATACCATGGCGGGTGCGCCACGACGGTTTCGGCTGTCCGCACCCTTCGACCCACACGGATGCAAACGCGGGCTTTGGTAGGGCCCGCCACTGGCATCCCAAGTGCTTTTCAGGAGGGCACATGCCGACTATCACGCTACCCGACGGCAGTCAGCGCACGTTCGACCAC
>JAWLFB010000031.1:0-23679 GCA_041685825.1 Guyparkeria sp. | reverse complement strand
ACCCGTGATTCTCGTCGACGGCAGTTCCTTCCTGTTTCGCGCCTTCCACGCCCTCCCGCCGCTCACCGCGCCCGATGGCACGCCCACCGGCGCGATCCATGGCGTGGTCAATATGCTCCTCAAGATGCGGCGCGAGGCCGATCCCAGCCACATGGCGGTGGTGTTCGACGCCCCGGGGAAGACCTTTCGCGACGACATCTATCCCGACTACAAGGCCCACCGGCCGCCGTTGCCCGATGACCTGCGGGTGCAGATCGAGCCGGTGCATGCATTGGTCCGAGCGTTGGGTTTCCCGCTCCTGTGCATCGAGGGGGTGGAGGCCGACGACGTCATCGGTACGCTGATGCACGAGGCGCGCGAGAACGGCGAGGAGGTGATCGTCGCCACGGCCGACAAGGATTTCGCCCAATTGGTGGCCCCCAGCGTGACGCTGGTCAACACCATGAGCAACAAGACCACGGATGTGGCGGCCGTCGAGGAAAAATACGGCATCACGCCGGCACAGTTCATCGACTTTCTCGCGCTGGTGGGCGACAAGGTCGACAACATCCCCGGCGTCCCGGGATGCGGCCCCAAGACGGCCACAAAGTGGATCAACCAGTACGGCTCGCTCGACGAGATCATCGCGCATGCTGAGGAGCTAAAGGGCAAGGTGGGGCAGTCGTTCCGCGATTCGCTCGAATTCCTGCCCACCAGCCGCGAACTGGTGACCATCCGCACCGATTGCGAGTTGCCGGTCACTCTCAACGAGTTGGTGATCGAGCCGGCCGACGTCCAGACCGGCCTGGCACTGGCCGATCGTTACGGACTCAACTCGCTACGCCGCTGGTTCGGCGAGCAGGGGCTCGAGGACGGCAACTCGGTCGCGGAGACGGCCGAGCGCCCCGAGGTCGAGTACCACACGGTGACCGATCTCGACACGCTGGATACCTGGGTCGCACGGATCGAGGCGGCCCCGCGCGTGGCCTTCGACACGGAGACCAATTCGCTCGAGCCGATGCAGATGGTGGTGGTCGGATTATCGTTCGCGATCGGCCAGCACGAGGCTATCTACGTGCCATTGACGCATGTGGATGCCCACGGCGAACGCATCGAGGCGCAGCTCGATAGGGACACGGTGCTCGCCCGAATGAAGTACTGGCTGGAAGACGACCGCCCAACCAAGATCCTGCAGAACGCCAAGTTCGACATGCACGCGCTTGCGAATCACGGCATCATACTGCGCGGGCTGGTCGATGACAGCATGCTCGAGTCCTACGTGCTCGATCCGACCGCCTCGCGCCATGACATGGATACGCTCGCCTCTCGAGAACTGTCGCACCAGACCACCACCTTCGAGGAAATCGCCGGCAAGGGGGCCAAGCAACTAACCTTTGACCAGATTGAGATCGACGTGGCCGGCCGGTATGCCGCGGAGGATGCTGACATCACCCTGCAGTTGGCCGACCGCTTGCGGGCGCAGTTGGCCGAGGTGCCCACCCTGATGACGGTTTACGAGGCGATTGAGCGTCCCCTCGTGCCGGTGCTGTTCACCATGGAGCGAGCTGGCGTGGCGATCGACAGCGGGCAGTTGGCGCGCCAGGGCGAAGCGATCGGCGAACGGATCGCCGCGATCGAAGGCCAAGCCCAGGAGATCGCCGGCGAGGAGTTCAATCTCGGTTCGACCAAGCAGCTCAAGGCCATCCTCTACGAGCGTATGGGCCTGCCGGTGAAGGTCAAGACGCCCAAGGGCGAGCCGTCGACCAACGAGGAGGCCCTGTCGGCACTGGTCGACGAGCATCCGCTCGCCCAACTGATCCTCGACTACCGTGGCCTGACCAAGCTCAAGAGTACTTACATTGACCGCCTGCCCGAACGCATCGACTCCATTACCGGGCGGGTGCACAGCATGTTCCACCAGGCGGTGACGGCCACCGGACGCCTGTCGTCTTCGAATCCCAACTTGCAGAACATCCCGGTGCGCACGGAGGAGGGTCGACGCATTCGCAAGGCGTTCGTCGCCTCACCGGGCCACAAGCTGGTCTCGGCGGACTATTCGCAGATCGAACTGCGCATCATGGCGCACCTGTCGGGTGACGAGGGTTTGCTGTCGGCCTTCGAGCACGGCGAGGACATCCACCGGGCGACCGCCCGCGAGGTATTCGCCGACGGCGGTGAGGTCTCCGACGAGCAGCGCCGTGCCGCCAAGGCGATTAACTTCGGCCTGATCTACGGCATGTCCGCCTTCGGGCTGGCGCGCCAGATTGGGGTGGGACGAACCGAGGCGCAAGACTACATCGACCGCTACTTCGCCCGCTACCCGGGTGTGGCACGGTACATGGACGAGACCCGTCGGCAGGCCCACGAGCGCGGCTTTGTCGAGACGGTCTTCGGTCGACGCCTGTACCTGCCCGAACTCAAGAGCCGCAATGGCCAGCGTCGCCAGTACGCCGAGCGCACCGCGATCAACGCCCCCATGCAGGGCACGGCCGCCGATATCATCAAGCGAGCCATGTTGGCCCTACACGAGACTGTGGTGATGCCTGGTCGGGCCCGGATGATCATCCAAGTGCACGACGAGCTGATCTTCGAGGTGCCGGCCGCTGAGGCCGAGACATTGGCCAACGAAATCGAGACGACCATGATCACCGCGGCCGATCTACGGGTGCCGCTGGAGGTGGGGATCGGGATCGGCGAGAGTTGGGACGAGGCGCACTGATGCCGGTGTCTGTCACGATGTCCGATGGGTGCGAAAGGCCATCGAGTCACCTAAGGGTTCTTCGTCCGGCCCACGCGCCTGGGCAATCAAAACTACCCGCTGAAGCGAACGCATCGGCGGGTAGTTTTGTGATGAGTCGGTTTGGTGTCAGTTGGCCTGACGGCTTGGTTGGATCTCGGGCACTGGGTAGCTGGGGATATTCCCGAGCATGAATTCGCCGTCCCAGTAGTCCTCATCGAAGGCACGCGAGAAGACGAAGCCCTGGATCTGCAGGCGATTGCCGAACTTTCGCAGTTCGATCAGTTGCTGCGGGGTTTCGACACCCTCGACCACGACCTCGAACTCGAGCTTCTCGGCCATCGCGAGGATGGATTCGAGCAGTTTGCGGGCATCTTCGCTGCGCTCGATTTCGTCGACAAACTGTTTGTCGATCTTGAGCTTCGAGATCGGCAGGTTGGTGAGGTAGGCGAGCGAGGAATGGCCGGTTCCAAAATCATCGATGGCGATGGCAAAGCCGTGCATCGCCAGTTGGTGGAGTCGCTCGGCCAGAAGGGTCGGGTCGGAGCCGAAGTCGCTCTCGGTGATTTCGAGCACGATCGAGGAGGTCGGCAGCCCGGCCGTCTTGGCCAAGTTAATCAGGCGTTCGTCGACCTTGTCGAGTAGCAACAACTGTGGCGGCACGTTGATCGAGATGGTGAGTTCCTGGCCGGCCTGACGCTGCCAGTCGGACACGCGACGGCAGGCGTTGTTCAGTGCCCATTCGGTGAATTCACCGATCAGGTTGTGCTCCTCGGCCAGTGGGATGAACTCCGCCGGCGAGATCCAGTCGCCACGATAACGCCAGCGCATCAGCGCCTCAAAGCCCACCAAGGTGCCACTGGCGAGAGATACCTGCGGTTGGTAGTGCACCCGCAACTCGCGATTACCGAGTGCCTTGCCGAGTGCCTGGGTGAGCTCGAACCGTCGCTGGGCCGCGTGGGTATGGCCCTCGGCGTGACCGATGATGCGGTTGCCGCCCTCGGCCTTGGCCTGCGACAACCCATTGTCGGTAATGCGAAGCAATTCCTCGGCAGTTTGGCCTTCGGACGGGAATTGTGAAGAGGTGACACTAGCGCGAATATCCAGGCGGTAACCGGCCAGTTCCACCCGTTGGGTAATGTGGGCGTGGGCCTCGCGCATGGTCTCATCAACTCGCGCCTCGAGTTCGGCGGCATTGTCGGCGAATACGAGGAAGGCGAATTCGTCCCCGTCGATGCGCGCGAGCAAGGCGCGTGAGTCGGTGAACTCAGCTAGGCGGTCGCCGATCACCCGCAGGATGCGATCGCCGAAACGGCGGCCGAGCGCCTCGTTGAACGCGGTAAAACCGTCCAGGCCGAGTGCGACCAAGGCAAACGGCTGGTCCGGGTGGGTCTGTATTTGAGCGTCCACCTGCTGTACGAAGTAACCGCGGTTGAGTCGATCGGTGACGCGGTCCTGACGGGCCAACGCGAGCACTTGGTTCTCGCGAGCTCGGACCTCGGTGTGATCGTTGATCACCACGATCACGTGGCCGCGTTTCTCCCGCGGTTCGCCGACGAGCCGGATGGAAACCAACGCGATCAGCGTCTTGTCGTCTTCTGGGCGGGTAAATTCGATCTCGCTGCGCCACTCGCCTTTGTCCAGGACGTGCTTCCAGATTGGTGCGACCACATGGCCGGGTTGGTCGAGAAGGATCTCGAGTAACGGTCGCTCGGCTAGTTTTGTGGTGCTCATTTCCAGCAGTGATTCGGCTGCCGGGTTGGCGCGGCTGACAAAGCCTTGAATGTCGGTGACGAGCACCGCCTCCTGCACCTCGTCGAACACGGAGGCGGTCAGTGCCAGTGAATTTTCGGCGCGCCGGCGGCTCAAGGACTCCTTGTCGTGCTTCTTCAGCATCGCCTGGAGTTGCTCGCGCGAATTCGACAGGCTGACCAGGGAACTGCGGAACTGTTGGATTGCCCGCGCGATTCGTCCCAGTTGGTCGCGGCGTCTCTGGTGTGACCCGGCGCTCGCCTGTTGACCGGCGACGATGCGCTCGGTGATCTCGGCGAGCTGACGGATCTGATGATTCGTCAGCCAGAGCACGAGCATCAGCAGCAGGGCCTGCAGGGCAACGAACACGATTAGAACGAGTTGGTAATTATCTGTGACCGCGGCATTGGCGCCTCGAATCGCCCGCATGGTCTCCTCGAGTTCGTCGTTGGCCGCGTCAATCAGTCCTCCGAATCCGTCGGTCATGATTGCGGCGCGTTGGTCGGCCAGCCGTGTCTGGATACGCGCGATCTCGTCACGCTGCGCCGAGGCGACGTCCTGGTTGGCTTCGATCAGGCTACGCGCCTGGGTTTCGATCGAATCGGCGAGCCGGTTGATGGCGCCGGGATGGTTTTCCCTGAGTGGGGCGAGGGCCACGCTGCCGCGAATCGCGGAGGCGATCTGGGTAAGTTCGGTGCGCAGGCTCGACACATTGCGGCGCGCACCGGGTGCGAATCCGGCTGCCTCGCGTTCGACCTTGGCAGCAATACCTGCGTACTCGTTACGAATCTGCTCGATCGACTTGTGAGTCTCGACGAAGCCGCGACTGGCCTCGGCAAAGGTTTCGACGTTCGATTGGGCCAGGTTGCCCAGGTAGAAGACCAGGCCGGCGCTGAGGGCGAGCTGGGCGAGGATGAAGATCAGAAATTGCAGCGGCAGGGGTAGCAATCGCATTCGGGTCGTCCTGGTTCCGTGATCGGTCTCATTCCGTTGATCCGACCCGGAGTGGGTCGGCAGGCACCCGCCTTCGTGCTACCGGGTGCGCTCAGAGTTTCGCGCAAGGGCATCGCCGAGTCCAGCGGCGATCGGCTGAACTCGGGCGAGCACCTCGATCGGTGTCATCGGTTCGCGCTCGCCCGCGCCCCAGACCACCCCCGGCCAAGCCGGGTCGTCTTTGAAACGAGCCACGCAGTGCAGATGGAGCTGATCGACGAGGTTGCCGATCGCCCCCACATTGAGGCGATCCGGTTGGTAGAGGCGCTCGAGGGTATCGCTCAGTGCCTGAAGGCCGTCAAGTGCCTCGTTGCGCCAGTCTGGTGGGAGCCGGTGCAGTTGCTCGGCACCGGGGCACATGGGCACGATCAGGGTCCAGACAAAGCGCCGGTCGTTGATCAATCGGAATTGCAGCCGGCCATAATTGATCATCGGGAAACTGTCGGCCTTGAGTTGCCGGTGCAGGCTCCAATCCGCACTGTCTGACCGGGCAACGGTCATGGGGGCAACGGTCATGGGGTGTCTTCCTCGGTGGCAGGTAGTTCCAGTACCAGATCCACGCGGCGGTTCTCGGCACGGCCGGTTTCGGTGTCGTTGCCGGCAATGGGTTGCGTGTCGGCCATCCCAACGGCGTGCAGCCGGCGAGGGCGGATGCCGGCATCGATTAGTTCGCGTACCACCGCCGCCGCCCGGGCGGCGGACAGCTCCCAGTTTGACGGGTAGCGCCAGGTCTGAATGGGCCGATTATCGGTGTGACCCTCGACGGTGATGCGATACTCGCTGTCGTCGAGCCGCTCGGCCAGTTGCGAAAGCAGGTCTTGGCCCGCGCCGGACAGGCCGGCCTCGCCGGTGGCGAAAAGGATATTGTCCTTGACCCGCAATTGCACCCGGTCGGCGATTGTCGAGACCTCAACGTTGTCGCCCATGTCCTCGAACTGCCCGGCCAGGGCCCGGGCCTGGTCCTCGGCCCGGTCCTCTCCCGGCGCCGATGCACCACGGTCATCTGACTCCCTCTCCGCACGTGCCGTTGCATCGGTTGCTTCCTGGTGGGATTCGGCATTGCCGGGTACGGCGAACAATTGCTCGTGGCGCTCGCCGATCAAGGCGTCGCCACTGGCAGTGCGGGCATCCGGGTTGGGTTTGTCACCACCAATCGCGTCATCGGGGGGATCGGTGTCGCCGGTGGCGTCACTAGCCGCCGGTCGATCGGTATTCGCCGGCTGATTGGTCTGCGCGCCACTGCCCGGCTCGATGGGATTCTGCGCCTTGTGCTGATAGGCGTAGGCGGCCAGCAGCACGAACAGTGTCAGCAGAAGGGTCATCAGGTCGACCATGGTCAACAACCAATAGTTCTGATCGTCCTCGACCTGGCGGGCGTCGGGTTCCCAACCTTCGCTCCACGGTCGCCCACTGTCACGGGCGGACGCGGCGACCCGAGCCTCCTGCAGTTCAAGCTCCTGTGCGCTGGGGTCGGCGCTCACGTTATTCACTCGCTTGCCTGTCTCGGGCGACGCCGAGGACTTGCGCCACGGCCACTGGATCGGCCCTTGCCTCGGTTGTGTTGGTGGTCACCGTCACGTAGCTCGTCCTCGCTCTGCGCGAGGAACGAGCCGAGCGTCTCGCGGATGAAGGCCGGCGAGCGCTCTTCCTGCATCAGCAGCACACCCTCGACCATCATGTTCATCAACATCACGCGTTGCTCGGTACGCCGCTCGAGCTTCAGCGCGATCGGCTTGAACAGCATGTTCGACAGCAGGATGCCGTAGAGGGTGGTGATCAGCGCCAGCGCCATGTTGGTGCCGATGGCGCCGAACTGGTCGGCATCCATGGCCGACAGCATGTTGATCAGCCCGAGGAGGGTGCCGAGCATGCCGAATGCCGGCGCGAAAGTCGCCATGGTGCGGAAGATCTGTGCCTCCGCCCGTTCGCGGGCCCGCATCCGTGAGATGCGCCACTGCATCAGGGTGATCAGATCCTCCGAGGATGCCCCATCGAGCACCATCTGCATGCCCGAGCGAAGAAACGGGTTCTTGATACGGTTGAGTTTCTCGTCCGCCCGGCTGATCTGTCCCTGGAACTTGAGCTTTGAGACCTCGACCAGTTCGTTGATGTCGCGCTCGGCGTAGAGACGTTCGTTCTTGAGCACTATGCCGAACACGCGAAAGACGCGTAACACCTCGTGCAGCGGGTAACTGACCAGCGTGGCCGCCATCGTGCCGCCGACGACCAGCAAAAGGCCCGGCAAATTGAGGAAGTTGGAGGGGTCCTCGGCGGAGAGGCCAATAGCCGCGACCACGATGGCCAGGCCGGAGAACATGCCGAGTAGCGTGCTGGGATTCAAAGGTCTTGGTCCTCGACTATTGGCAATGCTGGAAACACGGGCGTCCGAAGCAGACGGGCGGAAACAGCAAAGCCCCGGAACAAAACGGATACTTCAGACGATAGCATTCCCGCCGGCATCATCGTGCCCGTTTGCGTGGGTTGTGCGACTTGCATTGTGGCCCTTGGCCGTGGCGATCGTGTGAGGCCGACTGTCCTCCGGCTCGCCCTTGTCTAGCGGTTATCTATAACATCGACCGATTGGCCATATTCTTGAGTCCTGATCCCATGTCAATGGCAGCGAGGAGACGCAAGATGGAGCGGATTGATACCCATTGTCATTTGGAAGCGGCCACGTTTGTCGACGACTTCGACGAGGTGGTCCGGCACGCGTTTGCCAACGGGGTGACCGGAATCGTGTCGGTAGGGGTGTCTCCCGCCGACTTTGATGATCAGTGCCTTGCTATCGGACAAGCGCGCGCCGCGGGGTTGTCTGTCTGGGGAGCGTTCGGCACGCATCCCTGGTGGAGTGATCGGGTGAATGTTGATGAGGCGCTGGCGGGTTTGGAGAGTCAGTGGCAATCGGCCGATCCTCCCATCGCGGTGGGGGAGATCGGCCTTGATTTCGCCCGACCGGGCCTGGAGAACGACGTTCAGAGTGGGCTGTTTACCGCTCAACTCGACTGGGCCGCTGAGCGACACTTGCCGGTAATCCTGCACGAGCGCAAGTCTGCCGATCGTCTGCTGTACTGGCTGCGACGTCACCGCCATGCCGGTGGGGTGGTGCACGGGTTCACCGGTTCGCACCAGCAGGCTCTAGGGTTTATCGAGCAGGGTTTTTACCTCGGCGTGGGCGGGGCGATCACGCATCCCGGTGCCCATCGCGTGCACCGGATGATGCGTGAGCTACCGCTTGATGCGCTGGTACTGGAGACCGATGCCCCCAACCAGCCTGGGCACGCGCATCGTGGTGAGCGCAACCTGCCCGGCTATCTGCCGGAGAATCTGGCCAGCCTGGCCGAATTGCGCGGCGTGGACCCGGATGAATTGCTCGAGCGCATCAATCGCAACACCCGGCGACTCTTCAAGGACCGGCTTGGCTACAATGCTTCTCTTTGATTCTTCAACCGCCACATGACAACCGGACCGAGCCCACGTGAGTGCCATCAATCCCGCCGATGAACGTACCGAATTGCTTATCGGAGAGGAGGGTCTCCAACGCCTTCGTGCCGCGACGGTGCTGGTCGCCGGATTGGGTGGCGTGGGAGGCGCGGCCGCCGAGTCGTTGGCCCGCGCCGGGGTCGGGCGATTGATCCTGCTCGATCACGACACGTTCGCTGCTTCCAACCTCAATCGTCAATTGCTTTCCACCCGCGAGGTGTTGGGGCGTGGCAAGGCGGAGGTGGCCGTCGAACGGCTGGCCTCGATCCGTGACGACATCGAACTGGTACCCAGTCCGGACTTTCTTGACGTCTCGGGGGTGGAGGCATTTCTTGACCAGCATCAACCGGATTTTGTTGCCGACTGTATCGATTCGATCGCGGTCAAGGCGAGGCTGCTTGCCGTGGCGCGCGAGCAGGAGCGGAGCACGTTTACCGCCTTGGGGGCGGGCAATCGCCTCGATCCGCGCCAGGTGCAGATCGGGCGGCTCGACCAGGTGCACGGCTGTGGGTTGGGATCGGTGCTGCGGCGCAAGCTGAGAAAGGCGGGCGACCCCGTGGACTTCCCCGTGGTCTACTCGAGTGAAACGCCACGCAAGCCCGCCCCGCATCAGCCAACTGACGATGGCAGCCAGCCGCGTGCGGTCAATGGGACTATCAGCTACCTGCCCAACCTGTTCGGCCACGTGGTTGCCGGCGAGACCATTCGGCGGTTGCTCGACACAGAAGGTTGAGCGCCATCCTCGAACTCACGGTTCGCGTAGGAATACCCGCCGGCCGCTGACCCAGGTGGCTTCCACTTGGTGGGCGAAGTCCCAGCCGGCAAACGGCGTGTTTTCGCCGGCACTTGCCATGCCGGTCGCGCCGAGGCTCCACATGGCATCGGGGTCAATCAAGGAGAGATCGGCTCGCTGGCCCACGGCGATCGAGCCGGCATCGGACAGCCCGAACAGTGCGGCCGGGCGCGTGGCCAGCGAATCAATGGCGCGTTCGAAATCGATCACGCCTTCCTCGACCAGTTTCAACACCAGCGGCAGCAGGGTTTCGAGCCCCGAAATGCCGGGTTCGGTCTCCGGGAAGGGGGCGAGCTTGGCATCCGGCTCGTGCGGCTGGTGATCGGAAACGACAGTGTCGATCAGGCCCTCGGCAAGTCCGCGGCGCAGGGCGTCGCGATCGCGAATGGTCCTTAGCGGCGGGATGACGTGGGCATTGGGATCGAGCGCGTCCGTGTCCATTTCTGTGAGCCAGAGGTGGTGGGCGGAGACGCCGGCGGTGATCGGCAAGCCATCGGCCTTCGCCCGCTTGATCAGTTTGAGCGCGGCGGCGGAGGAGATCTGCGGTACATGTACCCGCGCGCCGGTCTCGCTGATCATGGCGATCAACTGTGCCAGTGGTGCGGTCTCTGCGGAGACCGGTAGCCCCGGCAGACCCAGCCGAGTGGCCACCGCTCCATCGTGGGCGCAGCCCCGTGCAGAGAGCGAGGGGTCCAGCGGCTGGAGCAGCACTTGCAGGTCGAAGGTCGCGGCGTACTCCAGTGCCCGCCGCATCAGGCGCAAATCCTGGAACGGGTAATGCGCATTCGATATCGCGACGCAGCCTCCATCGTCCAGCGCCGCCATTTCCGCAAGCAGTTCACCGTCTAGTTGTTGGGTCATTGCCCCGATGGCCACCACACGGGCACGACCGGCCAGTTGGGCGCGGCGTTTTATGTAGCGCGCGACCGCGACGGTGTCGAGGACGGGGATGGTGTCGGGGGGCATGACCACCGTGGTGATCCCGCCGGCGACGGCGGAGGCGCTCTCGGTGGCGATGGTGGCCTTGTGTTCATGGCCCGGCTCGCGCAGGCGTGCCCAGCCGTCAATCACGCCGGGTATCAGCCAGTGACCCTCGGCACAGACATGTTCGGCGGTGTCCGTCGGCCAATCGCCGGGTGCCTCGCCGATACCAACGATGCGCCCATCGCCAAGGTAGATGTCGGTGGTGCTATCAAGTCCATTGGACGGATCACGCAGTCTTGCGCCGCGGATCACCCAGCGATCGCAGTCGATGCCCGGGCGACAGCCTTCCGGGTGGCGAACCGGGTCGTGATCGATGCCGAGGTTCTCGGGTGCGTCCTTCATGCGTTGTCTCCCCGGTTGGCGCTCATGCACAGGCTCATCACCGCCATGCGCACTCCGATGCCGTTGGATACCTGCTCGAGAATTACAGATTGCGGCCCGTCGGCCACGGACGATTCGATTTCCACGCCGCGGTTAGCCGGTCCCGGATGCATGACAATCGCGTCGGGCTTGGCCCAGGTGAGTTTCTCCTCGGTCAGACCGTAAAGGCGGTAGAACTCCTCTTCGCTGGGCAGCAGGCCCGCCTCCATTCGTTCGCGTTGCAGGCGAAGCATGATGATTACGTCGACGTCCTTGAGCCCTTCGCGCATGTCATGGAAAACGCGCACGCCCAGTTTCTCGACGTCGGTGGGGAGCAGGGTGCGCGGGGCGATGACGCGTAGTTCACCCACGTTGAGCGAGTTGAGCACGTGCATCTGTGATCGGGCCACCCGGGAATGGCGAACATCGCCGACGATCGCGACCCGCAGGGGCGTGAAATCGCCCTTGTGCCGACGGATGGTGAAGGCGTCAAGCAGGGCCTGGGTCGGGTGCGAGTGCCAGCCGTCACCGGCATTGAGTACCGACACGTGCGGGGCGACGTGGCGGGCGATGAAGTGGGCCGCACCGGATTGTTCGTGGCGCACGACGAACATGTCGGCCTGCATCGCCTCGATATTGCGCAGGGTGTCCAGTAGGCTCTCGCCCTTCTTGGTCGCCGAGGTGGCGAGATTAAGGTTGAGCACGTCGGCCGAGAGGCGCTTGGCGGCTAGCTCGAAGGTGGTGCGTGTCCGGGTCGAGGACTCGAAGAAAAGGTTGACCACGGTCCGCCCGCGCAGCAGCGGCACCTTTTTGATCTCGCGATCGGTGACCGAGACGAAGCCCTCTGCGGTATCGAGTATGCGGGTGATCCACTGCGGGCCGAGCCCCTCGATCGTCAGCAGGTGACGCAGATGGCCTTGTTCATCGAACTGGATCGCCCAGGGATCCGGGGCAAACTTCGGGATCTTGGGGCGAACGAATTTTACGGCCATGGCGGTCAGCTCTCCTTGCTGGTGACGAGGCGGGCGGTCATCGGGTCCGGCCCGTCGACGTGAATCTGCTCGTCGGGGCCAAGCGTCAATTCCTGGCCGGACCAGTCCGCACAGATCGGCAGTTCACGGCCGTCGCGCTGGTAGAGCACGGCCAGGGCGATCCGTCGTGGTCGGCCATAGTCGAAAAGCTCGTTCATCGCCGCACGCACCGTGCGACCCGTGAACAGCACGTCGTCGACCAGGATGATATCGCGACCATCGATATCCACCGATAGGTCCGAGGGGCTGACTTGGGGGTGCAGGCCTAGAGTATTGAAATCATCACGATAGAAGGTGATGTTCAACCGGCCTAGCGGTTCGCTGCAGCCCAGTGCGCGGTGCAGGGCATCGGCCACCCAGACACCGCCGGTATGAATGCCCACGATCAGCGGATCGACCAGAGAGCCGTCCTGTCGATCCGAGCGGATCTGGGCCTCGAGCCGGTCGATGGCCTCGTTGACGGGCAACAGGCGGTCGGTCTGTGTCATCGCAGGGTAGTCCGGGTGAAATTGATGGGAGCGAATTATATCAATGCCGCGACGTGGAGGGAGCGCCGACCAGGTTTTGCGTGACCTCGGCCTTGGTGACGGTCGCGAGCGACCGAGGTGCCGCTTGGGCAAAGAAGGTATCAAGAATGACGGCCGCGGCCATGGCGTCGATCTGACCCTGATCGCGTTCGACGGCACGGCGCCCGCGGCGCTTGACCAGACGCTCGGTGGCTTGCTCGGAACTCATGCGTTCATCGACGACGAATACCGGCAGGCCGCAGCGCTCGCGCAGGCGGTTACCGAAGCGGCGAATGGCCGCGGCTTGCGGGTAGCAGCGTCCCGCGTCGTCGATCGGCCAGCCGAGCACCAGCGTATCGGGTTGCCATTCGTCGACCAGGGCCTCGACCGCGGTCCAGTCGATCTGGTCGGCGTTGCGATTGTGCAGGGTGATCAGTGGGCGGCCGCTGCCGAGGCGTCGGTCGCCCACAGCCAGGCCGATGCGCCATTCGCCGTAGTCAAAGCCCAGGGCCAGGGAACCGGGGGCTGGCGAGGCGGGCTCCGTGGTAGTCATCAGGCGTGACCGGCCTCGCCGGAGAGCAGGTTAATGTCGATACCTAGCTGGCTGGCCGCGGTCGTCCAGCGTTCCTCGACCGGCTGGTCGAACAGGATCTCTTCGGTGGCCTCGACGTTGAGCCAACTGTTCTCGGCGATCTCGCGGTCCATCTGCTCGCGACTCCAGCCGGAGTAGCCGAGCGCGACGATGACCTGCTTGGGTCCCGCGCCGTCGGCCAACGCCTGGAGGATGTCCTTCGACGTGGTCAGACCGATGCGGTCGGTCACCTCCAGCGTGGATTCCCAGCCGCCGTGAGGCGCGTGCAGGACGAAGCCTCGTTCGAGGGCGATCGGGCCGCCCATGAACACCTGCCTATCCCGGACGTCGGGATCGGTGCAGGTGATGTTCATGTGGTCGAGGATGTCGCCGAGGTCGAGCTCCAGCGGGCGGTTAATGGTGATGCCCATCACGCCCTCGTCGTTGTCCTCGCAAATGTAGGTCACGCTGTGGCTGAAGTTGGGATCCTCCAGGTTGGGCATGGCGATCAGGAGCTGGTTGGTCAGCGAGCTGTTTTCTTGCATGGTCTCCCCAGTATTAGTGGCGGGCGCATTGCCTTCAAGCCCGAATGCGGTTAGCGCATGGACCGAGTGCCTTTCGCTTCAGCGGTTCGTCCCACGGCGTCGAATGGCAGCCCCGCCGCTCTTGCGGCGAGAGGTGGCCGGTTTGATGGTCGTTTCGCGCTTGAGCGAATGGCCGACCGGACCGGCACTCTTACCGCCCCCGCCGCGACCGGGTTGAGCACGCTTGCTGTCACGCACCGATTGCCCGGCTTTGAATGGCTTGTGGGCTCGGCGCGCATCGTGGCGTCCGAGTGTCTTTTGCCGGGTCTCGGCCTTGAGGCCGACCAGTTCGGCCAGCGCAGCCTGGACCTTTGGTTCGAGTTCTTGGACCTTGCCGGGGCGTAGACGTGGCGGCAGGGCGACCCCGGCGTAGCTAATGCGGATCAGTCTCGACACCGCGCCGTTTACGGACTCGATCATGCGGCGCACCTCACGGTTGCGGCCCTCGTGCAAGGTGACGTGGTACCAGTGGTTTTGCCCCTGGCCGCCGGCATCTACCAGGCGCTTGAAGCTGGCCGGTCCGTCTTCGAGTTCGACCCCCTCGAGCAGTTGTTTCTGCTGTTCGTCGCTGAGACCGCCGAACACGCGAACCGCGTAGGTGCGCTCGATGCCGTAGCTCGGGTGCATCAGCCGATTGGCCATCTCGCCGTCGTTGGTCACCAGCAGCAGGCCGCTGGTGTTGAAGTCGAGCCGGCCAACCGTGATCCAGCGACCCTCGCGGATCGGGGGCAGGTTTTCGGCGACCGTCGGCCGACCCTGCGGGTCGTGGTTGGCGGTGATTTGGCCCTCGGGCTTGTGGTAAACCAATACTCGGCGCACCGGTCGCACGTCGGGTACCTGGATGCGTCGCTCACCCATTTCAATGATGTCGCCGGGCCCGGCCTGATCGCCCAGTGTCGCGGTCTGACCGTTGACCCGCACCGCACCTTCGGCGATCCAGTTCTCGATCTTGCGACGCGAGCCCAGCCCCATGGCCGCAAGGACCTTCTGCAAGCGCTGTTTTTCCATGGGCATCTCCTCGTGTCGCGTTTAGCCGCGTGGGTTGCGTTTGCCGGCGTGGTTTCAGAACGCGTGGCAGCCGCCGATAAAAGGTCCAGCATTCTATCAGGTTCGCCTAGTCCGACCGACGCCACCGCCTTTCGTTGAACTGTGCAGTGGAGACTCTGCCCAGACGAATAGACGAGTGGGGCGCTTTGCGCCTACGCTTGGGCAGTACAGTCGTTAGCGTATGCAGCCATTCCCTTGGCGGGGTGAGGCCCCGCTGGGGAGTGATCAGCGTTGATAGCGCGATTGTTACCCGCCAGATCAAGCCAACGAGATCGCTCGGTTTCATGACAGAAAAAGGACCTAACGTGAACGTATCGCCGCGCGTTGCCCTCGATCGTGGCGAGGGCGACGTGTGGCACATGCAGTTGGCCGGCGAATGGACTCTGGCGCAGTCGGAGGCCCTGCCGACTATCGATCGGGCGCTGACTGGCGAGATTTCTGACTCTGGCATGAGAGGCAAGACGTTTCGGGCTGGCGGTGAGATCGATGCCCTAGACAGTGCCGGAGCGCTGAGGCTTGCGCAGATTGTCGACGGGTTGGAGCAGGTGGGGGCGGCGGTTGATCTCCAGGCGTTGCCCCAGAGGCAGCGCAACGTGATCGAACTGCTCAAGGGACGCCTACCGCCACCAAAAACGCCCCGACCGCCTCGCGAGGGCGTTTTGGCGAAGATCGGTCGAGCCACTATCGCCAAGTTCAGCGAGAGCAATGCCTTTCTCGCGTTTATTGGCGAGTTGGTCGTGCGCGGGGGCAAGTTGATCGCGTTTCCCTGGCGCATCCGCTGGCGCGAGGTGGTGGCCGAGATCGAGGCAGCCGGCTTGCGGGCGCTGGGTATCGTAGGCCTGCTGTCGTTCCTGGTGGGGATGGTGATGGCCTACCAGGCCGGTGCCACCCTCGCCGATTTCGGTGCCAACATCTTGATCGTCAACCTGGTTGCCATCATCACCCTGCGGGAAATGGGGCCGTTGCTGACGGCCATTATCGTCGCCGGGCGAACAGGGTCCTCGTACACCGCGCAACTGGGAACGATGCGGATCACCGAAGAGATCGACGCGCTCCGATCGATCGGCATTTCCCCGTTCGACATGCTCATCCTGCCCAAGATCATCGCTCTGATGCTGGTGCTGCCCCTGTTGACTGTGTTTGCCAACCTGTTGGGGTTGCTGGGCGGGGCGGTGGTCGCGGCCTACCGCTTCGAAGTGAGTTTTGCCGTCTATTTCGATCGGTTGCCGGAGGTGGTCGACCTGACCACGCTGATGCTCGGGCTGATCAAGACGCCGGTATTCGCCATCGCGATCGCGTTGATCGGTTGCATGCAGGGTATGCGGGTGGCGGGCAGCGCCTTGGCGGTTGGCAAGGCGACCACCATCAGCGTGGTGCAAGCGACCTTCCTGGTGATCGTGCTGGATGCCGGTTTTTCCGTGCTCTTCAACCTGATGGGGTACTGACTGGCGATGGTTTCCACGTCCAATCGTACGGCGCAGAACGAATCCACGAAGCCGGTCGCCCATCTGACCGGCATTTGCAACTGCTTTGGCGAGGAGTGCGTCCACGAGGATCTGAGTCTTGAGCTTCCGCGGGGACGTATCACCGCGTTGGTTGGTGGATCGGGGACCGGCAAGACCGTCCTGCTGCGCACCCTCTCAATGCTACGTCGCCCGGATGCAGGCCAACTGGAACTTTTCGGTGAAGACGCCCTCGAGGCAGGTGAGCGTGCCCAACGCGACCTGCGACGCCGGATAGGGTTGTTGTTCCAGGGGGGGGCGCTGTTCACCGCCCTGACGGTATTGGAAAACGTCATGCTGCCGTTGCGCGAACACACATCGGTGCGGGGACGTTGGCTCGCGGAATTGGCGATGAGCAAGGTACTAATGGCCGGACTTCCCGCCGATAGTGCCGGCAAGTACCCGGCTGAACTGTCGGGGGGCATGGTCAAGCGAGCGGCGCTGGCTCGCGCGCTGGCGCTCGACCCGCGCTTGTTGATCCTTGATGAGCCTACCTCGGGGCTAGATCCAATTGCCGCGGCGCGGTTCGATGACCTGATCCGGGAGTTGACGGATTCGCTCGGGTTGACCGTCATACAGGCCACGCATGACCTTGATTCGATCTGGCGCGGTTCCGACGCGGTGGCCTTTCTCGCCCGAAAGCGCGTGCTGGCCTTCGCTCCGGCGGCCGAACTGGCGCAACGCGACGAGCCCGAGCTTGTTGCCTATTTTCAAGGCAGTCGATCCGCAGAGTATGCGAAACTCGCAACGAGTCAGCCGGGAACGAGCGGGGGGAGCCCCTAGGGCATCGTCATGGAATCTAAGGTTAATTACAGCATCGTGGGGTTGTTCGTCGTGTTGCTGCTCGGCGCGTCGGTGTTGACTGCCTGGTGGCTTTACAGCGGCGGTTCGTCCCGACAGTACAGCCCGTATCTCGTCTATGCCACCGACAGCGTCTCCGGCCTGAATAGCGAGAGCCGCGTCTATTACCACGGGGTGGACGTCGGTTACGTCGATGAAATCCGCATTGATCGCCGTAACCCGGACAACATCCGGATCCGGTTACTGATCGATCAGACTGTGCCCATCCGCGCCGACACCAGCGCCCAGTTGCAACCGCAGGGTGTCACAGGCCTGAGCGTGCTCAACCTAAAGGGCGGATCGGCCGACGAAAATCTCCCGTCCGCCCCGAGCGCATGTTGCCCAGTCATTCCCTATGAGCCGTCGCTGTTTTCCAAGCTCGAAGGCGGACTAAACGACACCATGGTTCGCTTGGTCGCAGTCAGCGAACGCATCGACCGGTTGTTGAACGAGGAGAACCTGCAAGCGGTCGAACGCACCGCCCGGAACCTGGACCAGATCACCGGCACGCTCGCCGAGGAGCGGGACACGCTTCGGTCTCTGTTGAAAAACGCCTCGCACGCTGCGGAGAACACCGCGGAACTGACCGAGAACGGCGAGCGTCTGCTCGCCCGGGCTGACGGCACCATGGACTCTATCGACCAGGCAATCGGCAAGTTTTCGGTGACTATGAATACCTTCGACGAGACGGCCGACCGGGTCGCCACCGCAGCCGAGGTGACAGTCGGCTTCAGCCAGGCGGGTGAGCTGGCCGCCGACGAGATCTCGCGCCAGACGCTGCCCGATGTCAGTCTGCTGATCCGGGACCTTCGAGATTTGTCGCGCCGGTTGAGCGATTTTACCTCAACGCTGGATGATGATCCGTCACGGGCCATCTTCGGGGGTGAGCAACGTCCTCCGGGACCCGGCGAGGCGAGCCAATAAATGCCTCTCCCGAAGCGAGAAAAAACGGAAGGAACATGAGACAGGGTCTTGATATTTATAGAAAAACGTTTTCGGTCCGGTTGTTGGCCACTCTCGGGTTCGCGCTATTGTTGGGTGGGTGCGCGGTCTTGCCGGAACGTGGCGGGGAGCCGCAGCAATGGCGGCTGGTCGCTCCGGATCCCGTAGTGGAGGCTTCCGACGTCAGTGATCCGGTGATCGTGCGGTTGATCGAGACGCGTGCCGCCAGTGCAATTGACCGACGAGACATGGCCTATAGCCGTGAGCGTCAGTCATTCGCCTACTACCGTGATAACCGCTGGGCCAGTCCGCCCGGTGTGATGCTCAACGAAATCATCGACGAGACACTCTCGACCCAGCCTTGGGTGAGAGCCGTGATACGCGGCGGAGCCCGCGTGCCGTCTGGCCTTAGCCTGTATTGCGAAATCCAGCGTCTGGAGCATCAACTCGAGACGAGTGCAGCGATGGCGCCTTCGGGGCAGGTGCAGATGAAGGTGGCCTGCAGTTGGTACCGGGCGGCCGAGCGGCAACTGGTCGAAGCGATGATATTCGATGAAACGGTCGAGCTCTCCGCCAATAATGCCGAGAGTTATGCCAAAGGAGCGCAATCGCTGGTGGACCAACTGATGACACGGCTCGCCGCTCAGGGGGCTTCGATCGCTGCAACCTCCACCACGTTGGCATCGGACACGGACTGACGACTGTTACCGGGTTGTGTGGTTTGCTTGGAACCAGGCATCGGGTATCGGCAGGTGACCGGTCTTGACCCAGATGGTGCAGCCCGCATCCGAGTAGGGCTGGTGAAGACTCCAGTGGGGATTGCGTAACCAGGTCCCGGCGGGATAACGGCCGTGCTCGTCGGCGAACGTCCCTTCCAGTACGAAGATCTCTTCCCCGCCAAAATGGTGGTGCGGTTTGAAATGCGTTCCTGGTGCCCACCGCACCAAGGCGGTGTGTTCGCCCTCGAAACCGGCCAGCGGCATGACCTCCAGACCGTCCACCAAGCCTGGTTGCCACTGCGTTCTGTTGGTGTCCACCACCACCTGTTCATGCTCATGCGGGTCGAGGTGATGCAGCTTTACCAGGATCACGCAACCATCCGGCGCGCTCGGGCTGTGGCGGGAGCCGGGCGGATTGCGCACGTAGTGACCGGCGGGAAAGCAGCCGCGTTCATCGCAAAATGCCCCGTCCAGCACAAAAAATTCCTCGCCGCCATGATGCACATGCTCGGGAAACGCGGCGCCGGGCGCGAACCGCACAAGGCTGGTTGCTCGGGTACCGTCGCCGCCCTCGCGTTCGATTAGCTTGCGTTCCACGGTTGGTTCGGGCGACGACACCCAGGGCAGGGCGTTGGTGTCCACATGGGCACGTTCGAATAGATCAGCGTGAAGGGGTGTCAATGGATGTTCGGCCATGGGTCTGGTAGCTCTCAGCGGTTCGGATCTGCCCTAGCGTAGACAAAAAAAACCGTGACCGGCGAGTTTGGCGGGTCACGGTTTTTTACTCGCCTGAGGCTGATGGTCGTCAGGCGATCGTGGCCTTGCTTGCCTTTTTCTCGGCCTTGATCTGCTGATCGAGCTGCCAGAAGTAGTACATGATCGGGATCACGACCAGAGTTAGCATGGTGGAGGCAAACGTGCCGAAGATCAGCGAGACGGCCAGCCCGCCAAAGACCGGGTCGGGGACCATAACCGCCGAACCAAGCATGATCGTGACCGCGGTGAGCAGGATTGGTCGGAAGCGCACGGCACCGGCCTGCAACACCGACTCGAACAACCCATAGCCTTCTTTGCGGTATTCGATTACAAAATCGATCAACAGCAACGAGTTGCGAACCACGATCCCGGCAAGCGCAATGAAACCGATCATCGAGGTGGCGTTGAACGGCATTTCGAACAGCCAATGGCCGGGGAAGATGCCCACCAGGGTCAGCGGGATCGAGCCCATGACGATTACGGGCAGCATGAACGAGTGGTAATAGGCAACCAGCAAAAGATAGATGAACACGAGGGCAACGATGAATGCCATGCCCAGATCACGGAACACGTCGAGTGTCAGGCGCATATCACCGCCCCAGAGCACTTCATAGCCCGAGAGGTCGTCGGGCTGCATATCGACGAAACCGAGGTTTCCGGTGTTGATCTCAACGTTGCCTTCGAGCTCCATCTCGTTGAGCCATTTGTTCAGTGTCAGCGTGGCGTAGACCGGACTTGAGCCGAGAAGGTCGCCTTGGACATAGACCACCGGATGCTGATCACGATCCAGTATCGGCTTGTTGGCGACGATCTCCTCGATGCGGACCAGGTCGCCGACGCGCACGGGCTTCCCACTCTCTCCGGTGACGGTGAGATCCTCGACCTGACGGATCCAGGCACGGTCGCCTCGTGGCAGGCGCAGGACCACGTTGACCGGTTCGGATGTGCCGGTGTCGTGCACGGTGCCCAGATTTCGCCCAGCGACGTAACTGTTGACGGTATCCGCGACTGCGGCTGGAGCGATTCCGGATTGCAGCGCCCGGCTGTGATCGACGTCGATCTGATACTGGCGAACATCTCCACTGACCGAGTCGTCGATGTTGATCATGCCGTAGACATCAGCAAAGCGCTCGCGGACTTGCCCGGCGATCTCCCGGAGCGTTTCGTAGTCGGGGCCGTGGACCCGTGCGAGCACCTGCGATCGCACGGGTGGGCCCGGCGGGGTCTGGAAAAGCTTGATCCGCGATTCGGGGAAGCGCTCGCGCACCTCGCTCAGTTGGTCCCATACCTCGATCGCGATCGCGCTGGTGACCGGGCGTTGATCCCGGTCGACCGTGTTCACCCGTATCTGGGCCAGGTTGGGCGACTGGCGCATCGCATCACCGCGCACCATGCCGGCGAAAGTTAGCGGTGCGGTCTGCCCCACATAGGTTTGGTAGTCCGTGACGTAGCGGTTCTGGCTCAGCGTCCGGCCGACCGCGTCGGCCACGATGGCGGTGCGCTCGCTTGCGGTTCCCTCAGGGGTCTTTACCTCCAGCAGGAAGGTGCTGACGTTGCCCTCGGGAAGCATCTTCAATCCCACTCCGGCCGGGGAAAGCGGCCCGTTCATCCCCGCGCCGCGGATGAACTGCCACGCCGGCATCATCATGGAGGCGATCAACAACCCGACGACGAACAGCAAGAAGGCAAGCGATAGCCAACGCGACCCCAGAAGCGGGCGTAACGTCTTCTTGTAGAGCCGCTGAAGCCAATCATCGTGGTCCATGTCGCCTTCGAGGGTTTCCCGGGTGGCGAGGGCCTTGCGAGCCTTCGAGCCCAGCCACCGGTATGCGGCCCACGGCACCACGATGTAGGCAAGCAGCAGCGAGGCGATCATCGCGACCGGCACGTTGATCGGGATTGGCAGCATGAAGGGCCCCATCATGCCCGATACGAATGCCATCGGAACGAAGGCCAGAATGATCGCCAACGTGGCGATGTTGGTCGGGTTGCCGATCTCGTTTGTCGACTTGATCAGGAGGTTGGCGAAGGAGGGGTCCTTGCCTTCGTGCAGGTGGCGGTGGATGTTCTCCACCACGACGATGGCCGCGTCCACCAGCATCCCCAGGGAGAGAATCAGCGCGAACAGCGTGATGCGGTTTATCGTCTGCCCGAAAACCCAGCCGACGCCGAGCACCACGAACAGGGTCAACGGTACCGTGATCGTCACGATCATGGCTTCACGCCAGCCCAGCGAGAAGAACAGCACGATCAGCACGATCAGGATCGCGATGCCCAGCGATTCGAACAGGTCGTTGACCGCGGTATCGGCGCGCACGCCATAATCGCGGGTAACGGTCATCTCCACCTGGTCGGGCAAGATCTCTCTCTCGA
This sequence comes from Guyparkeria sp., assembly GCA_041685825.1. Classification (GTDB taxonomy): domain Bacteria; phylum Pseudomonadota; class Gammaproteobacteria; order Halothiobacillales; family Halothiobacillaceae; genus Guyparkeria. The sequence goes on along the minus strand of JAWLFB010000031.1, from coordinate 1,730 downwards.
TCACGGCCAGCTTTTCCTTGACCGCGTCGGCGACCGTCACTGCGTTGGTGCCAAGACGTTTGCCGATGGTGATGGTGACCGCGGCTTGCGCATCACCGGCCGGCTTGCCGGCGGCGTTTCCGGGGCCGAAGGTATGGGTGGTGATCAGGCCGTCGTCGGCCGGACCGTACTCGATGTCAGCGACTTCGCCGAGATAGATTGGCCGTTGGTTGCTCTGCCCGATGACCAGGTTTTCCAGATCGTCCGGACCCGTGAAGGCCGCGTCAGTTCGAAGACGGATCCGCTGGTTGTCTTGACTGAGCTCGCCGCCGGGCAGAACGACATTGCTGCCTTCGAGCAGTTCACTCAGCCGACTCATCGGTATGCCGGTGGCATCCAGACGGTACGGGTCGACCTCCACCGACAAAATACGTTGCTGTCCACCGATGACCTCGCTGATGCCGACGTCGGGGACGTTCTTGAGCTGCTCGAGTAGCCGATTGCCCGTCTCGCGCAACTGCATGCCGTCGAGTGCCGAGGAACTGAGCGTCACGGTCATGATCGGAACGTCAGTGATACCGATGCTTTTGACCAGGGGTAACTCGGTGCCCGGCGGGAGCCGGTCCATGTTGCGCGTGATCTCGTTGTATAGCAGCACGAGACTGCGTTCCTCGTCACTGCCTACCTCGAACTGCACTGTCACGATGCCCATGTCGTCCATGGCCGCACCGAAGGTGTGGTCGACACCCTTGAGGTTCGCCATCAATCCCTCGAGTGGCTTGACGACCTGGTCCTCGATCTGGGAGGCATCATGGCCCGGGCGCTGCACCATTATCTGCGCGCCGGGCACGACGATCTCCGGATTGTACAGGCGTGGCGTGATCACGATCGCCAGTAGACCGAACAGCGTCAGGCCGATCATGATCAGTGCGGTGATCTTGGAGTAGAGGAACGTCTCGGCCAGGCGGCCGGCAATGTTCAGACGCGGCTCCTTCCCGCTGTGCTGCTTGTCCTGACTCATGATCCCTGTCCGCCCCGCACGGTAACGCCGTTGGCCAGGCGGCCGTCGGTGTTCGTGATTACGCGGTCACCCACCACGATTCCCGATAGGACGGGGCTTTCACCGTCGGACTCCCGCCCAAACCGTACGACTCGAAAGCGCGCGCGATTCTGGTCATCCAGAACGAAGACGCCCTCGATACCAGCGCGTTGATGTATGGCGTCGTTCGGCACCACGATGGACCCGCGCGTGTCGAGCGTCACGCGTACGCTGACGAACTGGCCCGGATTGATCTCGACCGACTCCGGCACGGCCAACTTGACGGTATGAGTTCGGCTGACGGGATCTGCGGCCGATATGGCGGTGATCACCTCGGCAGTGAAGTCACGGTCGACGGCTTCGGCGTCCCGGTAGTTCACCTGCGTGCTGGTGCCGGTTGGCAGGGCGGCGAAGGCAGAGTCGTCGACTTCAACACGGATTTCGCGAGCCTGCGAGCCCTGAAGCATCAGTAATGGCTGGCCCGGGTTGGCCAGTTGGCCGGGCTCGACGTGACGCTCGGTCACCACCCCGTCATAGGGGGCTTCGATTCGAGAGTAGTCGGTCTCTGAGCGGGCCTGAGCCACTGCCGCCTCAGCGGCAGCCAAGTCGCCAGTGGCGGCTTCAAGGCCAAGGCGAACCTGCTCGAACTGGCGCTTCGGGATTGCGTCCTTTTCGAACAGGCTTTTGAACCGTTCGTACTCCGAGCGCGCGT
>JAWLFB010000030.1:0-23837 GCA_041685825.1 Guyparkeria sp. | reverse complement strand
CAAGCAGTCCATCGCCCAGCCCGCCGATCACCGCGATCCGATCTACCTGCGCGTGCACACCGAACTCGGCCGTGCGCTGGCCACGCGTCTGGCAACCGTCGCTTCGGACCGACCGGTACTCGCCGTGCTGCCCGACAGCAGGGCAGTCAATGACACCCGCGCCGCCCTGGCATTCCTGGGGATCGAAGCCAGTATCTTCCCCGACTGGGAAGTCCTGCCCTACGATCGCTTCTCGCCGCACCAAGACCTGATCTCCGATCGACTCTCGCGCCTGTGGCAACTTCCCGGAGAATCACGCGGCCTGACCCTGATCGCCGCGCCCACCCTGCTCCAGCGTCTGCCGCCCGCGGCTTTCATCACGGGCCAGGGCATGGTTCTAGATGTCGGGCAGCGCCTTGATCGGGAAACGTACCGCCATCAACTCGAGGAAGCCGGCTACAGCCTGGTATCCACCGTCGAACAGCACGGCGAATATGCCCTGCGCGGCGGGCTGATCGATGTCTTCCCGATGGGCGCCAACGAGCCGGTGCGCATCGACCTTTTCGACGACGAGATCGAGACCCTGCGACATTTCGATCCGGAATCGCAGCGCTCCACCGAGACGGTCGAGGCCATCACGCTGCTGCCGGCCCGTGAATACCCTCTGACCGATAAGGGCATCGCCACCTTCCGTCAGAACTGGCGCAACACCTTCCCCGGCGATCCGACCAGCGCACCCATCTACAAGCAGGTCTCCGAGGGGCTTGTACCGGCCGGCATCGAGAGCTACCTGCCGCTGTTCTTCGATTCGACCGCGACGCTGTTCGACTTCCTGCCGGACTCGGCGCGGCTGCTGTTGTTCGACGGTGTCGAGCAGGCGATCGAGGGCTTCGTTCGCGAGACCAGCGAACGCTTTACCCAGCGTGCCGGTGACATCGACCACCCCATCCTCGCCCCCGAGGCGCTTTACCAGACACCGGACGAGTTCGGTGAACGCCTCAAGGGCCTGCCGCGCTGGCAACTAGTAGCCGGCTCGGACGAACGTTTCCCACAGGCCGCCGACATCGGCGACCGACCCCTTCCTGACCTGACGGCTGGCAGCGCCGCCCAGCCGGCGGTGATCGAACGACTGGCCGAGTTCGTGCATGGGTTCGACGGGCACACCCTGCTAGTCGCCGAAAGCAGCGGCCGTCGACAGGCACTGGTCGAGCAGACCAACGCCGCTGACCTCAAACCGCTGGCCATCAAGGGCTGGGACGAGGCCGACAAGGCGCCGGTCACCATTGCGGTGGCCGAACTCGAGCACGGTGCCATCCTCCCGACTGCCGGCCGCCCGGTGGCGGTGATCAGCGAGACCAACCTGTTCGCCGAGCGGGTGGCGCAGCGACGGGCCACGTCGCGTCGTGGTCGGGATGCGGATGCAATCATCCAGAACCTCGACGATCTCGCCATCGGCGCACCGGTGGTCCACGAGGATCATGGGGTCGGCCGCTTCCAGGGGCTGGTCACACTGGAGATGAACGACCAGCAGCAGGAATACCTGCTGCTGACTTACGCCGACGACGACAAGCTTTACGTGCCGGTCTCGAGTCTCGAGCGGATCTCGCGCTACACCGGCGGGGCCGAGGACACCGCCCCGCTGCACCGGCTGGGTTCCGGGCAATGGGAGAAGGCAAAGAAGCGCGCCGCCCAGCAGGTGCACGACGTCGCCGCCGAACTGTTGGACGTCCACGCCCGCCGGGCCGCGCGCAAAGGCACCTCGCTCAAGGTCGACGAGGCCGACTACCATCAGTTCGCCGAGGAATTCGCCTTCGAACCGACCGACGACCAGAGGCTAGCCATCGAACAGGTGCTGGCCGACATGGCGACCGGCCAACCGATGGACCGCGTCGTTTGCGGCGATGTCGGCTTCGGCAAGACCGAGGTGGCAATGCGTGCGGCCTTCGTCGCGGTCGAGAACCATGCCCAAGTGGCCGTACTGGTGCCCACCACGCTCCTGGCCGAGCAACACCTGCGCAACTTCCGTGACCGCTTCGCCAACTGGCCGATGACCATCGAGAGCCTATCGCGCCTGTCGGGCGGCAAGAAGACCGCGGAGCTGCGCGAGCGGATCAAGGCCGGCAAGATCGACATCGTCATCGGTACGCACAAGCTGCTACGCGATTCCCCCGAGTTTTCCAATCTCGGGTTGGTGATCATCGACGAAGAGCAGCGCTTCGGCGTGCGTGACAAGGAGCGGCTCAAGGCCCTGCGCGCCGAGGTCGACCTCTTGACCCTGACCGCCACGCCCATCCCGCGCACGCTCAACATGGCGCTGTCGGGCATCCGGGACCTGTCGATCATCGCCACCCCACCGCGCGAGCGACTGGCCGTCAAGACCGTGATCCTGCGCTGGGACGAGGTGCAGATCCGCGAGGCGATCCAGCGTGAATTGAAGCGCGGTGGCCAGGTGTACTTCCTGCACAACGAGGTCAAGAGCATCGATCGCATGGCCCGCCTAGTCGAAGAAATCGTTCCGGAGGCGCGGATCGGCGTCGCTCACGGGCAGATGGGCGAGCGCGGGCTCGAGCAGGTTATGTCGGACTTCTACCACCAGCGCTTCAACGTGCTGGTCTCGACCACCATCATCGAGTCGGGTATCGACATCCCCACGGCGAATACCATCTTGATCCATCGCGCCGACAAGTTCGGCCTGGCCCAACTCCACCAGCTGCGTGGCCGGGTGGGCCGTTCGCATCACAGAGCGTACGCCTACCTAATTACCCCGGAGCCAGGCCAACTCACCCCGGATGCACAGAAGCGACTGGAGGCCATCGCCGCGCTGGAGGATCTGGGCGTGGGCTTCACCCTCTCCACCCACGATCTCGAGATTCGTGGTGCCGGCGAACTGCTGGGCTCGGGGCAGTCTGGGCAGATGCACGAGGTCGGCTACCGCTACTACATGCAACTGCTCGATCGGGCGGTGGCTGCCATCCGCCACGGGCGCGAGCCGGCACTGGACTCCCCGATGCAGAACGCGAGCACCGAGGTCGATCTGGGCGAACCCGCTCTGATCCCGGAGGACTACGTCGCCGATGTGCATACCCGACTGACGCTGTACAAGAGACTCTCGACGGCGACGGACGACGAGGCCCTCGACGAGCTCAAGGTGGAGCTGATCGACCGCTTCGGCCTACTGCCCGAGCCGGTGGTCGCCCTGATTGAGACCCACCGACTGCGCATCCGTGCCCGGCGGATCGGCATTGCCAAACTCGAACTCACGGCCCGTGGTGGGCGCCTAATCTTCGGTGAGAACGCCCGCATCGACCCGGCCAAGCTGGTCGCCGCCGTGCAGGCCGCACCAGAGACCTATCGACTGTCGGCCGACACCTTGCGCTTTACCCGGGACATGCCGACACTTGACGAGCGCCTGAAGACCATCGAGTCGATCCTGCAAAACATTGCCCTGCCCGAGACCAACAAGGCCAACAAATGACCGACTCAAACGAACACGACACTTCCAGGCCACCCGGGCGTCCCGCCCGTACCGCCCCGCTATGGCGACGCGCCGCCGCTCTGTTCTACGACACACTGTTCGTCATCGCCGTGGTGATCCTGGCCACGTTCATCGCGCTGCTGTTCACCGGCGGCGAACCCATTCCGCCCGAAGGGCCGATCCAGTGGATGTTCCGCCTCTACCTGGTCGCCTGGATGGCGGCCTACTTCGTGTTCTTCTGGTGTCGATTCGGCCAGACGCCCGGCATGAAGGTCTGGCGCCTACTACTGATCCGCGAGCGAAGTGGCGCCTGCCTGGGGCCGATGCTGGCACGATTTGGCTTCGGCCTGCTGAGTCTCACGACACTCGGCCTGTTGTTTTTCATGAGCCTGGGCGACCCACAGCGACGCAGTTGGATCGACGATCGCCAAGCCATGCGCGTGGTGCAATTGCTGCCTCACGGCTGATCGAGGCAGACACCGAACAGGAAAAAGGCCCCGGTACACCAGCACCGGAGCCTTTCTTTTGCCTCGCGAGTTTTCAACCCGACCCTCTTCCGGCCGGGGCCGTCATTCAGTCCGCCTGGTGGCGCAGGAACGACGGGATGTCGATGGTGTCGAGGTTGATCGCGGTATTGCCCCGATGGGCGGTGCCCACGTAGGCCTGTTGCACCTCGGCGCGGGACGGCTCGCTCGACTCGGTCAACTCCTCGCGGCGGGCGTTATCGATCACCACGCGCGGCTTGCTCGACTCGGCGTTGACGGTCTTGATCCGCGAGAGGCCCGTGGCCACCAACGTCACACGCAGCTGACCGTCGAGCTCGTCGTCGACCGCAGTGCCCACCTTGACCACGGCTTCGTCGCCGGCCAGTTCCTGGACCATCTCGCCGATCTCCATGAACTCGCCGATCGAGAGATCGCCGTTGGAGGTGACGTTGACCAGAATGCCCTCCGCACCAGTGAGGTTGATGTCGTCGAGCAGCGGGCTGTGAATCGCGGCCTCGGCGGCCTCGGCGGCGCGGTTGTCGCCGGTACCGATTCCGGTGCCCATCATCGCTGTGCCCTTCTCGGTCATGATCGCACGCACGTCGGCAAAGTCGAGGTTGATCTCGCCCGGGCGGGTGATCAGCTCGGATATGCCGGCTACCGCGGTGAAAAGCACCTCGTTGGCCGCGGCAAAGGCGTCACGCAGGGCCGCCTGCTTGCCCATGACCGCAGTGAGCTGGTCGTTCGGGATGACGATCAGCGAGTCGACATTATCCTCAAGCTCTTGAATGCCTTCCATGGCCACACTAGTGCGCTTCTTACCCTCGAAGGAGAACGGCCGAGTGACCACCGCCACGGTGAGGATGTTCATGTCACGAGCGATCTGGGCGATTACCGGGGCCGCCCCGGTGCCGGTGCCGCCGCCCATGCCGGTGGTGATGAACAGCATGTTGGCATCGCTGATTGCCTCCTGGATCTGCTCGCGATCCTCAAGGGCGGCCTGGCGACCTAGTTCCGGGTCGGCGCCTGCGCCGAGCCCCTTGGTGATGTTCGCGCCGATCTGCAGTTGCGACGGTGCGTTGCTCTTTACCAGCGCCTGGGCATCGGTATTGGCACTGATGTACTCGATGCCCTCGATGTGTTGCATGACCATGTGGGCAACGGCATTGCCGCCACCCCCACCAACGCCGATGACCTTGATCTTTGCGCTTTCGGTCTGCATTTCAGCCATTGTCCAGTTGCTCATGGTTTCGTCTCCTTCTCTCGCGTGGCATTCAGATAAGTGGTGTTAATCAGAGGTGATCACGGAACCAGCCCTTCAGGCGTTCCAGAACATTTCCATGGGCCGCTGCCGGTCCATGGGCCGTTTGTTCGCGGGCTTGTTGCAGCCCGTGCAGCATCAAACCGATCCCAGCGGCATTCGCCGGGTCCCCCAAGGCGTCCAGATTGCCGACCACGCCCTGGGGCGTACCCAGTCGGGCCGGCATCTGCAGAAAGTCTTCGGCCAGCTCGACGAAACCCGGCATCTGCGCCGTGCCGCCGGTCAGCACCACGCCGGCGTTCACCAAGTTCTGGCAACCCGACTGGCGGATTTCTTCCTGCACGTAGGAAAGGAGCTCTTCGACCCGAGGGCGGACGATACGCATCATCGTCTCCTGCGGAATGCGCCGCGGCGGGCGACCCGAAACCCCGGGCACCTCGATGGCGCGCGAGGCCTCGCGCTCGTCCATCGCGCCGAGGTTGGCGTGGTTGATCTTGATCTTTTCGGCCTCGGCAGGCGGCGTGGTCAGGCCGTAGGACAGGTCGTTGGTGATCTGCTCACCGGCAATCGGCAGCACGGCTGCGTAACGCAGCGCCCCACCGGTGTAAATGGCGATGTCAGTGGTGCCACCCCCGATATCGATCAGCACCACACCAAGTTCGCGCTCGTCGTCGTTGAGTACTGCGCGGGCGGCAGCAATCGGCTCGAGGATGGTGCCCTCGACATGCACGTCACAGCGCTCGACGCACTTGATCACGTTCTGCACGTTGTTCGCCGCCGAGGTGACGATATGCACGTTCGCCTCCAGCCGATGGCCGCTCATGCCCTGCGGTTTGCGGATGCCGTCCTGCCCGTCGATGCGGAACTCCTGCGGCTCGCAATGCAGGATCTGCTGGCCATCGGGGATCTTCACCGCCCGGGCCGACTGAATCACCTGACTGACATCGCCGTCGGTGATCTCGCGCCCCCCGGTGCCGGTCATCCCCTGCGAGTCCAGGCTGCGGACATGATCGCCAGCCACCCCGACCCAAGCCGACCCGATCTCACAGTCCGACAGGGCGCTCGCCCCGTCGATCGCTCGGCGAATCGCCATCGAGGTGGACTCGATATCGACCACTGAGCCACGCCGCAACCCCTTGTTGGTTGGGTGCGATCCGTAGCCAATCAGGCTCAACCGCCCGTCGCCGTCGCATTCGCCAACGAGGGCCGCCACCTTGCTAGTGCCGATGTCGAGTCCGACAACGAACTCCCGCTCTCCTTTTCTCAACGCGCTCATGCTCTGTTTCTGCCCTTGATTGCCATGGTTTCCGTTCGCTTCTGGCTCCCGAACATCCCTGTTCTCAGTCTTGTGTTGTCTTGTTGTTCGATTGGTCGTTCGCGTCCCGCCACGCCACGGCAAAGCCGTTGCTGTAGCGCAGGTCGATCCGCTCGACCTGGTCCATCTTTCCCGCTAACGTGTCCGGGTAAACGTCGAGCAGTCGCTGCAAGCGCGCCTCCAGCGATTCCTGCCCGGTCTGGATCACCGCCCCAGAGGCGAGTGACAGACTCAACGACCCGCGCGGGCTCATGGCCACGCCGGTGAGTTCCATCCCCACACCGGCCAGCACAGGCGTAAGGCTCGTGTAACGCTCCCAGACGGTCCACTGGCTGCCGGCCGGACCGGCAAGCTGCGGCAAGCGCAGATCGACCGGACGGCGCTGCGGCTCGAAGACCACACCGGCGGCACTCAGTAATCGCTCCCCGTTCCAGGTGGCGATCGGCTGGTGGGTCTGCAGATCCACCAGCAGTCGATCCGGCCACTTCCGGGTGATGCGAACCTCGGTGAGCCAGGCATCCTCCATCAGTCTCTTGCGCAACGCCGTAATATCCACTGTCCAGATGCCCTGCCCCAGCGCCGGCCAGAGTTCCTGACGCACCCGTTCCTCGGTGACGAAACGATTGGCCCCGTCGATTTCCAGGACCGCTACCGGCGACTGAAGCTTGAGCCAGACCCGCTGAGAGACAAGCACCACCGCGGTGAAGAAGGCAAGCCACAGTCCGACTCGCCAGGCCCAGCGCCACACCACCCGCAGGCCGGTCACAAATGCCGCCCAACGCTCGAACCAACTCGGCCCGCGTGGCCGTACCCGGGAGGCACGTCGTGTTGTCATCAAAGCGCTCCATCAGCCGACTCACCTCCCGTAGACACCTCGCCCGAGCGACTCGGTTCATCCAGGTGGACCAGAGTTTGCTCGAGGATCGCGACGCACAGCCTGGGAAAGTCCATACCGACAGCGCGCGCGGCCATGGGCACCAGCGAATGGCTGGTCATTCCAGGAACCGTGTTCACCTCGATCAACCAGTGCCGGCCCGCGTCATCGCGAATGAAATCCACCCGCCCCCAGCCGCGGGCACCGATTAGGCCGAAGGCCGTCCGGGCCACCTCGGCCAGCCGGACCTCTTCCTCGACCGAAAGGCCGCAGGGAATCCGGTAGCCGGTATCCTCCGCCTCGTACTTGGCTTGGTAGTCGTAAAAGGCATGGTCGGCGCTCGCCTCGATCCGGATCGCCGGCAGACTCTGCCCGCCGAGGATCGCGACGGTATACTCGCCACCGGCGATGAACTGCTCGACCATCACCTCGCCGTGGGCGGCAGCCCCACGGAACGCCGGTTCGACGCCCGCCGGCTCATCAACCTTGCTCACGCCGACACTCGAACCGTCCGCTGTCGGCTTGATAATGACTGGCCAACCCAGCGCATCGGCGGCCTCGCGGGCAGCGGACAGGCTGTCGACCACGGCAAAGGCGGGCGTGTCCAGTCCCGCGCCCTGCCAAATGCGCTTGCACATCACCTTGTCCATACCAATGGCCGAGGCGGCAATGCCGCTGCCGGTGTAGGGCACATCGGCCAGTTCCAACAATGCCTGGACTTGACCGTCCTCGCCGCCACGACCGTGCAAGGCGATAAAGACCCGGTCGACCTGCTCGGCGGCCAGACGGTGTCCCAGTTCCTGGGCAGCCACGCGATCAAGATCGACGCCGATCGCATCCACCCCATGGGAGAACAATGCCTCGTGGACGGCACGACCGCTGGCAAGTGAGACCTCCCGCTCCGCCGACCAGCCGCCCATCAGCACCATCACGCGCCCTAGGGCATGTTTTTGTGCCTGCCCGTTCATGCCCGATCCTCCCAGTGCTCGAGCAGGAACCCCGGCAAGCTGCCGACGTTGCCAGCGCCCAGCGTCAGGACAATGCCGTCTTCGCGGACCATGTCATCGATCACCTCGACCACCTGGTCCGGCTCGGCGACAAAGACTGGGTCTACCCGGCCGCGAGCGCGGATAGCCCGCGCCAGGCTGCGTCCGTCGGCACCAGCGATCGGCTGCTGGCCGGCGGCGTAGACTTCCATCAGGATCAGTTGGTCGACCTGCGAGAGCACTTCAACGAAGTCCTCGAACAGGTCGCGGGTGCGGGTGTAGCGATGCGGCTGGAAGATCAGCAGCAGCGGCTCTTCCGGCCAGGCATCGCGCACCGCCGCCAGGGTGGCGGCAACCTCGCGCGGGTGATGCCCGTAGTCGTCGAGCAACATCCGGCGTCCCTGGGTGAAGGCGAGCGAACCGCGGCGCTCGAGACGACGCCCCACACCCTTGAACCCGGCCAGTGCCCGAACGATTGCCTCGCCGTTGATACCGAGGTCGTGGGCGACCGTGACCGCCGCCAGCGCATTGAGGATGTTGTGCCGTCCCGGCATCGCCAGCCGGCAAGTCCACGACTCGCCGCCAGGTAAGCTGACGTCGAATCTCGACTCGAAGCCGTCGCTGTGGATGGCTGTGGCGCGCACATCGGCCTGCTCATCGACACCGTAGGTCAGTACCTGCCGGCCCACCCGGTCGGCGATGCTCATGGTGTGATCGTCGTCCGCACAGAGCACCGCCAGCCCGTAGAACGGCAGGTTGTGCAGAAACTCGACGAAGTGATCAAGCAGGCGCGAGAAGTCGTTGTCGTATGTCTCGAGGTGGTCGGCGTCGATATTCGTGACCACCGCGACATGCGGCTGCAGGTGCAGAAACGATGCATCCGACTCGTCGGCCTCGGCGAGCAGGTATTCGCCCCGGCCCAGGCGCGCGTTCGACGCGCTGGACAGCAGCTTGCCACCGATCACGTAGGTCGGGTCCAGGCCTGCCTCGGCCATGATCGCCGCCAGCAGCGAGGTAGTGGTGGTCTTGCCGTGAGTGCCGGCGACGGCCAACCCAATGCGAAAACGCATGATCTCGGCAAGCATCTCGGCGCGACGCACCACCGGGATGCGTCGTTCGTGCGCAGCCATCAGTTCCGGGTTGTCCCCGGCGATAGCGGTCGATACCACCAGCACGTCCGCGCCAGCAAGGTTCGCAGCGGCGTGGTTGGTGAACACATCGATGCCCAGTTCGCGCAGATGCCTGACGGCCGGGGACTCGTTCATGTCCGAGCCAGACACAACGAAGCCCAGCGTGTGCAGCACCTCAGCGATACCGCTCATACCCGCCCCGCCGATACCGACGAAATGCAGGTGGCGGACCTTGCGCATGCGCACCTGAGCAACCGGAGCGAAATCGGCTGTCACTGCATCCATTACCGCCCCTCCCCGGGTCGCTTGTTTTGGGTTTTCCCGGCGATCACGTCTTCGCAGATGGCCGCGATCCGGGCGGTGCTGTCTGGGACGGTCGCCTCGCGGGCGCGTGCCGCCATGTCGAGCAAGACAGCCCGGTCCGCCAACAGCGGCCCAAGCAGGCGAGCCAGGGTGTCGATGTCGGCCTCGCGCTGGTTCAGGAGCCGAGCGGCACCTTGATCCACCAGCCAGGCAGCGTTGAATCGCTGGTGATCGTCGACGGCGTGCGGAAACGGCACGAACAGCGCGCCGATGCCCGCCGAGGCGATTTCGGCTACGGTCATGGCGCCTGCCCGGGCGATCACGAAGTCTGCCCAGTCGAAGGCCTCGGCCATGTCGTCGATGTAGCCCGACACCTCGTGGCGACTTCCTCCCCCCCAATCGGCAACCTCGTAATGGTCGACCGCCTTCTCCAGGTGGCGTGGACCCGCCTGGTGACGTACGAACAAATCGATTTTCTGGCTTATACGCGCTAGGGCCTGGGGCACGGCTTCGTTAAGTGCCCGGGCACCGAGGCTACCGCCGAGCACCAACACGCGCACCGCCCCTTCACGAGCCTCGAACCGGCTTGACGGCTCCGGGAGGGCCGCGATCTCGGCGCGCACGGGATTACCCACCACGTGACTTGGGTCCAGTGCCCTGCCGAAGGCCTCCGGGTAGGCCGCCAGCGTCACGATAGCCAACCGGGAGAGCACCCGATTGGTCAGCCCGGCAATCGCATTCTGTTCGTGGATCACCAACGGCCGGCGCAACAGCCAGGCCGCAAGACCACCGGGCCCGGCGGCGAAGCCACCCATGCCGATCACCAGCGCGGGTTGGTGGCGGCGCAATAGCTGGCCAGCCTGCCAGACCGCGTGCAGCAGCCGGAAGGGAGCAGCCAGACGAGTGGCGAGACCTTTTCCGCGCAGGCCACCTATGTCGAGATAGTCGATCATGTAGCCCGCATCCGGGACCAGGCGCGATTCGATTCCGCGCTCTGTGCCCATCCAGCGGATGGCGTAGCCGCGCTCGGAAAGCTCCGCGGCCACGGCCAGAGCCGGCACCACGTGTCCGCCGGTCCCACCGGCCATGACGTAGATCACCGCGCGCTTCATCGAGTCACCTCCCGCACGTCCTCGATACCGGCGTCGGCCATCGCTCTACTGGCCTCGTGGTGCACCCGCAAAATCAGCCCCATGGCGAGCAAGGTCGCGACCATCGCCGAGCCTCCATAGCTGATCAGTGGCAGGGTGAGCCCCTTGGTCGGCAGAAGCCCCATGTTCACGCCCATGTTGATCAGCGTCTGCATGCCGATCCAGGTGCTGATACCCCAGGCCAGCGCCGCGCCGGTGTAGTGCTTCACCGCCCATGCCATGCGAGCAATCAAGAAGCCACGCCAGACCAGCACCCCGTAGAGTCCCAGCAAGGCGATGACACCGAACAGGCCGAACTCCTCTGCGTAGACGGCGAAGATAAAATCGGTGTGGGCCTCCGGCAGGTAGGCGAGCTTCTGCACACCCTCACCCAGACCGCGGCCGAACAGGCCGCCGGTACCGATGGCGATCAGTGCATTGACCAACTGGTAGCCGTCGCCGAACGGATCGGCAAACGGATTTGAAAACGACAGCAAGCGATCGACCCGGTACTGGGCCGAGAAAACGCCGACGACAGCTAATGCGCCGCCGGCGACCATCAGCATCAGCATGGTTTGCAGCTGGGCGCGCATCAGCCACGCCATCGCAAAAAGCGTCGCGCCAAGCACAAGGGTGTTGCCGTAGTCCGGCTGCAGCAGCAGGAGCGTCGATGCAAGCATGATCACGGCTACCGGGGCGGCCATGCCCCGGATGCGCGTCTGCACCTTCTGCAGGTGCACACCGAGATAGGCCGCCATCCAGACGATCATGCCCAGCCGGGCGAACTCGCTTACCTGCACCCGCACGAAGCCCAGATCGATCCAGCGCGTCGCGCCGTTGACGGTATGTGCCACTCCCGGGATGAACAACACCGCCAACGACAGGATCGAGGCGATCAGGATCACGTTGCGCAGGGCCACGAAGTGGCGCAGCGGCACCATCAGCAGCACCGCCATCGCGATCAAGCCGACGACCACCGCGCCCGACTGACGAATCAGCAGGCCACGGCCGGCGGCCGTGGAATCGCCCATGCCGAGGGTGGCAGATGCCACCATAACCAGACCGATCGATAGCAGCGCCACCAGCGCGATGAGGAACGAGCGGTCCAGGGAAATACCGTTGGTGGCATCTTTCGCCCCGTCCACCACATTGCGATCGGCGAGCCATTGCAGACCCTGACTGCCTAGTCGTCCCAGCGATTGCCAACCACGGGTGTTGAGTTGCCACAGGCTCATGAGGCCACCTCCGCACAAACCGGCGGCGGCACATCGATTGGATCACAGATCGCTTCTGCCGCCCGGGCAAAATGCTCGCCCCGATCGGTATAGCCGCGGAACTGGTCGAAACTCGCACAGGCAGGCGACAGCAACACTACAACCTGCCGGCCAGACGATACCCGGGCAGATGCCTGTTCGGCGGCCCAAGCAACGGCAGCCTCAAGCGACTCGCAGCGTGCGATGGGCAACGTGTCCCCGGCTACCAGGGCGATTACCGATTCGATCCGGTCGGCATCCGCGCCGATCAATGCCACGCCTAGGGCGTGGGTCTTGAGGGCCGCGGCCAGCTCGTCGAAGGACTGCCCCTTGGCCTGCCCACCGACGATTACCACCTGCCCTGCCGTCCCGCTAGCGGCGAGCCCGTCGATCGCGGCCACGGCGGCACCGACATTGGTGGCCTTGGAGTCGTTGATGAAGCGCACCTCGCCACCCCGGACCGGCCAGCGGCAGACCACCTGCATGCGATGCGGCAGACCGCTGAAGGCAGTCATCGCGGCTCGCAGGGCCATCCCATCGAGTGCCGCTCGGCCGGCTACGGCCTCTACCAACGCCAAGGCAGCCAGAGCATTCATGCGGTTGTGAGCGCCCGGCAGGGTGAGATCCGCGCTGGCGAACAACACCTGGTCGTCACGACAGAGGGATTCGCCGTCGGCATCCAGGTAATAGCGATGCCAGCCGGCAAGCGAATTGTCGTTCAAGCCGGCAGAAAACGTAACGATCCGACCATGACACCCGGGCGCCATCGCCGCGACGCGCGCATCGTCGAGATTGATCACGATCGTTTCGGCGTGGACGAGGATCTTCTGCTTGAGTGCCGCATAGGCCTCGATCGAACCGTGCCGGTCGAGGTGATCGGCACTGATGTTGAGTACGGTCGCGGCCCGTGCGCGGATCGCCCCTGGGTCGCAGGCCTCCAGTTGGAAGCTCGACACCTCAAGCACGAGAATGTCACCCGGCTCGGCCAGCAGATCCAGGGCCGGAGTGCCATAGTTGCCACCAATGGCCACCCGATACCCTGTTGCGGTGAGCAGTTCGGCGGTCAGTGCCGTGACCGTGCTCTTGCCGTTGGAACCGGTGACCAGCACATAGGGTACCGGAGCGTTGCGCAGGGCGACCGCAATGTCACTCTCCACCGGGATATCGCGGCGGCGCGCCTCGTCCAGAAGCCCGGCCAGCGGTTCGAGCGCGGGGTTCAACCCCGGGCTCAGCACGATGCCGTCGAGGGCGCCAAGATTAGCCGAGTCGAGCATGGCCGCGCCTATCTCTCCATCAATGATGGTGCCGGCACCGAAAGCTTCGATCCAGGCGGCGCGCGGCGCATTCATCCCGCGGGTGTCGGCGGCAACGAACGACTCGCCGCGACGAGCGAAGAAACGCCCCGCGGAAAATCCGGTATTCCCCATGCCGACAATCAATTTCATCAGCGCACCTTCATCGTTGCCAAACCAATCAGCACCAGGATCACCGTGATAATCCAGAAGCGCACGATCACCTTCGGCTCGGGCCAACCCTTCAGCTCGAAGTGGTGATGGATCGGCGCCATGCGGAAGATGCGCTTGCCGGTCAGCTTGAACGACGCGACCTGGAGCATCACCGAGACGGTCTCGAGCACGAAAATGCCGCCCATGATGAACAGCACGATCTCCTGACGGACCATTACCGCGACGATGCCCAGTGCCGCGCCCAAGGCCAGCGCTCCCACGTCGCCCATGAACACCTGGGCGGGGTAGCTGTTGAACCAGAGAAAACCGAGTCCCGCCCCGACAATCGCGGCACAGAAGACCACCAGTTCGCCCACCCCGGCGATGAACGGCAAGCCTAGGTAATTGGCGAACTCGTAGTGGCCGGTGACGTAGGCGAACGCGCCCAGTCCGCCGGCGACCAGCACGGTGGGCATGATCGCCAGCCCGTCGAGCCCGTCGGTGAGGTTGACGGCGTTCGAACTGCCGACAACCACGAAATAGGTCAGAATCACGAACCCGAAGCCCAGCGGGATCAGCGCATCCTTGACCAGTGGAATCAGCAGGCTGGTCTCGGCCGACGTCTCGGCGATCGAGAACAGGAAGACGGCCGCGACCAGCGCGATGACCGACTGCCCCAGGTATTTCCAGCGTGCGGCCAAACCGTCGCTATTGCGCCGCGAGAGCTTGAGGTAGTCGTCCCAACCGCCGATCAGACCGAAGCCCATGGTGGTCAGCAACGCGACCCAGACATAGACGTTGCCGAGGCTCCCCCAGAGCAGCATCGAGACGGCGATGGAGATCAGTATCAACGCCCCGCCCATGGTCGGTGTACCGGCCTTGGCCAAATGGGTCTGCGGGCCAAGTTCTCGGATCGGCTGCCCCGCCTTGACGCTCTGCAACCACCGGATGACGAACGGGCCGACCGCCAGCGAGATCAACAACGCCGTGGCCACGCCGAGCATGGCGCGGAAGGTCAGGTATTCGAATACGCCAAAGAAGCTGGCGTACTGGGTCAGCCATTCAGTCAGCCAGAGCAGCATCTCGCCCTCTCCCTGTGGTGATATTGCCGGTCCCCGGCGCGATGCCGAACTTCCGTTCAAGGGCCTTTCCGACCCGTTCAATATGCATAAAACGCGACCCCTTGAGCAGGACCGTCACGGCCTGTCCGTCCCGCGCGGAAAGGCGTTTGAGCAGCGCCATGGTCGCCGTCTCGCTACCCTCGACCACATCGAGCAAGCCAGCCGCACCTCCGGCAGTCTTGAAACCGGCGGCGAGCGCCGAAGCGCCGGGGCCGGCCGCGACAATCCCGTCTAGCTCCTGCCCGGCAGCGAACTCACCCAGCTGACGGTGAAGGGTCTCGGTCTCATCGCCCAACTCGCCCATGCTGCCGAGCACGGCAAAGCGAGCGCCCGGCTGACCCGCCAGGTAGCCGACGGCCGCGCGCATAGATTCGGGGTTGGCGTTATAACTGTCGTCGATCAGCCGCCAGCCGTTGGACAGCGACACCAACGCCATCCGGCCCGCCGGCGGACGGAAGCCGGCGAGGCCCGCGGCGATAGTTTCAGCGCTCGCACCGGCCAACCGAGCCAGGCCGATGGCGGCCAGCAGGTTGACGGCGTTGTGCGCCCCGGGAAGGGGGACGTCAAGCCGATCGAACAAGGCTCGGCCATGTTCGCTGATGGACAAATCGTGGCGATCCTCGTTGTACCCGCCCAACCAAGTCGCCCAGTCGCCATGGGAGCGATCGAGGGTGAAGGTATCCGCCTGCGGGGCCGCCTTCAGCCATTGGTCCGAGCCGTTGGAGTCGAGGTTGACCAATGCTCGGGCCGAGGCAGGGCGGTGGCGATAAATCTCGCCCTTTGCCTCGATGATGCGCTCGACCGATCCGAACTCGCCGACGTGCGCGCGCCCGGCCATGGTGACCACGACGATGTCCGGGGTGGCCAGCTCGGTCAGCCGGGCGATCTCGCCGACGTGGTTGGCGCCCATCTCGACCACGGCGTATTGCGTCTCGGGCGCCCAGTCGAGCAGGGTCAACGGCACGCCGATCTCGTTATTGAGGTTGCCGCGGGTCGAGGCGGTAGGACCGATCTGCTCCAGCATGGCCGCGAGCAATTCCTTGACCGTGGTCTTGCCGCTGCTGCCGGTGATGCCGATCACGGTCGGGTCGACGGCCTCGCGCCAGCCACGGGCGAGCCGGCGCATCGCGGCGAGCGTGTCGTCGACAATCACCTGCGGCAAATCGCAATCCGGTTGTTCGCGTTCGACCATTGCGGCGACCGCACCCCGTTGGCCCGCTTGGGTGATAAAGTCATGTGCATCGAAGGTCGGGCCCTGCAAGGCGATGAACAGTCGGCCACCCAGATCGGCGCGGGTGTCCGTGCCCACGCCGGCAACCGGCAGAGCGCCGTCGACATTCGGGGCCAGACGTCCTTCGGCCCAGCGGGCGATCTGATCGAGAGTGGCCCGGATCATGGCGCCACCTCCCGTGCCTGTTCGCGAATCACCAGACGATCGTCGAACGGACGCAGCTCATCGCCGATTTTCTGGCCGGTTTCATGCCCCTTACCGGCCACCAGCAGGCAATCGCCCGGCCGCCCGTCGGCGAGCCGGCGTATACCCGTGGCAATCGCCTCGTGCCGATCGACGAGACGCTCGGCCGTCGTGGGATACTTCATGCCGGCCACGATCGCGTCGACGATCGCCTCGGGCGATTCACCGCGCGGGTTGTCACTGGTCACGATCACCCAGTCAGCCAGCCGCTCAGCCACAGCGCCCATCAGCGGGCGCTTGCCCTTGTCACGGTCGCCACCACAGCCGAAGATCACGCCCAGCCGGGCGCCATGAGGCATTCCTTCTCGAAGGCTGGAAAGCACGTTTTCCAAGGCATCGGCAGTATGGGCATAGTCGACCACGGCGGTCATGCCGCTACCGACTGCAAAGGTTTCCATCCGGCCCGGCGGAGTCTTGAGCCGTCCGACCTTCTGAGCAAGGGTATCGAGCGTCTCCCCGACCACCAGGCGCGCGGCCAGCGCGGCGAGCAGGTTTTCGGCATTAAAACGACCGGCCAAGGCGGCCTCGATTTCGCCGCGTTCGCCGAATCCGCTGACTGCCAACCGCATGCGACCCGACTCCGGGGCATCGAGCACGCCGGTCAGGCACGGGCGGCAGTCGGTCGAATCGGCTGCCGGGGCTAGGGAGTAGCACAACTGCCGTGGCGCGTCCTCTCGAGCGGCAAGTGTGTCAAGCATCCGCGTCGTCGCGGGCTGATCGGCATTGAGCACAGCTTGGCGCAGGCTCGGCAAGGTGAAGAGACGGGCCTTGGCCCCGAGATAGGCCTCGACGTCACCGTGATAATCAAAGTGATCCCGCCCGAGGTTGGTAAATATTCCGGTTCGGATGGGCAGGCCGTCCACTCGCCCCTGAGTCAGGGCATGAGAGGAGACTTCCATGACGATCTCGCGCGCCCCTTCACGGACCAACTCGCCGACCAGGCGCCAGTTCTCGATCAGTCCTGGCGTGGTGTTGGTCGTGGCCTGGTACTCCGCTCGCGGTGACCAAAGCCCCCAACCCAGAGTACCAATCACCCCGACGGGCTCGCCGTCAAAGCCGATCAACCCAGCGATCAGGTGACAGACGGTGGTCTTGCCGTTTGTCCCGGTGACCGCGGTAATCGCAACCGCGTCGTGGGTCCAACCATTGGCCTGAATGATAAGTTCGGCGATCACCTCCTCCGGGCGGTCGACCAGCACCATGCCCTCGGCCGGCGCAAGCCCGTAACCAATGACCCCTGCCGCCCCACGGGCCAGTGCATCCGCGACGAACCGATCGGCATCGTGCGATTGGGTTTCGCGGGCATAGAACAGCGTGCCAGCATCGAGATCGCGGCTGTCGTCGCTGACCGCGCGCACTCGAAGATCCGGGGCGCCGGCATGCCGCAGGCGGGCCACTTCTCGCAGTCCAATTTCGGGGAATGCCACGCGCGCCATGTCAGCCAGCCTCCCGGGATTGATTGGCGTCGACCACCACGGACGGCAGGTCCCCGGCAATCTGCCCGGCGGGCAGCTCCGGCAAGTTGTCCGGACGGATGTTTAGCATCCGCAGCGCACCGCTCATCACCCGCTGGAACACGGGCGCGGCGACATCGCCGGCGTAGACCTGGCCAGCAGTTGGCTGATGCAGGACGACCACCAAGGCCAGTCGCGGATCGCTCGCCGGGGCCAGGCCGGCAAAGACAGTGTTGTAATCGGTACGGGAGTAGCCGCCCTCGCCGAGGCGTCGCACGGTGCCGGTCTTGCCGGCGATCTGGAAGCCGGTTACGGCCGCCTTGGGTGCCGTGCCGGTTGGCGAGACCACTGAACGCAACATGCCGACCACTCGGTCGGCGACTTCGGGTTCGAACACGGGTTGGGCTTCGGGTGGATCGTCCAGCCGCAGAAGGCTGGGTGCCACGAACTGACCGCCATTGCCTAGAGCCACATAGGCCGAGGCCAGTTGTAACGGCGTGACCGCCAGACCATAACCATAACTGTGTGCCGCCGTGTCGGCCACGCGCCAGTCACGCCACAGGCTGAGCGAGCCGGAGGCCTCACCCGGAAAACCCACGCCGGTGACCTGGCCGAAGCCCAGCCCCCGGTAGCTGCTCCAGATAGCCTGGGCGCCGACATCCTCGGCCAGCATGCTCGCGCCGATATTGCTCGATTTCTCCAGCAGACCGGTCATGTCCAGCGTGCCGTAATTGCGGTGGTCGTGGATGGTAAATCCACCAACCCGACGGTAACCCGGTGCCGTGTCGACGGTATCGGACGGCTGCCAGCGTCCACTTGCCAGCGCGACTGCCATGGTAAAGGGCTTAACCGCAGACCCCGGCTCGAATTGATCGACAATCGCGTGGTTTCGGGTAAGAGACGGGTCGATCGCGGCCCGGTTGTTAGGGTTGAAAGATGGGGCACTGGCCATGGCCAGCACCTCACCGGTGGCCACGTTAATCAAAGTGGCCGAACCGGCCAGTGCCTCGTGCTCTTCGATCGCACGCGACAGCTCCCGATACGCGAGGTACTGCAACCGCCGATCGATTGAGAGCGCGAGATCCCGACCCGGCCGCGCGGCCTGAACCACACCCAAGTCGACAATCTCGCGGCCATCTCCGTCCTTGAGGATGCGCCGCTTGCCGGGTGTGCCGGCAAGTAACTGGTCGAAACTCAATTCGATGCCGGCCAGTCCCTCGTCGTCGATATTGGCAAAGCCCAGCAGTGGGGCGGTGACATCAGCGGTCGGGTAGAAACGCTTGTACTCGCGCTTGAGGCCCACGCCCGGCAGCTTGGCCGCACGCACGGTCTCGGCAAGACTCGGGCGCACCTGGCGGGCGACGTAAAGGAAACGGCGCGAGCCGTATTCGCGGACCCGCCGCTGCAATTCGGCGGCCGGCTGGTCGAGGATTTCCGCCAGCCGGGTGACCGCATCGGGGTGGGCACCGATCACCTTTGGATCGATCCAGATCGCGTGCATGGCGACGCTGATGGCCAGCGGCTCGCCGTGGCGATCGGTGATCATGCCGCGGTGGGCCGCAATGGTCTGTACGCGCTGTTGGCGATCGCCGCCCTGCTCGGCGTAGAAATCACGCTCGGTGACCTGCAGCTGTACCGCCCGGCCGAGCAGCATGACTGCCGCGAAGGCAAACACCATCAGCACCACTCCCGCGCGCCAGCGCACGCCCAGCCAGGTGGCCCAACGGGTAATGAAGGCCCAGGCCGCGTTCATCGGAACACCACTGTGATCTGTTCCTCGGCCGGGGGACGCATGCCAAGTTCCTCGGTCGCAATACGTTCGATCCGCCCTTGGGCGGTCAACGTACCCTCTTCGAGCTGCAGCTCGGCATAGGTGCCTTCGAGACGTTCGATGCCGTCCCGCGCTACGGCGATCTGCTGAGTCAGTCGTCGATCCTCTGCCACCAGCATCACCACCGCGAGTGCGCTTGAAACGACCAGCACCAACAAAAAGAGATTGAGCGCCCTCATGAGGCACGCTCCGCGACCCGCATGATTGCGCTGCGTGCACGTGGGTTGTTGGCGGTTTCCTCGCGGCCCGCGCGGATGGCCTTGCCGAGCTTCTTCAATGCCACTTCGCCGACCGGGTTGCCGAAGAAATCCTTGCCGGCCGTGCTGTGATCGCGGATGAACCGCTTGACGATGCGATCCTCGAGCGAATGGAAACTGATCACCACTATCCGGCCACCCGGCGCGAGGTATTTGAGCGCCTGCTCGAGGGCCTGGGTGATCTCGTCGAGTTCCTTGTTGATATAGAGCCGGATCGCCTGGAACGTGCGGGTGGCCGGATGCTTGTTGGGATCGCGCCTCGGAATGGCGTCGACGACACAATCGACCAGATCCGTCGTGCGGGTCAACGGGGCCTGTCCGCGCCTGGCGACAATGCCGGCGGCGATCCGGCGGGCGAAGCGTTCTTCGCCAAGGCGAAACAGCACGTCACGAATTTCCCCTTCCTCGGCGACCGCCAGCCAATCGGCCGCCGAAGGCCCGTGGCTCTGGTCCATACGCATATCTAGCGGGCCGTCGAAGCGGAAGGAAAAGCCACGTTCGGCCTGGTCGAGCTGCGGCGAAGACACACCCAGATCGAACATCACGCCATCCACCGGCTGGTCGATGCCATGCTCGGCCATGGCCTGACCCCAACCGGAAAAGGAGGCCCTGATAAAGGAGAAGCGCGTGTCTTCATGGGCTAGCCGGCGGGCGCTGTCGGAGGCCTCGGCATCACGATCGAAACCGATCAGTCGGCCCTTCGCAGAGAGTTTGGCAAGTATGGCGCGGCTGTGACCGCCTCGACCGAAGGTGCCATCCACGTAGGTGCCAGCCGGATCGGTTATCAGGTTAGCGACCGCCTCGTCGCGCAACACCGTGTTGTGGCTGGCATCGGCCGTCATAGCGAGAGGGTCTCCAGGGCCGCGGGCAGTTGGTCGTCTTTGTCGGAGTGGTCTAGAAACTCCTCGGTCATCTGGCTCCACAGTGGCTGCGACCAGAGTTCGAGCTTCTTGCCCTGCCCAACCAGAACCGCCGGCTTTTCCAGTTTCGCGTGGGCCCGCAGCGCTGGTGGAATAACGATACGACCGGCCGAGTCAAACTCGACCTGGGTGGCGTGACCGATCAACATCCGCTTGATGCGGTTCGCGGTTTTATTGAAGGACGGCAGGGCATCGATCTGTTTCTCGATCTCCAGCCATATCGCTAGCGGATAGATGAGGAGGCAGTGTTCCTGGGTATCGATAGTGAGGATCAGCTGGTTCTCATCCTGGGCAAACGCCTCCCGATGACGCGTGGGCATGGCCAGGCGACCTTTGGCGTCGAGATTCAGGTTGGTGATGCCCCGGAACACTTTTTCCCACTTTTCCCCACTTTTCTACACCTGCGCGCACTATAGCCCCAGCCAACAGGGCTATCAAGCAAATCGCAGCATTTTTCTTTTGACCACAACGAGTTAGCCAACAAAGGAAGGGGAAAACGGGACACTGTTTCTAGATAAAAACAGAGGGTTAGCGCGTATAAGTAATAAAGAGCACGAGGATGCGAACAGCCGCATCCCGGCGTACCGAAGTGCCGGTGGGGGAAAGTGGGAGGAAATCGGGTCCGTGTGGCGCGCGGTGGATTCAAGCGTGCCCGCCGATTCGACAAGGTTTCGATCAGCCGCGTCCGCCGACGGAAACGGGACCGTTCCGCCGGAAACACAAATTGGGGTGGAGTCAGCCGGTAAGCCGGGTTCTGTCGTGGATTGCCATTCATCTGGGCGCAACGTCACCGTCACGCTCGAGCAGCCTACCCGGGAACAGCGCGGGCCACGCCATTGTTCCCCTATTTGGCCTTGCTCCCGGTGGGGTTTACCGTGCCACGTCGTGTTGCCACGCGTGCGGTGCGCTCTTACCGCACCCTTTCACCCTTACCTGTGCCGCCTTGCGGTGGCCATCGGCGGTCTACTCTCTGCTGCACTTTCCGTCGACTCGCGCCGCCCAGGTGTTACCTGGCACCGTGCCCTATGGAGCCCGGACTTTCCTCGACGTTCACAAGGAACGCCGCGACAATCTGGCCAACTCCGGCGGCGGAGTATAAAGAAACCGTTGCCGGTGTCGAGGCGAGCGTAATTCGAACCCCTTCATCAACGGGCGATTCGGTTAGACTTCGAACCAGCCAGTGATCAGACCACACCCTTGCCTCGAGCCCGACCATGCCCGAATCGCTTCCCGCCCCGCTCGACATGCTGCGCAACCAAATGACCGAACCGTCCACCAGTCCGGTGGACTGCGATCAGGCCGCAGGCGTGATTAACTGGTATTACGAACAGGCTTGGCAGACCGACCGCATCGATCGTGATCAACTGCCATGGCTGCTCGACTGGATGCGCCATTGCCACGACGCGCGCCGATTCGAGATCGGCGACGGCTTTGCCGTGACCCTGATCAACGAGGGGCGCCTGCAGGAAGCCAGCGACCTGGCCGAGGGATTGCTGAGCGAATCCTGGGACGCCGGATTGACGCATACCCTGGCCCTAGTTCTGGCCGCGCGAGGCGAAGTGGCGGGGGCGATCGCCCGACTTCGCAAACTGGTCGACCACCCGAACTTCGCGACCCTACCGCCGGAGATCGCCACCCAGGTGCACCTGGATCTAGCCACCCTGCTCCGTCGTCAGGGCAGCCTGTTCAAGGCCATCCCGGTCCTGACTCAAGCGGTGGAAACAGCGGCCAACTGTGACGACCCGACATGGTTGGAACAGGCGGCCGACATCCTGATCGAGCAACTGGTCGAACAAGGTGGCGCCGAGGAGGCAGTGGAGATTCTCTCGCCCCTCCTCGACGAGAAACGTCTCGGCCTGTGGCAGCGGGTGCTGGATCGACTCGGCAAAAATCTCGACCCGGATCTGCGCGAACGCGGCATGGCCCTGATGGTCCGCGCCGGCGAGTACCGCACGGTGCTCAACCGGCTCGTCGACCAGGCCGGCAGCAACCCCCAGCGACTGCTACTGGCGTTCACGGCCGCCCTGTCGCTTCAAGCCCCCGCCGAAGTCACCTGCCCATTAGCCGCCAGGCTGCTGGCCAGCGATTCGGCTCGACAGGAAGAGAGCGCGCCTTTGATCGCCGCCGCTTCGGTGGCTATCGCCGAGAGCCAGCAGGAGAAAAGTCAAGCCCAGGCAAAATGGCACCGTGACGGCGTAGTTCAGCTAATCAGCGTGGCGAAACATCATGGCATCCTCGAAGGGGACGTGCGCGAATGGGCCGAAAAGGAAGGGCTTTATCACGAGCACGGCGTGATCTGTCGCGCCGCCCGGCACTGCCTGAATAAAGTCGACAAACCACCGGAATGGCTTGTCCAACGTATCAAGAAGGAAGGCTAATCGGATCGCAAACAATCGAGTTACATGCAAAAAGCCCTGCCGTGTTTGAAGTGACCCCTGAAAGTTGGACACCCATCCAACTGACAGGGGTTTTCTTATAGCGAAGTGCTCGTTGGCGTTTAAGCTGTTCGTGGTCCGGTATCGAGATCGATATAAGTCGGGTTTCAACGCAACAGCCAAGCACTTTGCGATAGACGACGACCTAGTGCGCAAGTGGCATGGGGCCTAAGAACAGCACGGCAAAGAGGGGCTTGAGCGGCGTTATCGTCACTACACACAAGATTTCAAGGTCGCTGTCGTGCAGCGAATTGCCTCTGAGAGGTGGTCAGTTCGACAGGCTTGCGCCAAGTTCAACATTCCGGGACCCAGTACGATCGCCCAATGGCAGCTCGCCTTCGCAGAAGGGGGCGCGGCCGGCTTGGAACCCAAACACCGAGGGAGAGCCCCCAAGATGGGCAAGCACACGTCTCATACGCCGCCACTTAACCAGCGGCCCAAGGCGCCGAAGAGCATGACGACGGACGAGCTGCACGAACGCTTGGCGTATTTGGAAGCGGAGAATGCTTACTTAAAAAAATTGAAGGCCTTGGCTCAGGAAAAGCGATCCGCCGAGAAGAAAAAGCGCGGCTGATCACCGAACTGAGACCAAGGCACGCCCTCAAGTGGTTGCTCAAGGCGGCCGGAATGCCTCGCAGCGTGTACTACTACTGGCGCCGGGCGTTGGCCCGACCGGATCGGTATGCCGATGAGAAACGGCGGATCGCCG
>JAWLFB010000091.1:0-5885 GCA_041685825.1 Guyparkeria sp. | reverse complement strand
CCCGCTCGACGTCTTTTTCGCCGGCGATCCGCAGATCATCGTCGACCACCTCCACCTTGATGTCATCGCGCTCCGGTCCCGGTGCCTCCAGGCGCACCTCGATGTGGGCGTCCTAGTCGAACACCTCCACTAGCAGCAATCCCAAGCCGATATTGCGTCGATCGAGGTCGCGGCCTTTCTCGGCCGACTCGCGGTAAGGCGGGTGATGGCCCGGCCTGCCGCATCGGTCAGCCGGTGCCAGCCCTCGGTAATGGAAGTGCCAATCTGCTCGAAACGATCACCAATGCGGTCGATTGCGGCCATGTATTATCTCCCGTGATCTGATTGCTCTACCCAAGAGGATTGGCTCCGTACCGGTGTTATTCAGATGCTTATCTCGCTTTATTAAAGCCGTTCGACTAGCTCTTGTGGCAGGCTGTATGGCTCTGCCTTTCGCTTGCCAGCCCAGACGAAGCTGGAGTGTGGGAGTGGCTTTAGGCGCGAAATGCAGCGAATCGTGACCGCGTTTTAGCCTCAAACCTTCGCGCCTGAATGCGCTCCCACGATTGGTTCAAGCGTCCACGATCCTCAGCCGTTCTCGTACAACCAAGTCAGCAACGCGTCCTGCACGCGGGTGCCGCCGCCGTATTGCACGCCCTGTTCGTTGTGCAGCATGACCACCACGTAACGTCGCCCCGATTTCGCGAGCAGGAACCCGGCACCGGCACGCACATCGCGCAGGGTGCCAGTCTTGATGTGCGCGTGACCGCGGATCGAGCCGCTGGTCAGCCGCTTACGCATGGTGCCGTCGATCCCGGCGATCGGCAGAGTGGCCATCACCTCGGGCATGTACGGGCTTTTCCACACCGCCAGCAGCATGTTGCCGATCTGATGCGGAGTCAGCCGCGAGATGCGCGACAGCCCCGAGCCGTTCTCGACCACCGCCCCGTCCCAGTTGAGGCCGCGGTCTCCGGCCCAGCGCTCGATCACCCGTGCGGCCTTGAGCTCGGTCGCCGGTGAGCTTTCGAGTTCCGCGCCCATGGTCAGCATGATCTGGCGCGCCATGACGTTGTTCGACCACTTGTTCATCAGCCAGAGGTAGTTCGACAGCGGGCGCGACTCGTGGGTGACCAGGCGCTTCGAACCGGCCTGCACAAGCCCTTGGCGCCAGTGGCCCTGGATTGTGCCGCCGGTGGACTCGAACAACTCCTTGAAGGCGTGGAAGAAAGCATCGTGCGGATCGCCGGCGACGCGGTAGTACAGGTGCGGTGCGCACTGGCGCGAGACGGTCCCGCGCACTTGGATCTCCGCGCCCGGGTCGGTCGGATTGCGAATGTCGATTACCGGCTGGTTGGTGTTGCTCCGGCAGGGCTGGTCAACCAGGTTGAGCGTGTTCTGAAGTGCCATACGCGGGTTGGGCGGCCAGGTGGTCACCGCCGATTCGCCTTCGCCGTGCGGCGTGATGCTGATGCGCACGGCGCGGTTGTCGAGCAGCAGCGCGTTGGGCAGGGCGTTGTAGACGCGGTCCGGGCGGTTGTCGAAATCGCCAGGGTCGCCAGCGATGGGCGCGAAATACGAGTCGTCCAGCACCACGTCACCGCGGATCTCCTGCACGCCCAGCTCACGCAGGCGGCGGACCGCGTCCCACAGGTCCTCGCTGCGGAACCACGGGTCGCCGTAGCCCTTGATGTAGAGATCGCCGGCGATCACGCCGTTGACCGGCATCGAGTCGGCCAGGAACTCGGTCTTCCACTGGAACGTCGGCCCCAGCACGTCCAGTGAGGCGACCGTGGTCACCAGCTTCATGACCGAGGCGGGATTGAACAAACGGTCGCCCTGGTGGCTGATTAATGGCGTGTCGCCGTCGACCGCCTGTACCCACAGCCCGAGTTGGTTGGCATCGAGCTTCTGCGCCGCGAGTTCCGAGTTCACCGTGGCCGGCAGTACGGTGTTCGCGGTCGGTGCCGCCCACGGTAGAACGAGCAGGCAGGCGAGGCCGACGGACTTGAGCCACCCGGTCGTCCGAGGCGAAGAAGGGAGTGTGGATATTTGTCTGGGTAGCATCGATTCCATGGGGTAGGCGTCGTCCATTGGGTCGGGGAGTTGGGCCGGGCCGGAATCGGTGCCCCGTGCCGGATATATTGGTTGTAACGTGTGCGATGAGTGCGCGGGCCCACCCGCGAGTCAGCGTCATCATGCCATACGAAAAACGCTTGAGAATATGGGTATGTCGTTCCCTCGTTTTCCCGTTGCCATGCGCTTTGAGGTAAACGTGGGCATTCAGTAAACTACTGCACTTCCTGTCGAATCCGGGCCTTGTTCGGATTCGACCAGACGAACCTTGCTTCAAATCTCATCGACTACCAGCGAAACCGCATTCCATGGCCGAAATCAATCCGATCGTGAACCGAATCGACAACCTCATCGAGCGCTCCGAGTCGCTCCGGGGGTACCTTTGACTACGATCAGAAGAAAGAACGCTTAGAAGAGGTCGACCGCGAGCTGGAAGTTCCCGACGTCTGGAATGATCCAGATCGCGCCCAGGCGCTCAACAAGGAGCGCGCCTCGTTGGTGCGCATCGTCGACACGCTCTCCGAGATGCGCGACGGCCTGACAGACGCGCGCGAAATCCTCGAGATGGCCGGCGAGGAAGACGACGAGGACACCATCGCCTCGGTCGAATCTGACGTCGCTACCTTCGAACGTCAGATCGAGGATCTCGAGTTCCGCCGCATGTTCTCCGGCGAGATGGACGAGGCCAACGCCTTCATGGACATCCAGGCCGGCGCCGGTGGCACCGAGGCGCAGGACTGGGCCTCCATCCTTCTGCGTATGTACCTGCGCTGGGGCGAGAAGCACGGCTTCAAGACCGAGATCACCGAGATCTCCGACGGCGAGGTCGCGGGCATCAAGTCGGTCACCATCCGCTTCGAGGGCGAGTTTGCCTTCGGCTGGCTGCGCTCCGAGACCGGGGTGCACCGCTTGGTAAGGAAGTCACCGTTCGATTCGGACAACCGCCGTCACACATCGTTCGCTTCGGTGTTCGTTTCCCCCGAGATCGACGACAACATCGAGATCGAGGTCAACCCGGCCGACATCCGCGTCGATGTCTACCGCGCCTCCGGGGCCGGCGGTCAGCACGTTAATCGGACCGAGTCCGCGGTGCGCTTCACCCATATCCCCACCGGGGTGGTGGTGGCTTGCCAGTCCGAGCGTTCGCAGATCCAGAACCGGGATCGGGCGATGAAGCAGCTCAAGGCTAAGCTTTACGAGTTGGAGATGCAGAAGCGCCGTGCTGAGGCGCAGGCGGTGGAAGACACCAAGGCCGACGTCGGCTGGGGAAGCCAGATCCGCTCCTACGTGCTTGACCAGAGTCGCATCAAGGACCTGCGCACCAGTCACGAGACCGGCAACACCCAGGCCGTGCTCGATGGCGATCTCGACCCGTTCATCGAGGCCAGCCTCAAGAGCGGCCTGTAAGGCCAAGCGAAGCCCCACCGTGTGAGTGAGACTCGCTCGCGAAGGCCGCCATAGCCGCCGTCTCCGCCAAAGTGGGATACAACCTCAAAAACGGGGCTCGCGCGCTGCGCGATTCGCTTGCA
The DNA here is from genome assembly GCA_041685825.1 of Guyparkeria sp. GTDB lineage: Bacteria > Pseudomonadota > Gammaproteobacteria > Halothiobacillales > Halothiobacillaceae > Guyparkeria. The sequence goes on along the minus strand of JAWLFB010000091.1, from coordinate 2,304 downwards.
AGGCAAGCTCCTGTAGTCATGCAACCGAACACGATTACGCCGGGCACTGTCCGGCCCAACCCTACCACTAAGAGCCGAAATCATGGCCGATCAAAAGCCCGCACTCGACGAGAACCAACTGATTGCCGAGCGCCGCGAGAAGCTGAAAAAGCTGCGCGAGACCGGAAACCCGTTCCCCAATGACTTCGACCGCGAGCACATGGCAGGCGAACTGCAAGCCGAGTACGGCGAGCACGACAAACCTTGGTTCGAGGAGAACACAATGCGCGTCGCGGTTGCCGGTCGCGTCATGGCCAAGCGGGTGATGGGCAAGGCAAGTTTCCTCTCCATCCTCGACCAATCCGGCCGAATCCAGTTCTACATCTCCCGCGACGACGTCGGCGCGGATGTATACCAGGATTTCAAGACCTGGGACATCGGCGACATCGTTGGCGGCGAGGGCGTGCTTTTCAAGACCAACAAGGGTGAGCTCTCCGTTCGGGTCGATTCCATCCGCATGCTCACCAAGAGCCTGCGCCCGCTACCGGACAAGTTCCACGGCCTGTCGGACACCGAGTCGCGCTATCGCCAGCGCTACCTCGACCTGGTGATGAACGAGTCGGCACGCAAGACCTTCCGCCTGCGCAGCCGCGTGATCCAGTTCATCCGAGACTACCTTAATGACCGTGGCTACCTGGAAGTGGAAACGCCGATGATGCACGTCATCCCCGGTGGCGCAGCGGCCAAGCCGTTCATGACCCACCACAACGCGCTCGACATGCCGCTGTACTTGCGCATCGCTCCGGAGCTGTTCCTCAAGCGCCTAGTGGTCGGCGGCTTCGAGCGGGTCTACGAGATCAACCGCAACTTCCGTAATGAGGGGCTTTCCACGCGGCACAACCCCGAGTTTACGATGATCGAGTTCTACCAGGCCTACGCCGACTACGAGGATCTGATGAACCTCACCGAGGACCTGCTGCGCAGCTGCACGAAGGAGGTCCACGGCGGCACCACCATCGAGTATCAGGGTGACACCTTCGAGTTCGGCAAGCCTTTCGAGCGCCTGACCGTCCGCGAGGCGATCCTGCGCCACAACCCGGACCTTACGAAAGCGGACATCGAGGACATCGATGCGGCTCGTGCTGTCGCGGAAAAACTCGGTATCGCGCTCAAGGACTCTTACGGCTTGGGCAAGGTACAGATCGAGATCTTCGAGAAGACCGCCGAGCACAACCTGCACGGCCCGACCTTCATCACCGAGTACCCGGCCGAGGTCTCACCGTTGGCCCGCCGCAGGGACGACGACCCGTTTGTCACCGAGCGCTTCGAGTTCTTCGTCGGCGGCCGCGAGATTGCCAACGGCTTCTCGGAGCTGAACGATGCCGAGGACCAGGCCGAGCGATTCGCCCAGCAGGTCAACGAGAAGGAAGCGGGCGACGAAGAGGCCATGCACTTCGACGCCGACTACATCCGCGCGCTGGAGCACGGCATGCCGCCAACGGCGGGAGAGGGGATCGGTATCGATCGGTTGATCATGTTATTGACCGACTCTGCGTCGATTCGGGATGTGCTGCTGTTTCCGCATATGCGGCCCGAGTGATAGACACTGAATGACGGTATCGTCACTGAAACGCCGAGGAGATGGCTCATGTGCAGCAGACTGACACCACAGGAAAAGGGGCAGAATGATTCTGTAGCCGGCAGGCACGTTTCGTCGCCAGATTCCGGCTGGAAGGGCTTCGCGTGCAAGCTGACACGAGCGGCAGTAAAGGCAAGCAGCCATTAAACTCAACGCGGGCAGATCAGTATGTTCAGCGCCTGCTCGTCCTGCATGGCCGATAAATACGGAGTCGGTGACGATCCGTACTGCTACTCGGGGGCGTAAGTCCTCAAGAACCGCCTCAATTTCACCGATGCCTCTGAACTGATTGAGGTTGATGCGGCAATCACCGCCGTTCGCGTTCAAACCACTGAAGCGCATTTCGAGCCTTTAGATACCTCCAAGTTTCGACCGATCCACCGCCATCTTGTCCGGGATATCTACGACTGGGCGGGCGAGTATTGAACCATCGATATCAGCAAGGGGCGGATCTGCTTCTGCATGCCAGCTTTTGCCCAGCCGGGACTCGATCGCCTGTTCTGTTCGGGAAACGGGGGCAGAGTTCTTTAGCCCGATGGAACTTTCGTTTCATGGGGCGGGTCTTCCTTCCCAAGCTCGGCTGGCTGCGCTACCGCAAGAGCCGGGAGGTGGTGGGGACTGTGAAGAACGTCACGGTGTCGGCGTCGGGTGGCAAGTGGTTCGTCAGCATCCAGACCGAACGCGAA
>JAWLFB010000090.1:0-5892 GCA_041685825.1 Guyparkeria sp. | reverse complement strand
AATGGTTCTCGGCGATCACATCCCAGCAAGACGCCAAGCGGGGAGAGCGCGCCGGTGACGAGAAACTGCCTTCGTTCCATGGCAGATACCCTCCCTGTGAGGCGTCGTGGTCCTTCCGATGCGACCCGGGCAACCGGGCGACGGCGGCGGCCCGTCAGAATCCGGGTTCTGGTTCATCCCTTCGTTTGGATGTGCCCGGACCACAAGCCCGCGTCCTGCTGGCCGGTCGCCTCAGAAGTCCTCGGGGCGGTTTCCTGCCAACTGTAGCTCATTGGCTTCGGCGGCGCGTCCCCCGCCGACGTACTTGCCTGCCCAGAACACGTTGTCGAGGCTTGCGAACGACACGGTCTTGCCGCTTGACGGGGCGTGGATGAAGCGATCCCCCCCGACGTAGATACCGACATGATCGATTCGCTTGGCGTTCAATCGGAAGAACACCAGATCGCCGGGGCGCAGTGCCTCGCGTTCGATGCGTTTTGTTGCGCGATATTGCTCGGCGGAGGTGCGCGGCAGTTCGATACTAGCCGCCTTGTAGGCGTGTTGGGTCAGGCCGCTGCAATCGAAGCCTTTCTCGGTAGATTCGCCACCCCATTGATAAGGCGTACCCAGTTGGGCCACCGCCTGGACGACCGCTTCGATGGCCCGCGGGTGCATGCCGGACAGGGTGTCGATGGTCTCGAGCGGATCGTAGGGTAGCTTGTCGCCTCGTTGCGCCTGATCCAGTAACTCGGCCGCCTCCTGCGCCTTGCTGGCCTGGTCACTGCCACTGCTCGGCCCTTGATTTAGCTGGCTGGCACAACCACTCCCCAGCGTGGCGACCAGCCCTAGGGTGGCCCAGGCCAGGAGGCTGGACGGAAGGGTTCTCCAACGGGAATTCTCGACCCGTTGGCCTCTGACGGAGGCTGTCCTGCCGACCCGAACGAACCGCTCAGGGACGCCGGATTTCACAGACGAAACGCCGCGTCGGAGTGCGTGTAAAATCCTTCGGAAGTGTTTTTCTCGAAATATCATCGATTTGGAATCGCTTCTCGATATAAGGGCTCAATGTAAACCCTTTCCGGTTGTTTGAAAAGACAAGTACGCCATCCGGCGCGAGGTGGGGCAGGCAGGCTTCGATCAGGTCGGGATGATCCCGCTGGATGTCGAGCGTGTCCTCCATCGACTTGGAATTTGAGAACGAGGGCGGATCGAGAAAGATCACCTCAAAGCGTTCGGCAGCCGGCGGGCGGTGCTCAAGCCACCGCAGCACGTCCGCGCGGAGCAATTGGTGACGGCCATTGACGGCGATGCCGTTGAGTTCGAAGTTGCGCTCAGCCCAGTCGAGGTAGGTGTTGGAAAGATCCACCGACGTGGTGGCCGCCGCCCCGGCGACGGCAGCGCGCACCGAGGCGCTCCCCGTGTAGCAGAACAGGTTAAGCAGTCGCTTGCCGCGTGACAAATTGGCAAGCCTGTCGCGCACCAGCCGGTGATCAATGAACAGGCCGACGTCCAGGTAGTCGGTGAAGTTGATCAGCAAGCGGCTATCGCGTTCGCGCAGGATGCGCTCGATGTGTTCGCCGCCGAGACGACGGTATTGCTGCCGACCCGACTGGCGGGCGCGCTGGCGAACCACGACACAGTCCGAATCGACACCCAGGATCTCGACCGCCATGGCGGTGGCGGCCGCCAATCGTCCTCGTGCTTTCTGCGGATCGATCTGTTTCGGTGCCTGGTATTCCTGGATGTCCAGCCAGGTCTGGTCATCCTCGGTGCGGTACCAATCCACGGCGAGCTTGAAGTCGGGCAGGTCAGCGTCGTAGATCCGCAGGGCATTGTCACCCTGCTTAATTAGCGACTTGCGCTGCTTCCAGTTCTTGGCGAGCCGATTGGCGAAGTCAGCGGCATCGTACTCGCCGCGTCGGCCCTGCTCGATCAATCGACCGGCCAGTGCATGCGGTCCGGCGGGACGGCGCAGGCTCTTCTCCGAGAACTGCCCGCGCAGGAACTCCACCTCGACACCCCCGTGAAGCACGGTCAAGCGCTTCTCGAAACGCAGTGGCCAGGTCAGCTCGCTTTCCGCCGCGCGCAGGATGCCCCAGTACCAACCGGGCAGGCCTTCCACCCAGTGCGAGCACAGGGCGCTCCACTCGGCTTGGTCCAGCGAGGCATCGATGCGCTGACCGAACGGCACATTGCTGATCAGCAGGCCGGTCTCGACGGCTTGAAGTTCGGTCGGGCAGGAGGCGCGAAAGCTGTCGGCGTGGATCAGCTCGATCGCCTCACCGAGGCCGGCTGCCTCGATGTTCGCGTGGGCGGCGGCGAGCTGCAACGGGTCGCGGTCCTGGCCGGCTATCGTCAACGAGCCGCGTGCCGGCGGGTTGTCGAGCCAGCCGCGTGCGGCATCGTCGAGTATCGTTTCGCGGGTGGTCGGCACATGCCCCTTCCACGCGGGCGAGCCGAGTCGTCGTTGGCGCATGACGGCGGGCATGCCCCAGAGCGCCAGGGCGGCCTCGACCAGGAAGGTGCCCGAGCCGCACATCGGGTCGAACAGGCCGCCGCCGAGGCTCGCGACCTGCGGCCAGCGCGCGCGCCACAACAAGCCGGCGGCCAGGTTTTCGCGCAGGGGCGCCTCGCCGCCGTCGACCCGATAGCCACGTCGATGCAGTGACCCGTTGGACAACTCGATGGCGAGACTGGCCGCGCCGTTGCCGCCGACGTGGCAGTGCAGCCGCAGGCCCGGGGTTTCGCTGTCGATGTCGGGGCGTTGACCCGTGGCCGCCCGCAACTGGTCGACGATTGCATCCTTGACGCGAGTGGCGATGAACCCGGTGTGTCTGAGGGACTCGTTGCCGCCGGTGGCCGTGATCGAGAGGCTGTCGGTAGCGGCCAGATGCGCCGACCAGTCAACCGCATCGGCCAGATCATAGAGTTCGTCGGCCTGCGAGGCTGGGCCCCGCGCGATGGGAAGGTAGACGCGCCCGGCGATCAGGCTGTCGGCGAGTACGCGATAGACTGCCTCAACCGGCAGATCAGCGCTTGCCCCGAACGGCCGATCGCTGATCGGCTCGCCGGTCAGGTGACGCAGTTCCTCAGCCAGTGCCGTTTCCAGACCAGGCGGAGCGATAACTTCCACCGACCAGACCGGCACCTGCTCCTGACCCGGGGAGGGATCGGAATCGGCGGCGGCAGGGAGTGGGGAATGCGCGAAGGGATCTGTCATGGCAAAACGCGCAAGTCTACCGGAATGATTGCTGCATTCCGATCCTTTTGACAGTCGTCGCTTTCTTTAACCAGTTGCTTTCCCTGTCGATCCTCAAGGTGAGGCCGTCTCGCGGACGAGATGCAGGCGGGATTCAAATCGACCCTCGAAGTGCGCATCGAGCGTCACGCCACGCTCGTTGGCCTCGAGTTCCAGGCCGGGTTGCCCCGGCGGCGAACTCTCCTCGAAGGCGAGCATTCCTGCCGGCCAGCGAACCTCCAGACGGACCTGCATGGGGTAGTAGCCGTCGAGAAAGCGCCGCATGAACGGTCCGTTGTCGACCACGTAACCGGCCTGGTCCGGGTGGGGCAGTATGGCGAGCGCTTGGGCCTCCACGCAAAGGCTCGCGCCTCGCTCGATGTCCTTCATCTGGACACTCGGGCCATCAACCTCGGCCTGACCGACGCCATCTTGTCGCGTGATGCGGATGTCGCGCGTGCGCTCGTCGTTGTAGACGATCTGCACGGCGGCGGCCGGATCGAGGTTGTGGTGGCACTGGTGCATGCGGGCCCAGCCCTCGGACAGGCTGTCGCTGTCCAGCTCCAGGCGTTTTACCATGCGGGCCGATTCGGGATCGGGCTCCCGTTGCAGGAAGGACAGTTCTCCTTCATTGACCTCCCTGGCGCGTTTTTCCTGGCGCGCGCGTTCCTCGGCTTCCTCCCAGGCCGCTTCCCATTCGGCTTCTTCATCCGCCGATCCGGTGTCCGCGGTCAATGCAGGCATGGGGAGCAGTGCAAGGCTGCCCAGCGCGAGACTCGTGATGGCTGCGATGGTCATGGGTCGGCTCGCGTTGAGTCGATGAGTCGAACAGGATTTGCGTGACATGGGTAAACTCCGTGGCCACCTGGGGCGAAGGTTGCTGGTCTCGGCCACGAAAGTAGACCACTAAGATCGTGTCAGCCGACTCGCCGTGACCGGCCGTGATGGATTATTGTTGCCAGAGCGCGCGGGTCTCGATGCCTCGGCGTGAATAGCAGGCTAACCAACCACGGAGAGCGCATGCCCGCCGTAGCGACCGACAACGAAATACCGGCAACAAGTGAACAGGCCGACCGCGCCCAGGGGCTGCGAGCACGCCGTGTTAACGAATCTGCCTTGCTGGACATACGGGATCTGACGGTCAGCGTCGGGTCGGCGTCGATCGTGCGAGGCGTTTGTCTGCATCTTGATCGTGGCGAGCGACTTGCCCTCGTGGGTGAGTCGGGTTCCGGGAAAACCGTCACCGCGCTCTCGATCCTGCGGCTTTTTGATGCCGCCGACGCGACTACGCAAGGCGAGATCCGCTTTGAGGACGAGGATGTCCTGAGAATGAGCATGCCGCAGGTGCGCCGCCTGCGAGGGGGGCGGGTCGGCATGATCTTTCAGGAGCCGATGACCGCGTTGAACCCGCTCAAGACGATCGGTGCCCAGATTGCCGAAGTGCTGGTGCGCCATCTGGGCTTGGGCGGTGAGGCGTTGCGTGGCCGGGTGCACGAGCTGCTTGACCAGGTTCGGTTGCCCCAGCCCGAACGGGTGATGCGGTCGATGCCGCATCAGCTCTCCGGCGGACAGCGTCAGCGCGCGATGATCGCCATGGCCATTGCCTGCAATCCCAGCCTGGTGATCGCCGACGAACCGACCACGGCACTGGACGCCGGTCTGCGAAAGACCATCATGGACTTGCTGGTCGAGTTGCAGCAGCGATTGGGTATGAGCCTGCTGCTGATTACCCACGACCTGCCGGTGGTGCGGCGTTACGCCGACCGGGTGATGGTGATGCGCGACGGGCGCATCGTCGAGGCCGGAGCCACCGACGCGATCTTCACCAGCCCGAAGGACAGCTACACCCAGACCTTGCTGGAGGCACGTCAGGTCGCGCCCATGATCGGGCCGATCGAGGACGATGCCAACGAGCGACTGCGTTGCGAGGGGTTAGGCGTGACGGTCGGCAAGCGGCGCTGGTTCGGGCACGATACGCGTAGCGAAATACTGAAGGGTATCGACCTATCGTTGAACGCTGGTCAGACGCTGGGCGTGGTGGGCGAATCCGGTTCGGGCAAGACCACGCTCGCGCTATCGCTGTTGCAATTGATGGATGGGGCCGAGGGCGCGGTGTGGCTCGCTGGCCGGCGGGTCGATGGCCTGCGAGAAAAGCAGTTCCGCCCGTTCCGTCGTGATCTGCAGGTGGTGTTCCAGGATCCTTATGGCGCGCTGTCGCCGCGCATGAACATCGCCCAGATCGTCGGTGAGGGGTTGGACGTCCACGAGGCCGGGCTCACCCAAGCTGAGCGGCTCCGGCGTATCGAGCGGGTGCTGGAGGAAGTCGGTCTCGACCCGGCGGTGATGTCGCGTTACCCGCACGAGTTCTCTGGTGGGCAGCGCCAGCGGATCGCCATCGCCCGCGCCCTGATTCTCAAGCCCAAGGTGCTTATCCTCGACGAGCCTACCAGCGCGCTTGATGCGGCGGTTCAGTTGCAGGTCTTGCGGTTGTTGCGCGATCTGCAGGCCGAGCACGAACTCACGTACCTCTTGATCACTCACGATCTGGCGGTGGTGCGTGCTCTGGCCCACCGGGTGATCGTGATGCTCGAAGGGGAAGTCATCGAGTCGGGACCGACCGAGGCGTTGCTCGACTCCCCGAGCCATGAATACACCCGACAACTGATCGACAGTGC
>JAWLFB010000089.1:0-5917 GCA_041685825.1 Guyparkeria sp. | reverse complement strand
CGCCCTGCGGCAAGGGGCTTCCGGCCGGGGGCGTGGCTGACGAACCGGGACACAGAGGCTGATGGCATGAGCACGAAACGCAAGGGATTGGGGCGCGGTCTGGATGCCCTGTTGGGCACCGCGGAGCGCCCCGCGGAACAAGCGGGGGCGCAACTGCGTGATCTGGCGGTCGACCTGATCCGCCCGAATCCGTTCCAGCCGCGTACCCGTTTCGACGAGGCCGCCCTGACCGAGCTGGCCGATTCCATCCGCGCCCAAGGCGTGATCCAGCCGGTGGTGGTGCGCCGCCGTTCCGGCGAATACGAGCTGATTACCGGCGAACGTCGCTGGCGGGCTGCGCAGAAGGCTGGGCTGGATCACGTCCCGGCGGTGGTGCGCGAGATCGACGACAACCAGGCGGCCGCCATGGCGTTGATCGAGAACCTCCAGCGCGAGGATCTCGACGCCATCGAGCAGGCCCAGGCGATGCAGCGGCTCGTCAAGGAGTTCGAGCTTACCCACCAGCAGGTCGCCGATGTGCTGGGTGTCTCGCGCCCGGCGGTCAGCAATGCCCTGCGGCTGCTGGACCTGGCCACCCCGGTGCAGAAGTTGTTGCGCGAGCGCAAGATCGAGGCCGGGCATGCCCGTAGCCTCGCCGTCCTGCCGAAAAAGGAGCAGGCCGGCGTTGCCGATAAGGTGGTCTCGCGTACCCTGACCGTGCGACAGGTCGAGTCCATGGTCGGTCGCTACCTCAAGGCGGCGACTTCAGCCCTCGAGGGTGGCGATGATCCGGATACCCGCTCCCTCGAGCGGCGCCTGGGCGAGGCGCTCGGCACGGCCGTTGCGATTCAAACCAATCGTCGCGGCAAGGGGCGCGTGGTCCTGAGGTTCGACAGTCTCGATCAGCTCGACGGCCTGGTCGAGCGCTTGCTCGGTCGCAGCGAGGGCGGGCGCCCAGAGGTGGACTGATCGGGCGCTTGCACAAGCGGTTGCGACTGCTCTCAAACGGAACGCGCAACCAGCGTGACGCCAGCCGCCCATCGGCCGGCGCCCGACTCATAGCCAGCCAAGTCATCATTGCTTGTCGATCCATGAGCGAATCGCTACACTGACCGCCAATTTTTGGGCTCCGAACATGAACGATCCCGACAAGACGTCCGCCGGCACCGACCAGAAGGGTCAGGGCGGCTACTGGAGTTCGCGCTTCAAGGGGCTGCTCCAAGTCGGCGCGGGGAACATGTTCGCCTCCAGTATCATCGCCGGGTTTTTGCTCGGCTTCTTGCTGGACAAATGGCTGGAGACGGCGCCGGTCTTCATGCTGGTCCTAGGCGCGCTGGGTGTCGTCGCCGGTATGCGCAATGCGAAGAAGACATTGCTTGCCACCGGCCGCGACGAATCGGACAAGAAGGATTCGGATCGCCTGTGAGTCGCATGGCCGAAGCGATCACCCGCCGTGGGCGGCGCGTGTTGACGCTCCAGTTGATCGTCTTGGCGCTAGCCGGCGGTGCCTCCCTGGTGGAGTCGGCGCACGCGTCGTTGTCGGCCGCCGGTGGGGTGGTGGTAGCGATGCTACTGGCTTGGATGCTGCGGCGCACCATGGCTCGAGCAACCGAACTCGCCGTGGAGTCGCCGCAGCAGAGCATGAACACGATGTATCTCGGGGCGGCGGTGCGGTTTGTCGCGCTACTTGCCCTGATGGCGGTCGGACTCGGGCTGCTGAAGCTGGACGCGCGATTCATGGTCGGGGCGTTCGTCGTCGCCTTGGTCGTCGGTGTGCTCGCGGCCCGCGGTCAGGATTCCGGACGTCCGACCGACCAAACAACAGATTGATTTCAAGCTTGAGGAGTTAGAGACAGTGGCTACGGAGAATGCGGGCGGTGGCCCGGTTGAATATATCCAGCATCACCTGACCAACCTCTCAGTTGGCGAGGGTTTCTGGACGCTGAACATCGACACTATCTTCTTCAGCGTTTTGCTGGGTGCGCTGATCGTGTTCGTCGCCATGCGCATCGGCCGCGGCCTGCGCGCGGAAACGCCTAGTGGCCTGCAGAACGCGGCAGAGGGGATACTCGAGTTCGTCGACGAGCAGGTGCGCGATTCCTTCGGCAACCGAGCGCCGAAGATCGTGGCCCCGCTGGCGCTCACTATTCTGCTGTGGGTGTGGCTCATGAACTTCATGGACCTCATCCCCATTGACCTGCTCCCGGCCATCGCTTCCGGCCTCGGTGTCGAATACCTCAAGGTGGTCCCGACCACCGACTTGAACACGACGCTGGCCATGGCCTTTTTCGTGTTCGCGTTGACCATCTACTACAGCATCAAGGTGAAAGGTCTGGGGGGGTACATCAAGATGTTCCTGTTCCACCCCTTCGGCAAGTTCTTGATTCCGCTCAACATCGTGATGACGACGATCGACGAGCTTGCCAAGCCGATCAGCCTCGGGCTGCGTCTGTTTGGCAATATGTTTGCCGGTGAGCTTGTCTTCCTGCTGATAGCCCTGCTGACCCTGGGTGCGACCATCAGTGCGAGCCTGCTCATCTGGTTCCCCCTGCAGGTCGTGCTGGACATGGCGTGGATTGCGTTCCACATCCTGATTATCACGCTTCAGGCATTCATCTTCATGGTGCTCACCATCGTCTATATCGGTATGGCACATACCCTGGACGAACACTGAGTACTCGACCCGAGTTTCCTTTGACCCTTTGTTTTTCTGATTAGGAGAAGACGCTATGACCCCCGATATGCTCGCTACCATCTATGCCTACACCGCTGTTGGCGTTGGTGTGATCCTCGCTGCCGCCGGCCTAGGCTCGGCCATCGGCTGGGGCCTGATCTGTTCCAAGACCCTCGAGGGCATCGCGCGTCAGCCGGAAATGCGCCCGCAGCTGATGACCAACATGTTCATCTTCGCCGGCTTGATGGAGTCCTTCCCGTTCATCATCCTCGCGTTCGCGATGTGGTTCCTGTTCGCCAACCCGTTCGTCGGTGCTTTGGCCGCCTCGATTGGCGCCCTCTAAATCGCGTCCTTCGTGACATCGAGTCGGCATGCGCGGCGGTTCGACCCGCCGCTTCATGCTGATCGGAAACCCAATTCGTATTTACGCGAGGGGATATTGTGAGTATTTCGATCACACTGCTTGCTCAGCTGATCGCCTTCGTGCTGATGGTCTGGCTGGTCAACAAGTATCTGTGGGCGCCGCTTTCTGCCCTGATGGAAGCACGCCGCAAGAAGATTGCTGACGGCCTGTCCGCTTCCGAGCGTGGCAAGCACGAGCTGAAACTGGCCCAGGAGCGCTCGACCGAGCTGCTGCGCGAGGCCAAGGACAAGGCGAACGACATAATCGCCCAGGCGAATTCTCGTTCGAACCAGATCCTGGAAGAGGCGCGTAACAACGCCAAGACCGAGGCCGAGCGCATCGTCGCCCAAGCCAATGCCGAGATCGACCGTGAGGTCAATCGCGCCAAGGAAGAGCTCCGCGCCCAAGTTGCCGACGTGGCAGCCACCGGCGCCGAGCGTATCCTCAAGCGTGAGGTGGCTGACAAGGACCACGAATCCGCGATCTCTGATCTGATCGCTCGGATCTAGGACTAGCGGAGGCCCCATGTCTGACCACACCACAGTCGCTATCTCGTACGCCAAGGCAGTGCACGACCTCTGTGCCGACAAGGCGCAGGCCAAGCACTGGTCCGAGACGCTTACCGGGCTTTCTGCCGTCGCGCAGAACGCTGAAATGGTGGCGTTTCTGGGCGACGATGCTCGTTCCCGTGCCGATCGTCTTGCCGGCTTCATCAAGGTGGTCGAAGGCGCGGTCGACGAAAAGGCGCTCAATCTCGTGCGTCTGCTCGGCGAGCGCGATCGCCTCGACCTGTTGCCGGGAGTGGCTACCGAGTTCGAGAAGCTGCGTGCCGAAGCGGAGCGCCGCATCGTGGCCTCCGTCATCTCGGCTAAGCCTCTGACCGACGAGCAGTCGAACCAAATCAAAACAGCGCTCGGCAAGCGACTCGATCGCACCGTAGAGCTCGAAACTACCGTCGACGAAGACCTCATCGGCGGCGCGATCGTCCGCGCCGGTGACCTGGTCATCGACGGATCGATGCGCGGAGAGCTCGAGCATCTTGCCGTACAAATGAGTCGCTAAGGAGATCTTCCATGATCAACCCGTCTGAAATCAGCAGTCTGATTAAAGAGCGCATCGAAAACTTCGATGCCGGCGCGGAAGCGCAAACCGTCGGCACCATCGTCTCGGTGGGCGACGGCATCATCAAAATTCACGGCCTGAGCGAAGCCATGCTCGGCGAGATGCTCGAACTGCCGGGCGGTTCGTTCGCCGTAGCCATGAACCTAGAGCGTGACTCGGTTGGCGCCGTTGTTCTGGGCGCTTACGAGCACCTCACCGAAGGCGACCAGGTCAAGTGCACCCAGCGCATCCTGGAAGTGCCGATCGGCAAGGAACTGCTGGGCCGCGTCGTGAACACTCTCGGTCAGCCGATCGACGGCCGTGGCGAGCTCAACGCCGAGACCACCGCGCCGATCGAAAAAATCGCGCCGGGCGTCATCGAACGCCAGAGCGTCGACCAGCCGATCCTCACCGGTATCAAAGCCATCGACTCGATGGTGCCGATCGGTCGTGGTCAGCGTGAGCTGATCATCGGCGATCGCCAGACCGGTAAGACCGCTGTTGCGATCGACACCATCATCAACCAGAAGGGCAAGGGCGTTTACTGCGTTTACGTCGCGATGGGGCAGAAGGCCTCGACCGTCGCCAACGTTGTCCGCGAGCTCGAGAAGCACGGCGCGATGGAGTACACCATCGTCGTATCCGCCGGTGCCTCCGACCCGGCCGCCATGCAGTACCTGGCCGCCTACGCCGGCTGCACCATGGGTGAGTACTTCCGCGATCGCGGCATGGACTCCCTGATCGTGTACGACGACCTGACCAAGCAGGCTTGGGCCTATCGTCAGATCTCCCTGTTGCTGCGGCGCCCGCCGGGCCGCGAAGCCTACCCTGGTGATATTTTCTACCTGCACTCGCGTCTTCTCGAGCGTGCGTCTCGGGTGAATGAGGACTATGTCGAGAAGTTCACCAACGGTGAAGTCAAAGGCAAGACCGGCTCGCTGACCGCGCTCCCGATCATCGAGACTCAGGGCGGCGACGTCTCCGCGTTCGTTCCGACCAACGTGATCTCGATCACCGATGGACAGATTTTCCTCGAGACCGACCTGTTCAACTCCGGTATCCGCCCGGCGATCAACCCGGGTATTTCGGTATCGCGTGTTGGTGGCTCGGCCCAGACGAAGGCGGTTAAGAAGCTCGCTGGCGGTATTCGTACCGATCTGGCCCAGTACCGTGAACTGGCGGCCTTCTCCCAGTTCGCTTCCGACCTAGATGAGGCGACCCGCAAGCAGCTGGAACGCGGCAAGCGCGTCACCGAGCTGATGAAGCAGCCGCAGTACAAGCCGCTGTCGGTGACTGAAATGGCCTTGTCGCTCACCGCCGCAAACGAGGGTTTCCTCGACGACGTGCCGGTGGAGAAGGTTAACGACTTCGAGGCTGCGCTGCATGCTTACGCGGCCGACAACGCCGGTGAGCTCGCGAAGAAGATCGGTGACGAAGGCAACTACAGCGACGAGATCGCCGCCGAGCTGAAGCAGGTCGTCGAGGACTTCAAGTCTAAAGGCGTCTACTAACCGGGGGGCGAGATCATGGCCGTAGGCAAAGAGATTCGCACCAAGATCAAGAGCGTTCAGAACACGCGAAAGATCACCAAGGCGATGGAAATGGTGGCTGCATCCAAGATGCGGCGCGCCCAGGAAGCGATGGAGGCGACGCGCCCGTATGCCGAGAAGTTTCTCGAGGTAGTGGGTCACATCACCAACGCGCATCCCGAGTACCGCCATCCGCTGATGGTCGAGCGTGAAGTCAAGCGCGTTCTGATG
>JAWLFB010000088.1:0-5960 GCA_041685825.1 Guyparkeria sp. | reverse complement strand
TGGCGGCTTCAAGGCCAAGGCGAACCTGCTCGAACTGGCGCTTCGGGATTGCGTCCTTTTCGAACAGGCTTTTGAACCGTTCGTACTCCGAGCGCGCGTTGTTGAAAGCCGAGCGTGCCTTGGAGAGGTTGGCCTCTGCTTGCTGGATTTGGCTTTCCAGGTTGGCCGGATCGATCACGAGCAGAAGATCCCCCTCGCGGACGGTGTCGCCTTCATCCACCGCAAGCTCGCGCACGTAACCCGACAGGCGCGAGGCAACAGGTGCTTGCTGGCTCGCGATGACCGACCCAGGGAACCAAGCGTGGATCTCGGCTTGCGTGGTCTCGACCTCGACCCACTCCCCGGTGATCTCAACTCCTTGATTGGCCGTGCCTTCCTGATGCTCTGGAGACTTCTCTGCGCAGCCGGCGATCACCAGCGAGGAGGCCGCAAAGATCAAGGCGAGCGTCGGGCCGCGGCGAGTGAGATTTATGGGGTGGTTTCGCGATTCGGCGGTCATGTTGGCATCGTCTCGTCGGTTGAGCACGGGGTCATTGTGGTGGAGGTGGATCAGTTCAGGACGCATCGTTTCTGCTGCGCTCCTTGGATTGTGAGGAAACCCGTGATGGCTCCAGTTCACCGAGGGCGAGCCAGAGCGACGCACGCTGCATGGTCCGCTGGAACTGCGCTCGGACACGCTCGGCGCGGGCCTTGTCCAGTTCGGTTTGAGCCGCGAGGAGTTCGGTCATCGTGGTTACGCCCTGTTCATAGCGCAGGCGCTCGAGCCGGACGGCCTCCTCGCTTTGTTCAATCGCCATTGCGCGGATTTCGACGCGACGTTCGGACAGTCGCGCCTCGCGCCAGACCTCACCCACCTGGTTGATCAGCTTGTCGAGCGCCTGCTGGCGTTCGGCGATGCTTGCGTTGACCTGGGCCTGTGCTCGATTGACCTGACCGGAGCGGGCACCGAAATCCAGAACACGCCAACTCAGGGTTCCGCCAAGCGTGTAGCTGTCGTTTTCCAATCCCGGGCGTTCACTGTTGAAATCCTGCTGCGCCATTAGGTTGAACTGCGGTTTGAACTCGGCGCGGGCGACGTCGACCTTGGAACGGGCGGCCGCCACATTGCCACGTAAGGCCTGAATACGCGGATTGTTTGCCAGCGCGCGTTCGCGGGCGTTAGCGAGTTCGGTTTCCGGCAGGGCGATATCAATCACCTCGGCAATTTCGAGATCACGTGTGCTGTCGATCCCCGTGAGCACCTTCAGGCCATCGGCAGCGTTATCGGCCTGGTTGCGGGCGGCCTCGACATCGAGCTCGCGCTCGCCGAGGTTAACCTTGGCCTTGAGCAGATCGGCCTTGGTGACCACGCCCTCGTCGTAGAGCTTCTGGGAAAGGTCGCGGAACGAAACGGCGGCTTCGTGTGCCTTGCGGGCCACGTCGACGAAGGCCTCGGCTGTGTTGATGCCGGCGTACGCTTCGACGGTATGGAGTACCAATTGTTGGCGTGCGGCTTCGTCACCGGCGTGCGCGGCCTGAAGCAGGGCTTGGGCCTGGGTGCGCATCTCGCGGATCTTGCCGCCGTTGTAGACGGGGATCGACAGCTTGAGAGAGGTCTGGACGTTCTGGTGCCAGCCGGGATCATTGAGGTTGTCCGGCTCGGTTGCCAATGCGGCGGGCAGCTTAGCCTCGTCATTTGCATATGTTTGGAAGAACTCGCCGGCGCCGAAGTCGTTGAAGCTGGCCTGCTCCTGCTGGAGCTTCATGCCGAAGACGTTGAGCGGGTTGTTCGATCCCATCACGCCGAACGACAGGTCGAGCGTGGGCAGGAGATTGCCGTTGGCTTGCTCGATCGCCGCGCGGGCCTCGGCGATTCGCGCTTGGGAAAGGTCCACGGCGGCATTCTGGCTGAGGGTGCGGTCCACCGCCTCGGCAAAGGGAAGTGTCAACGCGTGCTGATCCGTAGACGCCGGTTTGTCCGAGGAAAAGTCGACCGTCTCGTTCTCAATTGCCATGGCTTGACCAGCCATCGACAGGGCCACTGCAATGAACGCCGGAAGCAGTCTTGGCTTGGCTCGGCGATTGGTCGAGACGCGGAAATCAGCCGAGGTAACCCTCGATGAAAGCAGGGTGTGGTTGCTGCGCGCCATGCTGCGTGTCCTTGAATGCGGTTGCGGAGAGGCCGAAGACATCGTTCGCGATCCCGATCGGCGCGCCCGATCGAGCCAATGGATGGCGCGATGGCGAGCGACTCTCATCCGAGAAATGCACAATATATCAGTAAACGCTAATATATGAAACCCGCGGGGTATTCCGAGTTTAAAATGATGCTAACACGCGCATCCCAAACTGCTCGGTGCGTCAGTGTGTTGCGAGTTGCTTATGAGGTCGGGGTCGATACCCGCAGAAGGGTGCGTGGGTTCCCGCCGGGTTAATCGTTATCATCGCGCTGCCCGTCCAGACGGTCGGGCTTGGGCGAAAGCAATTCGAGGGGAGTGGGCATGCGATTGGCCATGGGGGTCGAGTATGACGGCGGGCGCTATCATGGCTGGCAGCGCCAGACGCACAGCGATTCCGTTCAAGAGCGCGTCGAGCGGGCGATCAGCCGCGTGGCCAACGGTCCGGTCGAGGTGGTTTGTGCCGGGCGCACCGATCGTGGCGTGCATGCCACGGGGCAGGTGGTCCATTTTGACGTCGAGGTCGAACGCCCGGTGTACGGCTGGCAAATGGGCACCATGCAGCATTTGCCGCGCGATATCACCGCCCTGTGGGTAAAGGAAGTCGACGAGACCTTTCATGCGCGGTTCTCCGCCACGGCGCGCGAGTACCGCTATTGCGTGATCAATCGCTCCACGCGACCGGCAATCGCCGCGGGGCGCCTGAGCTGGTGGTATCGGGCTCTCAACGAGTCGCTGATGCAGACGGCCGCCGACCGTCTGTTGGGCGAACACGACTTCTCCAGTTTCCGCGGCAAGGATTGCCAGGCGCATTCCCCGATGCGCACCGTTGAACGAATCGACGTCACGCGCAAAGGCGGCTACCTGTTTATCGACGTGCGCGCGAATGCGTTTCTGCACCATATGGTCAGAAACATTGTCGGGAGCCTTTTTGCCGTCGGTACGGGTGAGCGTCCGGTCGATTGGATCGACGAGGCGTTAGCGGCCTGCGATCGTGAGGCTGCGGGCATTACCGCCCCGGCTGATGGGTTGTACCTGACCGGGGTCGACTATCCGGCGGTTTTTGGTTTGCCCACTCGGCCGCGCCGGCCGCTATTCGAGCAGGTAGGCTGACGTCGATCGGCGTCATTTGGCCGTGAGGAAAAGCCGGTTGCGGCGTCAGGGAGAGTCGAGAGCCTTCGGGAATCCTGCTAGAATACGCGGCCCCATTTGGCTTTTTTAACGTCATCTTTCTCAGCGAGGGCCGATAAACCGGTGGATAGCAGCCGCACACGGGTGAAGATCTGCGGGATCACTCGCCAGGCCGACGTCGAGGCTGCGGTCGCCGCCGGCGCCGACGCTCTGGGCTTTGTTTTCGTGCCGGCCAGTCGCAGGTCGATTCGCGTTGAGACGGCGCGCGACTTGGTCGCGCGAGTTCCTGCCTTCGTGCAGACGGTGGCCTTGTTTGCCGACCCGAGCGTGGACTGGGTCGAGACGATCATCGACCAGGTCGGGCCGGATTTGCTCCAGTTCCATGGCAGCGAGACCGGGCGCTTCAGCCGGCAATTCGGCCGTCCCTACATCAAGGCGGTCAGTGCCGACCTGGAAGATGACGCGCGTTGGCGGGTCATGCAGGAACATCACACGGCGCGCGGCTTTCTGATCGACAGTCACGCCGTCAGTGGGCTGGGTGGCACGGGCCACACCTTTGACTGGAGTCGCTGGCCACGGGATAACGGCCGGGACCGCCGGCCCTGGATTCTGGCGGGGGGGCTGTCGCCAGAGAACGTGACCGAAGCAATAACCGCACTATCGCCCTATGCCGTTGACGTCTCCAGTGGCGTCGAAGAGGCACCGGGCATCAAGTCGACCGACAAAATTCATGCATTCATGCGAGGGGTAGGGCATGCTCGAGACCAACATTAAGGCGACCGTCGAGGCGACTGGCGCGCCGGTCGATTACGCGAGCTTCCCGGATCGGCGGGGACGTTTCGGTGACTACGGTGGCCGCTACGTGGCCGAAACCCTCATGGGGCCGATCGAGGATTTGGCCGCTGCCTACGAGAAATATCGCAACGAACCGGGCTTCGTCGAAGAGTTCGAGTCGGACCTGCGTGACTACGTCGGCCGGCCAACGGCGCTGTACCAGGCCAAGCGTCTTTCCGAGCTCTATGGTGCGGAGATTTGGCTCAAGCGTGAGGATCTGAACCACACCGGCGCGCACAAGATCAACAATGCACTCGGGCAGGCCTTGTTGGCCAAGCGGATGGGGAAGACCCGCATTATCGCGGAGACCGGCGCCGGGCAGCACGGCGTGGCCACGGCGACCGTGGCCGCGCGCCTGGGCATTGAGTGCGTGGTGTACATGGGCGCCGACGATATCCAGCGCCAGGCCCCGAACGTTTTCCGGATGCGCTTGCTGGGAGCGAAAGTCGTGCCGGTCGATTCCGGCACGCGCACCTTGAAGGACGCGCTCAACGAGGCGATGCGCGATTGGGTGACGAACGTCGACGACACCTTCTACATCATCGGCACCGTCGCTGGCCCGCACCCGTACCCGCTGATGGTGCGTGACTTCCAGTCGGTGATAGGCCGCGAATCCCGCGAACAGATGCTGGAGAAGACCGGCGAGTTGCCCGACCAGGTTGTTGCCTGTGTGGGCGGTGGCTCAAACGCGATCGGTATTTTCCATCCATTTCTGGCCGATGAGTCGGTCGAGTTGCACGGTTCGGAGGCCGGGGGCGACGGCGTCGAGACGGGGCGGCACGCTGCGCCGCTCAGCGCGGGCCGTCCCGGCGTACTGCACGGCAACCGGACCTACCTCATGGAGGACGAGAACGGCCAGATCATCGGCACGCATTCGATCTCCGCGGGTCTCGACTACCCGGGCGTCGGGCCCGAGCATTCCTGGCTCAAGGACATCGGCCGGGTGCAGTACACGGCGATTACCGATGATCAAGCGATGGCGGGGTTCCACGACATGATGCGCTGCGAGGGCATCATCCCGGCGATCGAAACGGCCCACGCCGTTGCCCACGCCCGCTTGCTGGCTGAGGCGCGTGGTGGTCAACGCATCCTGATCAACTTGTCTGGTCGGGGTGACAAGGACATCAACACCGTGGCAAAGCTCGAGGGGATTGAACTGTGAGCGAGACGACCAAGCAGCAGGAAAGCCGCCTGGCTTCCCTCTTCGAGCGCCTCAAAGGCGAAAATCGCGCGGCCCTGATCCCCTACATCACCGCCGGTGATCCAGATCCAAGGGCGACTGTCGATCTGATGCACGCGATGGTCGAGGGCGGCGCGGATGCCATTGAAATCGGTGTGCCGTTCTCCGACCCAATGGCCGATGGTCCGGTCATCCAGTCCGCACACGAGCGCGCCCTGAAGTCAGGGCTGGGCCTACGCGGCGTGATTGATCTGGTAGCCCAGTTTCGTCAAACGGATGCCGAAACACCGGTGGTGTTGATGGGCTACCAAAACCCGATCGAGGCGATGGGTGTCAGTGGGTTCGTCGACAAGGCGGCCTTAGCCGGTGTGGACGGTGTGCTGACGGTGGATCTACCGCCGGAAGAGGCCGACGAGTTGGCTGCGGCGATGGGCGAGCGAGGCATGGCACCGATCTTTCTGCTCGCGCCGACCACCAGCGGGGGGCGTACCCGCGAGGTAGCCAGCAAGGGCTCGGGCTTTGTCTATTACGTCTCCCTCAAGGGTGTTACCGGGGCGGCCAATCTGGACACCGATGCGCTCGCTGCACAGGTCGAGGGTGTTCGCGAGGCCTGTGCGCTGCCAGTCGGCGTCGGTTTCGGCATCCGGGATGCCGAAACC
>JAWLFB010000087.1:0-5978 GCA_041685825.1 Guyparkeria sp. | reverse complement strand
GGTGCCGGGGTCAGCTTTGCCGATCGCACGCCGCCGGTGTCGCTCGAGCCCGGATCATCGCGTGGGCAGAGCGAGTGGGAATGGCCGCTGGTCCTGCGCCACTTCGCCGACGGGGCGGTGACCAATCGTACCGGCGATGTGTTCGCGTTCCGCATGGTCACGCAAGATGGCCAGCCGGTGGCAGGTGATCATCCCGAGGTCACGCTCGTGGTGCCGGACGGTCACGTCGGAGGTACCTTCGTCGAGACGCCCGGCCGTATCGGGCCCTGGCAGGCCAGCAACGGCGACTTGTATTTCCTGATGGAGCCGGCCGAGACCTTCAACCGGCTGATGACGGTCAAGTCCACCGATGCGGGCCGGAGCTGGCAAGAGGCCGACGGCGCGCATCGTCCGACCACCGGTGATCTCGAGGGCTTCGCCTCCACGCTAGTCGGCGACACCATCCACATGGTCCACCAGACCTCGGATGATGTCTGGTACCACGCCTTCCTCACCTCGGATCACCCCGGCGAGCCGGACACCTGGTCGGTGCAGGACGAATGGGTGGCCGCTCCGGACGAGCCGCCCACCCAGGTGGCCGACATCGCGGTGCGCTCGGATGGCAGCATCGTGGTCGTCTACGGCGGTCCGGAGAAGATCCATTACAAGACCCGCTCGCCGGCCGGCGAATGGGGCGAGGAGACGGTCATCGACGCCCAGGCTGAGCACGGGCTTTCCGGGCCGATGCTGGTGCGCGGGGCCGACGACGTGATCCACCTGGCCTACACCGCCAACGACGGCACGGCGTGGTATCGCCGCCTGACCGCCGATGGCAAACTCACCCCGCGCGAGCGGCTGGCCACGGGGCTGGGTACTGATGCCGAGGACGTCGGCTCGATCCTGCCGCTGGTCCATCTCCCCGAAAGCAATACCGTCAGCGTGATCTACCGGCTCGACGACGGCACGTTGCAGGAGCGCCGCAGTATCGATCATGGCCCGCTGTCCGACTCGGTCACGGTGACCGATCGGGCCGTGGTGCAGAACGCGGTGGATGCCGACCAGACCGGGGCGGACGCGATCGCCGCTGGCGAGAGCGTGCATGTGTTGTTCATCGACGAGGCGACGCGCCAGCTCTATCACAGCCGCCGTGATCCGGGCGGTGAGTGGTCGCCGGCGAAGCGCCAGACCGAAGGCGTCAATGCCCAGTGGGTACGCGGCTCGCGGCTGGTCCACGACGGCAGGGGCGTCTATGGCTACATCGTCGATGCCGGCTCGGATGGGGGCTCGGGCAAAAACCGCTACGGGGCGGTCGCGATCGACGATTGAGCGGTCGTGACCTGACCAGGCGATGCTCGACCGGGATCAATGCTCGGCGCGGAAGGCTTCCAGCCGGGCGCGCCAGGCCGACGACTCGCCCGCGGCATTCTGGCCCTCGAGCTCCACTTCACCGTCGTGCTCGATCTCCAGGGATTCGATTTGCATCAGTGTGTCATTGCCCGTCATCCACGCGACCAGAAGCGGGATGTCGGTTGGGTCAATGCCCCAGGGGGCGTTGATCCCATACTCGAGTTCTTCTTCCAACCCTTGGCCGGTCGCGAGGCTCCAGGTCAGTTCGGAGTGCCAATCTGGGTCGCGCCAGCCTTCCACGGTGGCGCGTTGCCTTGATTCGGCCTCGAGCTCGGTGACATGCGTGAAGCCGAAATGCTGCAGCTGTTCGGCGATGGTGGCCAGCCGGTCGGTAGGGATGCGGTCATCCGCGGTGATTGTCTGAACGACCCCGCCCCACAAGGTAATGGCGAGCAGCGATTGTCGGAACATGAAGTCTCACTCCTTTTCGTGTTGGGCAGGGACCTTGACTGGCCTCGATGACAGAAACGTGACGGTCGCTGCCCCTGCCGTGTTGGCGACATGAGCAGGTCTTCCCTGATCAGTAGAACACCCTTGGGTTGCCTGACGCGTTGTCAGCTTTCGTGAAGGCCGTCTCACGTCCGTGTTTCTCCATTAATCTGCCTGAGAGTTTTTATGTCGGTTTGTCCATTTCCGTCGCGCCTGATCGTGGCGGTCACCTTGTCGTTGGCGGCCCCGCCGACCCTTGCCGAGCCCGTTGCCGTCCCGCCGACCCTCGAGACCGAGCCGACAAAGGGCAATGCGCCGGTGAGCGCTGCCGCCGTGCAATGGGACGGCGGTCGGGCGTTGCTAGTTAATGATGAAGTCAACGGTATCGACATTCACGATTTTGACGGCGAGCGTCGCGCGCGCTTGGGCCGGGCGGGCCTGATTGACCTGGACGCCCGCTCGGGGCTCGACTGGTCCGGTGGCCGATCGGTGGTGATCGCGAGTATCGACGAGCCGGGTGAGCGCCCGGCAATATTCACCGCCGTGGATGGGGTTTTCAGCGAGGCAGATGTCAAAGGATTCGATTCACTTGAGTTCTTGCCCGATGCTCTTTGCCTCCATCACGACGAGAGCGAGTCCACGCTCTATCTGTTTCTGCTCGACGGCGCCGGCATGGTCCAGCAATGGCTTTTGCATCCGGGCTACCGGAGTGTGGAGGCCCTCGCGGTGAGGAATTTGCCAGTTGGGGGCGAGACCAAGGGTTGCCATGTCGACGATGCGCGCGGTCGATTGTACGTCGCTGAAGAGGAGATGGCCGTGTGGGAATGGGACGCCCATCCGGAGCGCGCGGCGGTGCGTCGGCCGCTGGACCTCGCCGCCCCCTGGGGGCGGCTCGATAGCCCAACTGACATCACGATCGATCCGGATCTAAGTCAAATTGTGATCGCCGACGAGGGCAGTGAGTCCCTGCATCTTTATGCCGCGGATTCCGGCCTGCCGTTGGGCGAGATTCATGTCGCGACCGCCGGAGAGATTGACGGTGTTGAAGCGCCAGAGATGGTTTCCTGGGTTCCGGCAGCAGAGCGGGACGCGGTTTTCGCCACCTTTGCGGGCGGCGGATTGGTGGTCACCGACGAGGACAACAACGATGGTGCCGGCAATTACAAGTTGATCACCGCCGATGCGATCGCATCGGTCACCCGGCGTGCGGCCGCCGACGAGGGGGAATCGAATGGCACCGTGATCGTGCGTCCTGCCGGTGCAACTGACCCGGTAGCCACAAACGGGGATGCGGCCGACGACCCAGCTATCTGGGTGCACCCGACCGACCCGGCGAAAAGCCTGATCCTAGGCACTGACAAGAAGGCGGGGCTGGCGGTCTATGGGCTCGATGGCCGGCAGCGGCAGTTCTTTGCCGACGGTCGGCTGAATAACGTCGACTTGCGCCACGGGTTCGTGATCGACGGCCGCGAAATGGCGTTGGTCGCGGCCAGCAACCGGAGCACGAAGACCATTGCCTTCTACGCCATCGACCCGCAGAGCGCGAAGGTCAGCCGGCTGCCCGTCACGGAGCCGGTGGCGACCGGCTTCGAGGAACCCTATGGCCTGTGCAGTTATCGCGATGCCGAGAGCGGCGAGCAGTACGTGTTCGTCAACGATAAGGAGGGGCGCGTGCGCCAGTGGCATGTCACTGGGGCTGTTGGCGGCGTGGCCGCCGAGCGGGTCCGCGAGTGGTCGGTGGGATCCAAGACCGAAGGTTGTGTGGCTGACGACGAACATGGGCACCTTTTTATCGGCGAGGAAGACGTTGCCCTGTGGCGCTACGGCGCGGCGCCCGATGCCGGTGAGGCGCGCGTGGCCGTGGACTTCACTCGCGCGCACGGCGGCCGACATCTAACGGCGGATATCGAGGGGGTGGCCCTGGCCAGTGATTCGGAAGGGCGAGGGTATCTCGTAGCCTCCAGTCAAGGAGACGACAGCTATGTCGTCTACCGGCGTGAGGGCGACCACGCCTACGTCGGGCGTTTTCGCATCGGCATGCACCCCCAGATTGGACTGGATGGCGCCTCCGAAACCGACGGGATCGAGGTGACCTCGTCGAATCTCGGGCCGCTTTATGCCGGGGGGCTGCTGGTGGTTCAGGACGGACGCAACCTAATGCCTTCCGAAAGACAGAACTTCAAGCTCGTTCTCTGGGAGTCGGTGCTTGATGCACTGGGTGAGTGAGCCGCGAGAAAAATGGATTGATTACCGACGCCGCCGTCATGGCGGCGTCACGTGTTTAACGCGAGTGAAATGTTTCTGAAAGGAAGCAACCAAAACGTCACGAGATGGTTATTTCGCTGTTATCGATCCTTCACACCCCTTCCCTAGGGTGCTCACGTCGTTCGTGTTTACTGCACTATTTCGACTATCGAGACGTCTTCGATCTCAATTCGTCAAACGATCAAGAAAAATCGGGAGCCTTTCTCATGTCTTATTCCAACCACCTGCGGTACAGCCGTCTGGCCGCCGCATGTGCGCTGGCCTTGTCCTCCGTAGCGGTCCCAACATTGGCCACGGCCGATGACGGCACCGTCCGGGGTGAGCTGCGTTCCGCATCTAGCAACACCACCCTGGAAGGCGCGCGCGTGCGTCTGATGGAAGCCGGTCGCGAGACTTATACCAACGCCAGTGGCCGTTTTCAGTTCCAGGACGTCACGCCCGGCGAGTACACGCTGGTGGTGGACTATATCGGTCTGGGTGAGACCCGCGAGACGGTCACCGTCGAGGAAGACGGCCTGATTACCGCTCAGCTTGAGTTGGGTGCGGACAACCTGGACGCGATCCAGGTCACGGGTCAGCTGGCCGGTCAGGCGCGGGCGATCAACCGTCAGCGGGCCTCGACCAGCGTCAAGACGATCGTGGCATCCGAGGAAATCGGTGAATTCCCGGACCAGAACCCTGCCGAGGCCCTGCAGCGCTTGCCGGGCCTGCAACTGCAACGAGACCAGGGCGAGGGCCGTTTCGTTTCCATTCGTGGTTTGAACGCCAATCTCAATACCGTCTCGATCAACGGCATGCGCGTGCCGTCGGCCGAGAACGACGAACGCCAAGTCGCGCTCGACGTGATCCCCTCCGACCTGATCGAAGGTCTGGAAGTCTCCAAGACGATCACGCCAGACATGGACGGTGATGCCATCGGCGGCAACATCGAGGTCAAGACCCTCAACGCCTTTGACCGTGACGGCTTCGGCGGCAACGCCCGCTTGGAAGGCGGTTACAACGACCTGCGCGGGGAATGGAGCCCGCGTGTTGGTGGAGCGGTTTCCGACATCTTTAGCGTCGGTGGCGGCAAGGACAACCTCGGTATCGCCATCGGCACGACTTACGAGGACCGTCAGCTCGGCTCGGACAACATGGAGACCGACGGCGGCTGGATCCTCGATCCGGCGACCGGCGAGCGATTCCCGGAACAGTCCGAGCAGCGCGCCTACATCGTCGATCGCGAGCGCGCCGGCTTGGCCTTCAACGTCGATTTCCGCCCGGACGACAACAACGAGTACTACCTGCGCACGCTCTACAGTGATTTCAAGGACTCCGAGACGCGCCGTCGTAACCAGTACACCTTCGAAGACGCCTTCGATGACGGCTTTCTGGACACGGAGACCGGCATCGCCAGCGATGGCGTCGAGCACGGCAAGGACATCAAGTTCCGCGACGAGACCCAGACGATCTTCACCGCGATCGTCGGTGGCGAGAACCGCATCGACGACTGGACGATCGACTACGAGCTTGGTTACGCCTCCGCCCGAGAGGAAGAGAGCGGGCGTATCGACGCTGAGTTCGTGCAGAACCAGGGTTCTGAGGCGCGTTCCTATACCCAGGGCGAGCAGTTCCAGATAAGCGGTCCGGCCGACATGTACAACTCGGAAAACTTCGCGCTCAAGGAAGTGGTCTTCGAGGAGAACGAGACCGAGGACGAAGAATGGTCCATGGCCTTCAACCTCAAGAAGGACATGGAGTTCGGCGACAACCCCGGCTTCATCAAGTTCGGCGCCAAGGCCCGGATGCGCGACAAGTACAACGACGAGAACGCCTGGGAATACGTCGACAAGGGCAACCCGGATTTTGAGAATGTCACGCTCGACCAGTTCGAGGATAACAACGTCAGCTACCCGCTG
>JAWLFB010000029.1:0-25641 GCA_041685825.1 Guyparkeria sp. | reverse complement strand
TGCGCCCTGCCAAACATCGGCCGCGAACCCAGGTACCATCGATTTCATGTTCGGATTTCTCAGACGCAAGAAGCGCAAGAACGAAGCCGCCGAGGTCCACGACGACACGGTTCAGGACCTCACCGCGGCCAATTCCGCCGGGACCGACACGGCCACACCGACCGAACCGGACGAAACGGCAACTAAAGGCGATCAAACGGCGCAGCCAGCACAGCAGCCGCCCCATGAAACGGCCCGACTGCCCGAGCCCGCCGTCGCCGAGGAATCGGCCGCAACCCCGGCACCGGATAACGGAAACGGGCGTCAGGAATCCGTCGCCGAGTCGCCCCCCGCCGACAAATCGCTCGCCGTGGCAACGCCCAAGCCGGAGCAATCCGGCTCGCTGTTCAGTCGACTGGCCAAGACACGCTCGGGACTGACCGAGGGACTGGGCGACCTGTTCCTCGGCAAGAAACAGATCGACGACGACCTGATCGAGGAGCTGGAAACGCGCCTGATCATGGCCGACGTCGGCCAGGCCACGACAGCGGCACTCATCCACGAGTTGGCCGACGAGGTCAGTCGCAAGCACGTCAACGACCCCGAACACCTGTTCGAAACTCTCTACCGCCTGATGGTCGAACGCCTCGAGGCGGTGCAGCCAGCCGAGCCGCCGGCACGCAGTCAATCGGGGCGGCCGCACGTCATGGTGGTCTGTGGCATCAACGGAGGCGGGAAGACCACCAGCATCGGCAAGCTCGCGCATCGCTTCAAGGCCGAGGGCCGCGACGTGACGCTCGCGGCGGCCGACACCTTCCGCGCCGCGGCCGTCGAGCAACTGATCAGTTGGGGCGCGCGCAACGACGTGCGCGTAATCGGCGAACCGGGCCGCGGCGATCCCGCCTCGGTCGCCTTCGACGCGGTCAGCTCGGCCAAGGCGCGCAACAGCGATCTGCTGATCGTCGATACCGCCGGGCGTCTGCATACGCAATCGGGCCTGATGGACGAATTCAGCAAGCTCATCCGCGTGATCTCGAAGGCCGAACCCGAAGCCCCCGACGAGGTGCTGCTGGTGATCGATGCGAGCATCGGCCAGAACGCACTGGTCCAGGCCCGCCAGTTCAACCAAGCGGTGAAACTCAGCGGCCTGATCGTCACCAAGCTCGACGGCACGGCCAAGGGCGGGATCGTGTTCGCCATCGCCGACGAGCTCGGCCTGCCGATTCACTTCATCGGCGTGGGCGAGAAGGCCGAGGACCTGCGCCCCTTCGAACCACGCGCCTTCGTCGACGCCCTGCTCGACCGTCAACCGGGCTGACCAGTCATGATCGAGTTCGCCAATGTGTCCCGCCGCTACGCCAACGGGCAATTCGGCCTACAGGACATCAACTTCCGTCTGCCCACCGGGCGCATGGCATTCCTTACCGGCCATTCCGGGGCCGGCAAATCGACGCTGCTGCGCCTGATCCCGGCGCTCGATCGCCCCACTTCAGGCAAGGTGCTGATCGGCGGCTATGATCTCAACAAGATGGGTCGGCACCAGTACCCCAAGCTGCGGCGGCAGATCGGCGTGGTGTTCCAGGATCACCACCTGCTGACCGACCGGCCCGTATTCGACAACGTCGCTCTGCCCTTGCAAGTCTCCGGCTATCTGCCCGGAGACGTTCGGCGGCGGGTGGATGCGGCACTCGACAAAGTCGGTTTGCTGGGCCGACAGCGCGCCCGAATCGAAGAGCTCTCCGGCGGCGAGCAGCAGCGGGTCAACATCGCCCGCGCGCTGGTCAACCGGCCGCGAATCCTGCTGGCCGACGAACCTACAGGTAACCTCGACCCCGACCTGTCGCGTGACATCTTCGATCGTTTCTTCGAATTCCACGCCGTCGGCGTGACCGTGCTGATCGCCAGTCACGACGTCGAGCTACTCAAGCAGTACCCGGTGCCGCGCATCGCACTCAACGAAGGGCGCATCAGCGCCTTCGAGGAGGCCGACTCTTGAGCGCAACGGCAACACATGACGCTCGCGGCAACAGCGAGAAGGCTCGCCGCCCCCTCGCGGCCTGGCGGCGCCATCATCGCCAGTGCCTTCGCGGGGCCTTAGCTCGACTGATCCGCCGCCCACTCGGCGCTTGGGCCACCATTCTGGTGCTCGGAGTCGTGCTCAGCCTGCCCGCCCTAGTCATGACCCTCGGCCACCAGGTCGAACGGCTGGGCGCGATCTGGATGAGCGATGCCGCCCGCATGGACATCTACCTCGCGACCGATGTTGACGAGGCCGCCCGCCAGACATTGCGCGACTGGCTCGATCGACAGGCAACCGTGGCCGAGCAACGCGTCATACCACCCGCGGAGGGCCTGGAGGCGCTGACCGAACGGCTGCACATCGATGGCCTGGAGACACTCGAAGCCAATCCGCTGCCCTGGGTGATCGAACTGACCCTGAGCGACGCACGCACCGACACCCGCTTGGCCTTGGCCGAGGGTCTGCGAGAGCAGGCGGCGGTAGCCGAATTTTCCTCCGGCGACGACTGGATCCAACGCCTTGAGCAGATCCGGGCCTTCTTCGACGAACTGGGCTGGTGGCTCCTGCTCCTGCTAGGACTGACCGTGGTATTCGTTGTCGGCAACACCCTGCGCTTGGAATTGCACGAGCGCCGGCGCGAGATCGCGCTCATCGCACTGATCGGCGGCACGGAACGCTACATGCTGCGCCCGCTGCTCTACGACGGCACGCTCAGTGGACTGCTTGGCGGGGTGGTGGCCAGCGGGTTGGTTGGCATGGCACTCTCTGTCACCTCGGGCCCGATCGAGCGCTTCGCCGCCTCTTACGGCGCGGCCATCTCGCCCGAGATCGACCCCGCGCTGATCCTGCTACTCATGGCTGCCGGTGCCCTGCTCGGCTGGCTGTCGGCTCAAGCCATCGGTCGGTTCTACATCGGCCGACTGAGCACACCATGATTTTTTTCGATCGGTGCATTAATCTTTCAATCCGAACCGCGGTCGGCGGAACTTGACCCGTATTTAGCACTCTTATATCGCGAGTGCTAAAATACGAGGCAATTACACGATTGGGACACTTGCAGCGAGGCGAGAGAATGCACACAGCAGGCAACCACACGACAGACAGCAAATCGCGAGGCCCGGCTCTGTCGGCCCAGGCCCCATCCGCCGGCATGACCATGCCGGTGATTGGCGATTCGTTGTCGCAGTACCTCAACGAGGTGCGTCGTCTGCCCGTCATCTCCGTCGAGGAGGAACAGACGCTGGGCCGGCGACTGAAAGAGACTGGTGACATCGAGGCGGCACAGAAGCTCGTGCTCGGTCACCTGCGGTTCGTCGTGCACGTCGCCCGGGGATACCGCGGTTACGGCCTGCCGCTGGCCGACCTGATCCAAGAAGGCAACATCGGCCTGATGAAGGCGGTCAAGCGCTTCGATCCGGATCAGAAAGTTCGCTTGGTAACCTTCGCCGTGCACTGGATCCGTGCCGAGATCCACGAGTACATCCTCAAGAACTGGCGCATCGTCAAGGTCGCGACCACCAAAGCGCAGCGTAAACTGTTCTTCAAGATGCGCCAGATGAAGAACTCGATCGGCTGGCTGAGCAAGTCGGAAGCCGAGGCGATGGCAGAAGAGCTCGACGTGCCCGAGCGCGAGGTCATGACCATGGAAGCTCGCCTCTACGGGCGCGACATGGGCCTCGACACCCCAGCGTACGATGGTTCGGAAGATGGCGACGGCCCGTCCTACGAGCAGGTCATGGTCGATCAGGACGCGCTCTCGGTCGAGGACATCGCCTCGCAGCGCGACGACAACGATCGAGTCGAGGCAATGACCGCTGCCCTCTCGACGCTCGATGACCGCAGTCGAGATATCCTTTCCCGTCGCTGGCTAGACGAGCCCAAGGCCACCCTGCAGACGCTGGCAGACGAGTACGGCGTCTCGGCCGAGCGGATCCGCCAGATCGAAACGGCGGCACTTAAGAAACTGCGCACCGCCCTGCCCCAGCCGGCCTAATCTCGAGCTGGCCCAGACGGGAAAACAAAAAGCCACCGCGATCACTGATCGCGGTGGCTTTTTTTGCTGATCCAGCGCGTTTGCCGCGCCGGCAATCAGCCGAAGAAGATGACGCTCAAGAAGCTCAGCCAAGAAAACACGATCAGGCCGATAATGAACGTAAACGCGAAGTTGTCGAAGTTGAAGAATTCTTTCATGTCAGGTTCCTCTCGTTAATGGCCGTATCGTAAACCAGCCTCAGGCCGATGTCACTAGTCGCATCGGGGTTATTCCCTGCCCGGCCGCGAGGCCTCCTCCGAACTCTCGTCATTCAGTTGGCCATGGTCAGCCGCGCTGGGATCTTCCCCTTCATCCGCTGACTGGTTGGTCGGTATCTTGGGGTCATCGTCGTCCATGAGAATGCGATGCGCCGGGCCCTCCAGGTCCTCGTACTGGTTGTTCCGGATCGCCCAGAACGCGGCCCAGACCAGACCCGCGACCACCAGCATGCTCAATGGTACGAACAGAAACAGGACTTCCATCAGGTTGCTCCATCAGGGTGTCGTTGCACAACCGCCGATCTCGACTACCGTAACGACAAGAAGGCCCGCACGCGGCGGGCCTTCCGTTTCAGCCCTGCGGGGCCGGCAATTGTCACCGGCCATCAGCGGGGTTTCAAATCGCAATCTCGGGCAGCGTATCAGGCGACCTGAGCCTGACCGCTGGCCGCTCGCAGGGCCGCGATCCGCTCGTCGAGAGGCGGATGAGACATGAACAACCGGCCAAAGTTGCCTCCGCGACCGAAGATGCCGAACGCCTGCATCTGCGCCGGCATGTCCGACTGTCGATCGTAGTTAAGCTTCAGGCGCTCGAGTGCCGCAATCATCTTTTCGCGCCCAGCCAGGCGGGCCCCGGCGTCATCGGCACGGAATTCGCGCTGACGGGAGAACCACATGACGATAGTGCTCGCGAGAATGCCGAAGATAATTTCGGCCGCGATCGTGGTGACGAAAAAGCCGATGCCCGGACCGTCCTCGTTCTTGAGGATCATGCGATCGACGAAGAAACCGACGATGCGGGCGAAGAAGATCACGAAGGTGTTCACCACGCCCTGGATCAGGGTCAGGGTGATCATGTCGCCGTTAGCGATGTGACCGACCTCGTGCCCCAGCACGGCCTCGGCCTCGTCACGGGTCATGTTGGAGAGCAACCCCGTGGAGACGGCCACCAGCGCCTTGTTGCGGCTCGCGCCGGTGGCGAAGGCGTTGATCTCGGGCGAGTCATATATGGCCACCTCGGGCATACCAATGCCGGCCTCGCGGGCCTGGCGCTGGACGGTCTCGACCAGCCAGCGCTCGCCCTCGGAGCTCGGCTGCTCGATCACCTGCGCGCCGACGCTCTTCTTGGCGATCCACTTGGACATCAACAACGAGATCAGTGAGCCGCCAAAGCCGAACACCGCGGCCAGCACCAGCGTGGACGTCAGGTTGATGGTACCCGCCTCGTAATCCATCGTCCGGCCAAGGCCGAAGACGCTGGAAATCACGAACCAGACGATCATCAGCACGACGATCACGGCCAAGTTAGTCAGCAGGAACAAGCCGATGCGTTTCATCTCTACCTCAGGTATGAGTGGTTGGTCGTCAACGGTGGACTCAGCGCCCACGCGCCGGGGCCGAACGCCCTCTCGGCGCCCGGTCAAGCCTACCGCAATCTGGGGTGCGGTGGTGGGTTTTTCAAGCAGCTTTCACAACGCCGAGCTACTGGTTAGCCAATCTTCGCAGCTACCGCCCAAACCAACCGGCGAGTAGCGCTCGGTTACTCAACCACTGGCCGAGGCCGCCGCCAAAGCGTCGACGCGGGTCAGCCCCCTCGGCAAGCTGCGGCCGCGCGCGGCCCGCTTGCCACGGTACAGGGCCAGATCGGCGGGCTTGATGGTCATGGTGCGCGCCCCGGCGGTGACACGCAGGCCATCGTCCTCGCCCAGCGCCGCCACGGCAACGATCTCCGCGCCGGCCTTCAGGGCTACCAGCTTGTTGCCCTTGCCCTTGGCCAGCACCGGCAGTTCATCGGCATCGACAACCAACACATGGCCGTCGCTGGTGGCCACGGCGAGATAGGCAAACCCCTTGCCCGGAAGGGCCGGCTGGCCGGGAACAGCACCCTTTGGCAGTGAGAAGATCTTCTTGCCGGCTCGCTGGCGTCCCACCAGCTCGCCGACCGAGGTGACGAAACCGAACCCGGTGGGTGACCACAGGATCACGCGCTGCTCGGGTTCGCCCATCGCCAGTGCGGTAAAGCGGGCCCCGGAGGGCGGCGTGACTCGGCCGGTGACCGGTTCGCCCTGCCCCCGCGCCGAAGGCAGGCTATGGGTGGCCAGGGTGTAGGCGCGCCCGGTGTCGTCGAAGACCACCGTCGGCTGGGTCGAGCGCCCGGCAATATGCGACTGGTAACCATCACCCGACTTGTAGGACAGCGACTCGGGATCCACGTCATGGCCCTTGGCCGCCCGGATCCAGCCGTTTTGGCTTAGCACCACGGTCACCGGCTCGGCGGTCATCAGGCGGGTTTCGTCGAGCGGCTGGGCCGATTCGCGCGTGACCAGCCGCGAGCGGCGCACATCACCGTATTCCTCCGCATCGTGGACCAGTTCATCACGCATCAGGCCGCGCAGAGCCCGCTCGTCGGCCAGCAACGTGCGGATGCCCTCGGCCTCCTCGGCGAGTTCCGCCTGCTCCTTCTTGACCGCGATCTCCTCGATCTTGGCCAGCTGGCGCAGGCGGATCTCTAGGATGGAGTCGGCCTGCAATTCGGTGAGCTCGAAGCGGGCGATCAGCTCGGCCTTGGGGTCATCGGCCTCGCGGATGATCGCGATCACCTCGTCGATATTGAGGAACGCGATCAACAGGCCAGCGAGGATCTCGAGGCGGCGCTCGATCTTGGCCAGCCGCCACTCGAGGCGTCGACGCAACGTCGTCTGGCGGAAGGCCAGCCACTCGGTCAGCATCTCGCGGAGATTGAGCACCCGAGGCCGACCGTCGGCCGTGATCACGTTCATGTTGATCCGGTAGCTTTTCTCCAGGTCGGTGGTGGCGAACAGGTGCGCCATCAATGTCTCGACATCGACCTGACGACTGCGCGGCACGATCACCAGCCGCGTGGGCGACTCGTGATCCGACTCGTCGCGCAGGTCGGTCACCAGCGGCAGTTTCTTGGCATGCATCTGCCCGGCGATCTGCTCGAGGATCTTGCTACCCGAGACTTGGAACGGCAGGGCGGTGACCACGATCTGTCCATTCTCCATCTCGTAGCGGGCGCGCTGGCGCACGTTGCCGGCACCCGTCTCGTACATCTTGCGGATGTCCTCGGGCGGCGTGATGATCTCGCCCTCGGTGGGAAAGTCCGGCCCCTTCACGTGCTTGCACAGCGCCGCGACGTCGGCCTCGGGGTTCTCGATCAACGCCACGCAGGCATTGACCACCTCCCTGAGATTGTGCGGCGGTATGTCGGTGGACAGGCCCACGGCGATCCCGGTCGAGCCGTTCAAGAGCACGTTAGGCAGGCGCGCAGGCAGCAGCGACGGCTCGGTGAGTGTGCCGTCGAAGTTGTCGATCCAGTCGACCGTGCCCTGATCGGCCTCGGCCAGCAGGGTCTGGGCGTAGCGGGTCAAGCGCGACTCGGTGTAGCGCATCGCCGCGAAGGACTTGGGATCATCCGGCGAGCCAAAATTCCCCTGCCCGTCGATCAGCGGGTGGCGATACGAGAACGGCTGGGCCATGAGGACCATGGCCTCGTAGCAGGCCGAATCCCCGTGAGGGTGGTACTTGCCGAGCACGTCGCCCACGGTCCGCGCGGATTTCTTGTGCTTGGCCAGCGCCGAGAGCCCAAGCTCGCTCATGGCATAGACGATGCGCCGCTGCACCGGCTTCAAGCCATCGGCGACATGCGGCAGGGCCCGGTCGAGGATGACGTACATGGCGTAGTTGAGGTACGCCTTCTCCGTGAAGGCGCCGATCGACTGGCGCTCGAATTCGTTGCTGCTCTGGTCTTCGAACATGCGAGTCCCTTGTTGAAGTCGTCGTGCCTCGGTATCCAACCGCGCCTTAGTGAAGGCCTCGGCGGAATCCTCGCGGGTCAGCCGGTGGCCGGGCGGACGCGAGGGGTCGACCGATACAATGCCACCACCCCGGCGATCGAGAACAGGGCCGGCGGCAGAATCGTACTGAGAATCGGTGAAATATCGTAGGCTGGTGCCAGTGCCGAGACGATCTGGGTGAGCGTCATGTAGGCCACGCCCAGCAGGATGGCGATGAAAAGCCAACGCCCTGCCGAGCCGCCCCGCTGGGCGACGAACACGAACGGCAGCGTGACCAGCAGCATCGCCAGCACCGAGATCGGCTGAACCACGCGAGACCACATCGCCGTGGCATACACCGATGCATCCAACTGGTTGCGCTCGAGGTAGGCGACATACTCCGACAGTTGTGCGACGTTCATGTAGCGCGGGTTGAGCGCGGCGATCTCGAGTACCTGCCGGTCAAACAGGCGCATCTCGTCTTCGCCACGTTGCTCGATACTAACCGGTTCGGCGGGTTCCTCGATCGACAGGCGCGTGTCGACCACATCCTCTAGCCGCCAGCGATCATCACCCAGACTCTCGGCGCGCGTGGCCTCGAGAACCCGCTGCGGACGCCCCCCCGCCCCGAGCTCGAACACCCGCACTACCAGCAAGTGGCCGTCGACCAGCGCACGTTCGACATTCACGATCCGGTCGCCCTCGCGCAACCAGAACCCGCTGGCCAGATCGGTGCTCACCTGCTTTTCCGTCGCCGCCGCGCGCATTTGATTGGCCGCTGCCTGCCCCCAGGCGCCGATGGTCTCGCCCATCACGGTGCCCAGGGCGGCAAGGATGATCCCCGCGATCAGCACCGGGCGAGCCAAGCGCAGCAGAGACATGCCGGTCGCCCGCATGACCGTCAATTCGGAATGGGCCGCCAGCGCGCCGAGGCTCAGCAAACCACCAACCAGCACCGTCACCGGGAAGAGCTCGTAGAGATAGCCCGGCGTGCTCATCACCACGAAGCGCAATGCCTGGAAGGTGGTGTAGCCCGGGCCGATCTTGCTGAACTCATCGATCATCCCGAATACGAGGATCAGCACGCCGAAGGCCGCCGAGGCCCCTAGCCCGCCGGCCACGACACTGCGAATCAGGTAGCGATCAAGCGTATTCACGGCGTCCCACCCAAAGGCTGCGCAATCGCCCCCAGCCACCACGCGCCGACCAGAACAGGGCGCCCCACAACAACAAGAACCCGCCATGCGCCAGGGCGACCGCCCCGACCAGGCCGTAATGATTGGCCTCGATGCCATCGGAGACCAGCGGCACGACATTGAAGTACAGGGCGTAGAGCAGGAATGCCCAGAACAGGCGCCCGTAACGCCCGCTGCGCGGCGGCGCCTGCGCCAGCGGGATCGCGATCAAGACCAACACCAACGCGATAAGACCCTGCGAGAGGCGTTCGAACAGCTCGGCGTGATCGTTCGGGTTGCCGGAAGCCCACAACTCGCCGGAGGTGCGCACACTCACCTCGCCGCCCTCCATTTCGGGTTGCCCCGGCAGGCGCATCAGGTGGCGCTCGTAGTCGAGCCGGTTCCAGTCGGCGGTGCCTACAGTCCCGCCGATGCGCCGACCGTCCTCTAGGGCGATGTAGCGCTGACCGTCCTCATCGACCATCACGCCCGTCGGCGCGCTCTCGACCGCGATCGAGCCATCCTCGGCCCGGTCGAACAGGAAGATGCGCTGGTAGCCGCCGTTCTCGGAGGCACCCACGTAGGCGACCAGCCGACCTTCGT
Source organism: Guyparkeria sp. (assembly GCA_041685825.1). Lineage (GTDB taxonomy): Bacteria > Pseudomonadota > Gammaproteobacteria > Halothiobacillales > Halothiobacillaceae > Guyparkeria. The sequence goes on along the minus strand of JAWLFB010000029.1, from coordinate 15,817 downwards.
TGGCCTCGATGAAACGACCGACCGGCACCTGCTGACCGATGTAGTCCGACTGCGCACCCTCGACCATGCGATCACGCGCCTGCTCGGCCATCGGCCAGCCGAACAACGCAATCCATCCGGTCAGCAGCGCCAGCGGGATGCCAACGGGCAATAGCGCCCCCGTGATTCGCCACAGGCCGAAGCCGCTCGAGCGCATGATGGTCTGCTCACTGTCGCGATTGAGCCGCCCCAGCGCGAACATCAGGCCGATGAACATCGCCACCGGAATGACGTACATCAGCATCTTGACCAGGTTGAACCCCAGCAGGTTCGGCACCAGCGCGGCTGGCAGGGTCCCCTCGGCAGCAAGCGACAGCGCACGGGCCAGCAAGTTGGTCGCCATGATCAGCATCAGCACGGTGGTAACCGCGCCGATGGAGATGAGCGCCTCGCGACGCAGGTAACCGCCTAGCCGCACGCCGTCAATCAGCTAGGTTGCGGGCAATTAGCCCGTAGCGCAGCCGATCGCCGAAACCTTGTGCGCCGTTGGGCAGGCGCAGGCGTACCTGCCAGCCGCTGCCGGGCGCCTCGTCGAGCGGCTGGCCCTCCAGCGTCTGCATCTCGGCGAGCTGGTCCACCCGGTTGCCGTCCGGCAGCAGGAAGGTGATCTCGTCGCCCAGCTTGATCTTGTTCTTGATCTCGACCTGCGCCCAGTCGCCATCGACTTCGCTGATCTCGCCGACGAACTGCTGTTGACGGCTCTTGGAGACGCCCTCGATGTAGTTCTGGTATTCCTGCGTGTGGTGACGCTTGTAGAAACCGTCGGTGTAGCCGCGATTGGCGAGGTTGTCGAGATCGGCGATCAAATCCTCGTTGAACGGTCGACCGGCCATGGCATCGTCGATTGCCTGACGATAGACCTGCGCGGTTCGGGCGACGTAGTAGTGTGACTTGGTTCGCCCCTCGATCTTGAGACAATCCACGCCGATGTCGACCAGCGCCTGGATGTGCTCGACGGCGCGCAGGTCACGCGAGTTGAGAATGTAGGTGCCGTGCTCGTCTTCCTCGATCGGCATCTGCTCGCCGGGGCGATTCTTCTCCTCGAGCAGATACACCTGATCAGCCAACGGGTGGCGTTCCTGGTCGCCCATCGCCCCATCCGTCATTGGATTGGCGGCGTTGAGCGCATCCAGCGATATGGGTTGTTCCTGGGACTTCTCGTCCTTCTCGGCGGCCGGCTCCGGTCGCACCACCCCGGAGATATCCTCGCTGGCCTGCTGGGGGGTGTATTCCCAGCGACAGGCGTTAGTGCAAGTGCCCTGGTTTGGGTCGCGGTGGTTGAAGTAGCCCGAGAGCAGGCAGCGCCCCGAATAGGCGATGCACAGCGCACCGTGGACGAATACCTCGAGCTCCATGTTCGGGCATTTTTCCCGGATCTCGCGGATCTCGTCGAGCGAGAGCTCGCGCGACAGGATCACGCGGGTCACGCCCACCGACTCCCAGAACTTCACCGTCGCCCAGTTGACCGTATTGGCCTGCACCGACAGGTGAACAGGCATCTCGGGGAAGGCCTCGCGCACCATCATGATCAGGCCGGGGTCGGCCATGATGAAGGCATCGGGATTCATCGCGACGATCGGTTCCATGTCGCGGATGAAGGTTTTCAACTTGCTGTTGTGCGGCGAGAGGTTGACCGTGACGAAGAACTGCTTGCCCGCGGCGTGCGCCTCCTCGATACCGATGCGCAGGTTGTCCTCGAGGAAGTCGTTGTTGCGAGTGCGCAGGCTGTAGCGCGGTAGACCGGCATAAACGGCATCCGCGCCGTACGCGAAGGCGTAGCGCATCGACTTGATCGTGCCGGCCGGGGAAAGCAGCTCGGGGGCCTTGCGGCGAGGAGCGCCGTGGGTGGAGGCCTGGGTCATGGATGAGCTCCGAATCATTCTGGGGTGCGTTTATGGCGCGCGATTCTAACAGGTTGACGGACAAGGCCCTTGTCACTTGCCGCGACGCGACCGATCAGACCCCTGGCCCGACGGATTGTTCAGTAGAGCGTGCGGGCCTGGCGCTCGTCGAGCCCTTCGTCGTAAGTCGCGCCATCGATTCTCGACTCGGGCACCCCGGCGAGCATCTCGCCGGCCGTCGGCGTCTGCTCGGCCAGTTTCCGGCTGTCAGGATCCCACAGGCTGGCACGTAGCAACGCCCGGGCGCACTGGAAGAACACCGTCTCGATCTCGACCACGATCACGCACTGCGGCGGCTTGCCCTTCATGGCGGTGCGTTCCATCAGCGCCGGGTCGGTGGAAATCCGGGCCCGGCCGTTGACCCGGAGCGTCTCGTTCTTGCCGGGCACGAGGAACAGCAACCCGACGCGCGGATCGTCGATCAGGTTGCGCAGGCTGTCGATGCGGTTGTTGCCACGCCGCTCGGGCAGCGCGATGTGCCGCTCATCGAGCACCTGCACGAAGCCCGCGGGGTCTCCGCGCGGCGAGCAATCCAGGCCGCCCGGACCCTCGGTCGCCATCACGTAAAACGGCGAGGCCTCGATCAACCGACGGTAGACCGGCACGAGGCGGTCGACCTCCTTCTTGATCGCCGCCTCGCCGGGCGAGTCAAACAGGGACTCAAGTTCGTCGATCGACTGGATCTGGTGCGGGTCCAAAAGGCTGTCCTCTGGAAACATGGATGGCTTCCCAAGGATACGGCAAAAGCCGGGCAGTTCGTTCGGCAAACCGGCCGAGGGGGCCGGCGTTCCCTAACGCATCGACTCGATCGACTGGGTACGCAGGAAGACCTCGGGCTTGATCACGGCGTAGCCCTGCTGCTGGTAATGGACCAGGTCGGTAAAGGCCGAGGGCACCAGGGTAATGAAGTCCTGGAAATCCTCGCGGTCATAGTCGTAGTCCTCTGCGGCCAGGCCGCAGACGTGGAAGTCCACCCCCAGATCGGCGTAGTACCGCATGCGGTCCACGACCTCCTGGTACTTTTCCTCGTTCTTCTTAGCCACGGTGACGATCTCGGTGCCGTGAATGATGACCACGATATCCATGTCCAGCATGGGATCCATGTTGTACGGACTGGCCTGCAACGGGTTGATCAGCGACCGCACCCAGAACAGCGCCGCATTCATCTTGCCCGGATCGTCCAGGTAGAAGTCGTAGACCACCCGTGGCGGCTCGTAGTCGGGCGTGATGACCTTCGCCTGCGCCCAGACGGCCGATGACCCCAGCGCCGCAAGAGCGAGGGCCAACCACATCAGGAGTGCCGGCATCGCGAGATGCCAGGCGGGGAGGATCGTGCGTTTCATGACGGCCACCTCTCGTCGTGCCGGACCAGGCATCCGATGTGCCGACTGGCGACATCGAGCAGAGGAAGGTCCGGATGTCCCTCAATTCAAGAGTAGGCCATCATTCGCATGGCGTTGCCGGGAAAACAACGCCTTGCGATTCGTTCGTGGGCTTTCAGTCCTCGCGGTGCGCGCAGACCGGGGTGTCGTCGGGATGCTCGACCGCCTCGGCCACCCGGTCGACGAACTCGCCCACTTCATCCGCGCTCAGAACCGACAGCATCCGGCTCATGATTGACGGCTCGATCGGGGCAAAGCTCGCCCGGCCATCGGCCAGCGTCACCCATACCCCCGCGGAGATGGCCGCCTCTGCCCCGCCGGCGCGGAACAGCTCGGCCTCGGCTGCCTGTGTTTCCTCTTCGTACCAGCCCTCGATCCGGTCGGCCAACTCATCGCTGATGTCGTCGGGAATCGAGATGGTCGTGGCCTCCTCAGCCATCGGGTCGCGCGCCGCGCGAACCGACAATCCCTCGTCCTTGAGGCGCTTGACGAACCCCTCGCCACGATCGGGCGTCAGAAACGTGAACTCGTACATGCCACCTCCGAAGGTTGGTGGTCCAGATCGACCGGGACCGCTGGAACGGCTCGGTCGATGGGACAGAACGTGTCAGGTTGCTATCCTACCGGCCTTTCATCGACACACGCCACCCGGAGACCGACATGACGTTCTCGCGCGCCTACCCTGCCCATCGACCGCGCCGCATGCGCCGCGATGCCTTCAGCCGTCGCCTGATGCAGGAGCACACGGTCTCGACCAACGACCTGATCCTGCCGGTGTTCGTGCTCGAGGATCCAGACGGACGCGAGCCGGTCGAATCGATGCCGGGCGTCGAGCGGCTTGGCATCGAGAACCTCTCGCGACTGGCCGAGCAGGCGCTGGCACTGGGCATCCCGGTACTGGCCCTGTTCCCGGTCACCCCACCTCAGGCCAAGTCCGAGCACGCCGAGGCGGCCTACGACCCGGACGGGCTGGTTCAGCGCACCGTGCGAGCGCTCAAGGAGCGCTTCCCGGAACTGGGCATCATGACCGACGTGGCCCTCGACCCTTACACCACCCACGGCCAGGACGGCATCATCGACGCGAACGGCTACGTGCTCAACGACGAGACCGTCGAGGTGCTGATTCGCCAAGCCGAATCCCACGCGGCGGCCGGCGCCGACATCGTCGCCCCCTCGGACATGATGGACGGGCGCATCGGCGCGATCCGCGAGAACCTCGAGGCGACGGGCCACATCTACACACGCATCATGGCCTACAGCGCCAAGTACGCCTCGAGCTTCTACGGCCCGTTCCGCGACGCGGTCGGCTCGGCGGCCAACCTGGGCAAGGCCGACAAGACCACTTACCAGATGGATCCGGCCAACGGCCACGAGGCCCTCCACGAGGTCGCTGCCGATCTCGCTGAGGGCGCCGACATGGTGATGGTCAAACCGGGCATGCCGTATCTCGACGTCATCCACCGGGTAAAGGAGACACTCGAGGTCCCGACTTTCGCCTATCACGTCTCAGGCGAGTACGCGATGCTCAAGGCCGCCGCCGAGCGCGGTTGGCTCGACTGGGACAATTGCATCATGGAGACCATGACCAGCTTCAAGCGTGCCGGCGCCGACGGTGTACTCACCTACGCGGCCATGGACATCGCCCGCCAACTCAAGTAGAGACCGGGGCTCGGTCAACGCGACCGGCAAACCGCGCGATCTGCCGGTCATGCCACCGGCCGAAGGCGGCGATCGCTACCATTGCCCCGAGCAACGCGAAGGCCATGTCCGACTGAGCATCCCAAGGATCGCCCTGCGTGCCGAGAAACTCGACCGCCCCACCCCCGGCGACTTCGGCCACGCCCCACTCGATCAGCTCGTAGACGGCGCTCACGGTCATCGCGACGCAGAGCGAGAGAAACCCGACCATCCACGGCCCGCGGGCAAAGCGGCCTCGGATCAGGATCTCGCGGGCCAGCAGCGCGGGCACGAATCCCTGGAAGAAATGACCGATCTTGTCGTAAGGATTACGGGACAGGTCGAACCACGCCTGGATCTCGAAGCCCAGTGGCACGCGGGCGTAGGTGTAGGCCCCGCCGTAGATCAGCACCAGGGCATGCAGGAAGACGAGCATGTACAGCAGCGGAGTGAGCGGAAACGGCTTGCGGGTGAACCAGAGGATCGGCAACGCGATCACCGCCGGGGCGACTTCGAGCACCCAGGTGGCCCGATCATGGGGATCGATCCCCGAGAGCAGCAAGGCGACGAGTACCAGCCCGGTCCCGCCGATCAGCAGCCACCGCCCGCTCTCGACTGCCATCATTTGCCCCGTCCCGGTGTCAGCGAGACGTTGCCCGCCACATCCAGCGCCCAAAACGGGTTGTGGGCCACCTCCCAGCAGTACCCGTCCGGATCGGCGAAGTAGCCCGAGTAACCACCCCAGAACGTCGCCTGCGCCGGCTTGGCGATCCGCCCACCGGCCCGTTTGGCCTCGGCAAGTACCACGTCGACCTCATCCCGCCGGCGCACGTTGTGCGCGAGTGCAAGTCCGGCAAAACCGCTCCCCTCGGCCGCCACGCCGGCATCATTCGCTAGCGCCTCGCGCGGATAGAGCGCCAGGATGAGGCCGTTGAGCTGGAAGAACACGACCTGCTCGGCGGCATTTCCAACCATCCAGCCAAGTCCCTGTTCATAGAACGCCCGCGAGCGGGGTAGGTCGGCCACGCCCAGGGTAATCACGCTCAATCGTTGCTCCATCCCCTGCCCTCCCGATGATCGCCGGCTATCGACTCGAGGACGACCGCTCGCGGATCGCGCCGAGGATGAGTTTTGCCAGGTTGCGGTCGACCAGCGGCTGGTGCTCCGGGGCAATGCGCGACGCACGCATGGCCTGCCGACCGATACGCAGCGAATACAACGCCACGGCCACCCCCTGCCCGGCACGGGCACCGAGGTTGACCATCAGGTTCGAGGCCCAGCCCTCGCTGGCCGAATCGAGCACGGTCTCGGTGGCCGAGGCAAAGGCCATGTTTTGCAGGATCATGCGATACAGGCGCCAGCGGGCCGGGAACGAGAGCGTCAGGCCGTAGATGCGGGCGATGGCATTGACCATTCGCGCATTGCGCCACGCCACCAATAACAGGTCGAGCGCGGGATAGGGACTGGCGGCGATGAACAGGCCGGTGCGCACCACCTCGCGATGGATCAGCGCCCGGGCCCGGGCATCCTGGTCGGCGTAACCCCGCTCGAGCGCCACCACCAGCTCGGTAGCCTGGCTGCCGGCATCGATGCCGAGCAAGGCCTCCTCGAAGGTTCGCCGCTGCGGATTGTCGGCGAGCAGGTGCTCGGCCGATTCACGCATTTCGACCACCGACTCGCCCATCTCGCCCTCGCGTTCAGCCTGTGCCAGTCGACGGTTAAGACGGGTGATGGCATCGATCTGGTGGCGCTGGCGCCAGGCCCGCCAGACAAGCGCCAGACCGGCCGCGCCGACCCCCACCCCGATAGCGAAGATCACCCAGCCAAGTGCCGGATGCGTGCCGTGCGCCCACCAGATTGCCTGCAGCCAGTTTATGGTGATCCAGGTGACCGCCACCACGCCCAACAGGGTCGCCACCCAGGGAAAGCCCCGCGGAGGTTCGAGCAGGTCGGTCATCTCCTCGGCCGACTCCTCGTCGTAGAGGGCCTCGGTGTCGATATCCGGCACCGAATCCCCGTGGGCGTGGATGCGAGTGGCCAGGTGACCTCCTCGCGGCGGTTGCTCATCGCTCATTGCAGGCTCCGGAGGCTGTCTTGTAGCTGTAGGGGATCATCGACTGATGTTCAGGATTCGCCGATCAGGAAATCGAGCAAGGCATCGACGCGCCGACCGGGAAACGGCCGGGCCCGGTCCAGCCCGGCCGGGGGCGCCAGCGTGGGTAGGCCGTCGATGACCAAGTCCAGGTCATGCGGCATCTGCTCGGGAATGGCCGGCGGGGTGAAGGCGATCTTCTGCCGCGAACTCTTCTCGGTGCCCACCAGCATGGGGCGACCGCGCTCATCCTCGCGCGGTTGGGCGGCGGTCACCGCCGAAACAGCAAACAGGCGCAGTTCGATGTCCTTGTCTGCCAGCCGCTGAGTCAGTTCGAACAGGTAGCTGTCGAGCAGCCGGGCTAGGCGCGCCTGGTCGGCGGGCAGCAGGTGATCGATCTGGGTGGCGACGATCGCCACCCGTCGGATACGGCGGGCGAACAGGCTGCCCAGCCAGTGACCGTCGCGATAACGAAACGGCTCGAGGATCGACTCGAGCGCCGCGCGCATGTCCGCCAGCGCCGCCCGGCCGCTGCGTAGCGCCCCGAGCAGATCGACCAGGATTACCTGGGCATCCAGTCGGCCGAAGTGGGATTCGAAAAACGGCCGCGCGACCCGATCGCGGTAGAAGTTGAAGTGACGCTGACAGACCTCGCCCCAAGAGCCATCTGGGTAGTCGGCCGACGAATCCGCCACGACGCCGGGCAGGGGGAGGAACGGCATGGCATCCGGGTCGAAGCCCTCGCCTGGCATCAACCAGCGGCCCGGTAGATTGCGCGACAAGCGATGCGGCGGAAGACGACTATCGGCCAGCATCACCGACCAGCGAGCGGCCAACTCCCCCAATTGCTCGGGATCGATCGGCGCGGCGGGATCGATTGCCTGCAATTGCTCAAGCAACCCCGGCGCGATCTCTCGGCGCGGGCTGCGTGCCAACCAGTCGTGCCAGTGGGCGCTGTACTCAGCGAACGACCAATCGAGGAGGGAGAGATCCAGCAACCATTCACCCGGGTAGTCGAACAGTTCCAGGCAGCGGCGTCGTGGCCGCAGCGAATACCAGCGCCGGTCGTGATCGAGAGTCAAACGGGCGATCGACCAGTCGCGGGTGGATTCTGGCCAGCTCGGCGGCTGGCCGGTCAGGGCGGTCAGGGCGTGGTCGTAATCGAAGGCGCGTTCGATCTCGCGGTGCCAACGGCCATGACGAATGACGGCCAGTCCCGACTGCCCAGAGAGCGCGCCGCGCCGGGCATTCTCCAGGTGATTGATGATGGCGGTGATAAGGGTCGACTTGCCGGCACCGGAAAGACCGGTGATGCCGATGCGCGTGACCGGGCAACCCGCGAGTGACGGGATGATCGATTTCTCGTGGGCCGGGGATTGATGCGCCGGGGATGGATCAGCCATGGAGCGATCAGCCTGAGAGTCGTTGGCCATAACCGTTGGGCCTTTCATTTTGGGGCCGCCGCCGAGGGTCGCCCGGCGAGTGTGGCAGTGTCACGATAGTAGACGAGCCGGCCGGAGCGCCCAAGCACGGTGCATAGGGAGGCGATTTCGACGCAATTGGCAGGCACCCCCGCCAAGCTCGCATTGATACCATCAATGGAAGGGCTGGCGATCGTCGCCGGGCTGCATTAAAATGGGACCAATTCAGTTCGGTATTAGTCTTGACTAACTTTCCCGCCGGCCAGGCAATCCGCCGGTGGCGAGTCCCGACCGCGACCCCGACAAGGCGACGCTCACCCGATGCACAATCCACACGCCAAGCTGCTGCGCATGGTCACCACCGCCTCGGTGACGCTTGCCCTGACGCTGATCGCGCTCAAGCTCGCGGCGAGCATCACTACCAACTCGGTGAGCATGCTCGCCTCGCTAATCGATTCGACCATGGATCTGCTGGCCTCGCTGGTCACGCTGGTCGCTGTGCGCATCGCGCTGCAACCGCCCGACGAAGACCATCGCTACGGGCACGGCAAGGCCGAGCCCCTGGCCGCCCTGGCCCAGGCAACCTTCATCGCGGGCTCCGGGGTGTTCCTACTGATCGAGGCCCTGCAACGCCTTATTCGCCCGCAGCAGGTCGACGCGGTCGAGTGGGGCGTGGCGGTGATGGTCTTCTCGATGGTGGCGACGCTCGCCCTGATCACCTTTCAGCGCTACGTGATCATCAAAACGCGCTCGCCGGCGATCAAGGCCGATGCAGCCCACTACAGCATGGACTTTCTGGTCAACGCCTCGACCATCGCCGTGTTGATCCTCGCCGGCTACGGCCTGAACTGGATCGATCCGGTATTCGGCGCCCTGGTGGGTATCTTCGTGCTTTACAGCGCGTGGAAGGTGGGCCGTGAGGCTCTCGACCACCTGATGGACCGTGAGATCCTCGACGGCACCGAGTTGCGCATTGCGCAGATCGCCACGGCGCACCCCTCCGTGCATGCCGTCAACCAGATCCGCACGCGTCTGGCCGGGCAGACGATGATCATCCAGTTGTACCTGTATCTCGACAATTACATCGATCTCAATCGCGCGCACCAGATCGGCGACGAGGTCGAGGCCAAGTTGCTGCGCACATTCCCCGGTGCCGACGTGATGATCCACGAGGAGCCGCTTTCGGCCTGGGAGCCGGGGCGCGGACCGTCACCGATGCGGATCGAACCACTCACCGCCCGGCGCCCGCGCGCCGGACAGTGCGAGACCTGCCGTGACCTGACCGATACCCGCCCCAGCCTCTGGCGACGCCTGCCATTCGTGCGCCGCCTGAGCCGCGGCCCCATCTGACGGGAGCCTTCGAGAGGCAACTGGCCACTCCGTCGCGACAACCGCAACGCGAAGGGCGAGCAACTAGTGCCGGCAGTCACGCGGGATGGGGGTCAGGTCTTGAAGCGATTAACCAGACCGTCAAGGTTGGCGGACAGTCGGGTGAGATCGCTCCCGGCCGTGGAGACCTGCTCCGAGGCATCGTCGATCTCCTCACTCTTGGCGCGGATTTGTTCGAGGTTGCGGTTGACCTCCTCGACCGTGGCCGACTGCTCCTCGGCAGCGGTCGCGATCTGCATGGTCATTTCGTTGATTTGATTGACATGTCGCACCACCGCATCCAGCGACTCGCCGGTCTGGTCGACCGCTTCCAGCGTCATCTCGCCCTGTGACTGGCTGACCTCCATTGCCTCAACCGTCGCGTGCGCCCGCTCACGCAGGCCGTCGATGATGCCCTTGATCTCCTCGGTGGACTGCTGCGTGCGACTGGCGAGGTTTCGCACTTCCTCAGCCACGACCGCGAAGCCTCGGCCCTGTTCGCCGGCCCGCGCCGCCTCGATCGCCGCATTCAGTGCCAGCAGGTTGGTCTGCTCGGCCACGCCCTGAATTACGTCGAGCACCTTGCCGATGCCCTGTGTCTGCGACTCGAGTTCGCCAATGGATTCCGCGGTATTGCGCATCGAGCCCATCAACTGGCGCACAATTTCCATCGAGCGCTCGAGCGCCTGCCGACCATTGTGCGTAACTTCCTCGGTCTCGTTGGAGGCACTGGCGGTCTGATTGGTGTTCTCAGCGATCTCACGGGTGGTGGCGGTCAGCTCCTCGATCGCCGAGGCCACCATCTGGGTCTGCTCGTTCTGCTCGTGCGTGCTCTCACGAGACTGGCGAGTGATCATCGACATTTGTTCGGCCGAGGAGGCCAGTTGGCCGGTCGAGTCGGTGATCTCGCGCACCAGGTTGTGGATGCGCTCGACGAACCGGTTGAAGCCGCGCGAGAGCTGGGCGAACTCGTCGTTGCCGGTCACCGGCAAACGACGGGTCAGGTCACCCTCGCCCTCGGCAATATCCGCCATCGCATGGATCACATCGTGCATACGGTGGGTAAAAGCAGTCACCACCAGCGCCAACAGAAAAATGCCCAAACCCAGAGCCACCGCACCGAAAAAGATGGTTTCCGCGCGCACATCGAACACGTGTGACTCGGCGGCCTTGGTGCGCGCCACCTCACGTTCCTTGGCCGTGGCAATCAATGCTTGTATGTCCTTGCGGATCTGCTGCCAGTCCGGATGTTCTTCCCGTACCAGAATCTGCTGTGCACGTTCGATATTGCCAGCGTTGACCTGTTCGAAGACCCCCAGGCGTGCCGCCATCACTCGATCCCAACGAGCTTCGATGTCATCCATCAAGCCCTGCGCCCCGGCATTGCCCGGAGACGTCAGCGAACGCGCCTCGGCCAAGGCCGCGCGGACCACCTCGTCGGTCATACGAGTGACCTTGATTGCGGCCTCAAGATCGGGACGGAAGACCTTGTTACGAGTAGCCACACCACCCAGCAGGCCATTACTCATGACATCCTGCAACGCCTCGACACGCGCGCTGTCCTGATGCTGGACCTGCAGATACTGGTCGGAGATGGAATCCATCTGGACCAGCGCATAGCCAAGTGAACCGATAAACAACAAAGCGGACACGGCAAACGCCAGGAGGATCTTGGTGGTGTTATTCAACCGGTTCATTAAGACTCCTGTTGGCCGAAAATTAGCGAAAGTGATATTCGATGGACTTTTTCGGCTGAGCCAAGCCAACCTTTAGCCTGGCCAAACAAATGAGCCGACCTTAAGAGAGATCGCCGCAACGGCGTTTCAGTGGGGTGAAATTACCGACCTTGGAGCGTACACTCACTGTACAGTCGTCGTATTCACAACTTGTGATGCGTACATAAACACACGGTTCGACGGAGGAGGCATCATGGCTGACTCGGTATCCGCAGCCGGCAGCATGCAAACTGCCATGGCAAGCGCTCAGATGGCACAGGAAGCGGGTGTGCGCGTACAGAAACAGGCGATGGACACGCAGGAGCAGGCAATGGCGCCGCTGATCGACTCGATCGGCGAAAGTGCCGGTCAGACCAGCACTGCGGCCAGCGATGGTCCAGTTGGCGGGCAGATCAACACCTACGCCTGATCCAAGCCGGCCATTGGATCCCATCGCGTGAGCGGTGGTCCTACGGTTTTATCATCCCCGGCCCCGCCGGGGATTTTTCGTTGCGAGGACCCGTGGACGACATCACCCTTCTTCAATTGCTGCTGGCCAACCTCGCCATATTCGCCGGCGCATTCCTGCAAGGACTGGCCGGTTACGGCATTGGCACCCTGTCGGCGCCGTTGCTGTTTCTGATCAGCCCGCTGTTTCTACCCGGCCCGCTAATCCTCAACGCCGTTCTGCTGACCATCCTTATCCTGTGGCGGAGCCGATCGAGCTTGAGCTTCCGTCCGGTTCGATTCGCCATTGGCGGCGACATCGTCGGCACCTTGCTCGCCGTCGTTACACTGGCGCTACTTACCGCGCGGGGCTTCGAGTTGGCGTTCGGTATCCTGATCCTGCTGGCTGTCATCTTGAGCGTGGTCGGCATTCAACCGGTCCTCAATCCGCGCAACAGCGTGATCGCCGGGGCGGCCTCGGGCTACATGGGCACCATCACCGCGGTGGGCGGGCCGCCGATCGCCCTGATCTACCAAAACGAAAAGGGCCCGTTGGTGCGGGCGAATCTCTCGGCCTTCTTCCTGTTCGCCAGCCTGGCCAGTGCCGTGGCACTGTTCTTCTCCGGCTTTATCAGCACAAGGGAATGGTGGCTGTTCGCCACACTGCTGCCGGGCACCCTCATTGGTTTTCTTGCCTCGGGCCACCTGGTCAACCGCATCCCGTTCGGTGCGCTACGCCCGATCATCCTTGGCATCGCCGCGATCGCAGGCGTGAGCGCCATCATCAAGGCCCTGCTCCCCTGACGTCCGGCATTACGCCCGCTACAATGCCGCTCCCCGAGAGAGCGAACCGCCGTCATGACCGAACACCCCCCCTCAACCACGCCAGCCTCGACGCCATCGCCCGGCCCTTGGCGCTTCTGCGTTGCCCCGATGTTGGATTGGACGGATCGGCATTACCGGTTTCTCGCCCGCCAGCTGAGCCGACACGCCCGGCTATACACGGAAATGGTGACCACAGGAGCCCTGCTTCACGGCGATGTCGAACGGCACCTGTACTTCGATACAAGCGAGCACCCGGTGGCCCTGCAACTGGGCGGTTCCGATCCGCGGGCACTGGCCGAGGTGGCACGGATCGGCGCCGAATGGGGCTATGACGAGATCAATCTCAACGTGGGTTGCCCAAGCGACCGGGTACAGAACGGAGCCTTCGGTGCCTGCCTGATGGCGCAGCCGGCCCTGGTGGCCGAGTGCGTTGCCGCCATGCGCGCGGCGGTCGACGTGCCGGTGACGGTCAAGAGCCGCATTGGCATCGACCACCAGGAAACCTTTGATGAATTCCGTGAGTTCGTCGATATCGTCGCCGACCAGGGGGGTGCGGATGCATTCATCGTACATAGCCGCAAGGCTTGGCTGAAGGGGCTTTCACCCAAGCAGAATCGCGATGTGCCACCCCTTCGCCCCGAGTTCGCCACGCGGCTAAAGCAGGAGCGCCCGGATCTTACCGTGGTGCTCAATGGCGGACTGACGGAGGTGGATGCAATGCGGGCCGCACTAACCGAGGTCGACGGCGTGATGGTCGGCCGAGCGGCCTACCAGAACGTCGGTCTGCTCGCCGACATCGACTCGGCCCTATTCGACGACGGGGAAACTGCCGACCGGCTAGCCGCGCTACGGGCTTATCAAGACTACGTGGCGGCCGAGATCGCCCGCGGCACGCGTCTGCCCACCCTGATCAAGCCGATACTGACCCTGTTTCAGGGCCGGCCCGGCGCACGAGCCTACCGCCGCCACCTGAGCGAGCAGTCGCCCCGGCGCGCGGACGACCCGGGCGTCATCGACGAGGCGATCGAGTTGCTGCGCTCGGGAAGGTCTGCAGGAATATAACGGCACGCTGGCTTGCGAACCGTTGGTAATCAAGCGGCGCAGAACGTTCTAGGATTCCCGCGAACCCGGCCTAGATGCGCCGATGCCGCCGAAGCGACAACCCATCCAACTCGAACGCCTTGGCGAAGCCGTTGACGTAACTGCCACCCCCGGGACGCAGGCCGAGCAGGTGGAAATCCCCTAGCCCGCATAGGAGTTCCACTGTCTTGCCGTGGCGCTTTTGCAGGGCGGCGGTGATGATCGCAAAACGCTCGTCCTTGCGTTCCACAGGCTCGACGCGCGCCTCCCAGTGGGCTCGTTCGCGCGCGAAGGGATTCCGGGTGGCCGACTGGTCGGCAATCAGGGCAACGCGGGCCATACCGCGTTCCATCAGCGGGCGGGTGTGGGCTGCCAGTTCGCTGGCGAGCACCCAGAAGGCGTCGTCATGCTGGACGAACGGCAGGCTGCCGATCTCGGGCGGGCTGTCGGTATCAGGCACGACGGCCAACACGAGGGCCGACTGTCCTGCCAGAAACGCCGCCAGCCGCCTCTCCTCTTCGGCTAGGTCGGGCGGCTCGGGACGGGAGGATGGCTCGCCAGATGTCATGATCTTATCCAGCGTCGGCGTAAGCCGCCTGCAATTGCATGACCCGCTTGACGTAGGTGCGCGTCTCCTCGTAGGGCGGAATCCCACCGTAGCGCTTCACCGCCCCCTCGCCGGCGTTGTAGGCCGCCACGGCCAGCTCGCGATCCCCCTGGAACATCTCGAGCAAGAATGCGAGGTAGGCCACCCCGCCGGCGATGTTGTCGTCGGGATCGAAGCGGTCGACCACGTCGAAACGATCGGCAGTGGCCGGCATCAGCTGCATCAAACCGCCGGCCCCTTTGGGGGACACCACCTCCGGTCGGAAAGCGCTCTCGGCATGAATCACGGCGCGGATCAGGGTCGGGTCGACATCGTACAGACCGGCAAACCGATTGACCTGCTCGGCGTAGCGATCATGAACCAGGCGCGGCATGGCGCGGTAGCCGTCCTGCCACCCCTTGGGTTTTGTCGCCTCGCTCTTGCGCCACAGGGCATATGGCTCTCCGGCCGACTCCTGCGGCACATTGGTCAAGTGCACCACCCCCTGGGCATCGCGATACTTGTAAACATCCGCCACAGCGGTGCCCTGGGTCAGAATCGGGGCAACCAGCCCCAGACACACCGCCGACAAGCCAGCGCGCCCTAGGCTGTGAACACTCGTACTCGATGGGACCTTGGCATTCCTATTCACGCAGAGCTTCCTTACACTGACGAACATGAATCTCAACACCGGCACTCCTCACTCGATCCAACACGATCCATTCGATCAGTTGATGGATCTCTATGAGCAGAACTATATCCTGATTCGCCGCCTGCTCGGTGACCTGCGGCGCCTGACCCCGGGCGATGAATTCACCCTAGGGTTCTCGGTGGTCGCGCGGGTGACCGAGCGGGGGCGCTTTACCCTGGAAATGGCATTCACCGACCACGAGGTGCTCGATTCGAACCACCGTCCCGTCACCCTCCATGTTCGTATCTATCTCGATGCCCGCTCGGCCGAACTGCACGACTCGCGTCACCCGGCCTCCTGCCTTCAGGCAGACCGCACCGAGTGTAATCGGGCACGTCAATCGCGCAACCGTATGTTGCAGCGTTGGTTATTAGCTCGACTGCGTCGGAATTGAAACCGCTCCAGTCACGGCGCGAATCACCGAGACCCGTATTCGCAATGTAGCGCGTCGAGGCACGACTTGACACGGGGGCAGTTCCTGAAGAAAATTGCGCCCCCCTCAAGCGGGAATAGCTCAGCTGGTAGAGCACAACCTTGCCAAGGTTGGGGTCGCCGGTTCGAATCCGGTTTCCCGCTCCAGATTTCGGCTGGAT
>JAWLFB010000086.1:0-6325 GCA_041685825.1 Guyparkeria sp. | reverse complement strand
TTCCGGCGTATTGCATGCAAGCCGCAACCGGGTCAGGCGGTCCGGGATAATTCGGGCATCCAGTGCCGGGAAGCTTCGCAGCAATCGAGCGGCAAGGTCTTTGTCAGGCCGATGGTTCCAGAGGTGCATTCGAATGCTGTGCGCAAATTCCCGAACCCGCTCGGGCGGACAGGGAAAAAGCGCTCCGGAACGAAACAGCAAATATCCCCGTCCAAACAGGCTGCCGGCATCGACAAGCTCGCAGGAAAGCCCCAGCGATAAAGCCGATGAGCTTCGATGGAACATGGTCTCGCGCATCAGTCCGGCATCGCCTGAGCGCATCTTGATCTTGAATCTAAATTCCGAATCCTCCTGGCCAGCCGACTCGCTCACGAAAAGCACTGTGCCCTTGCCTGGCGCATCACGCCATTGCCATGCACGATCTTCCAGCTGCAGGCCCGCCAGCTCACCGGCCGTACTGAAGAAGCCATCGCGCCGGTCTGGCATCAGCAAATACTCGAAACTCTCGCGATCCGACGACCGCCTCTCCTGCAAGTGACGCCCCGGATGAACCAGCGCATCGATACGCTCTCGATTCTCCAGGAAGAAACTCGCATCGGCGAAAATTGCCACCACACGTGCAAGGATCTGCCGTGCGAGCAGAAACATCACGATCCCCACGAGGAAATTCATGTTGGGATCAGTGAGAAACAGAACCACCAGACCCGCGAACAGAATTAGCACGTTAACCGACGAAAGCTTCTGAAGAAGCTTGCTGCGTCCCTTGTGAATCCGCTCCCGCTCCTCGGCATGCTCTGGCGCGCTGAATCGGTTCCAGTAAATCATGAAAGCAGCAAACTCGATCACCATCGCGGCCACCACCAGGACTACAATTCGCCACTCCAGCCAGATACCCAATGCCAGCGCGCCAATGGACATGAACAGCGTCCCCCACGTAGACACCACCCGCAGGAAGACGTTACTGACAAATTCATCCTGATCGTTGAACAACCCCGTTTTTCGGCTCTTCGCGAGGACGACCTTACCAGCTCGCAGGCCAAGCCCGTTCAACGTCCTTTCGGATAGGACATGCAATAAAAACATGCCCACCGCACCAATGGTCAAACCGACAAGCCAGGCGTCTCGAGTTTCATCCGTCATGAAGAATCGAAAATACCGGGGCACCCCATCGCTTCCGAGCATGATGATGACCTTCAACGGCAACATCATCGCCAGCACGAATGACACCTGGTTGACCAGGAACACAGGAATGCCGGTAAGCAGGCGCACAGGGCTGCACTGAAACATCCGCCGCGTCAGCAGCAGAAGCTGGCCGAGATAGGAACGAACAAGGCTGGCGAAGTGCCCGGACATCAATTCTCCTCCGACATCAGCATTCCGGCGGGCGCGGGAAATGGTCGCTCACGGGGACCCGAAGGCAGATAAAGGTCGCCCGCCGTCCTGGCATTCGCATGCCACGCTGAATATGCACGTGCGTAGTCGTGACGCAGCCCTTTCAGACTGCTGATGACATTCGTTTTAGAACGCTGTGTCAATGAACTGCTATCCAGCCGCGCAAAAGCCATCGGAATTCCAGGCACAACCGCACGAGTCGCCAGCGAACCCCAAACTGCCGTCAGCCTGTCGACGAATTCAACGTCGGCGTTGCAGTTGACCTCGTCCCAATAGCCCAGACGTTCGTGGACGGCTCGCCTGAACATCAACGATGAGGTGTTGCGGTGGACCCAGCCCAGCCACGAAGACGGCATTCTCCAGGTGCCGAAAACCAGTTTTCCCGATGTCCGAACCCAGTCGCTGAAGGTCGCCATCAGTGACTGGTCCGCCAGCAGCTCGCGTACCTGCAGCTCGATCTTCTGCGGATGCGACCAGTCATCGGCGTCGTGCAGTGTGATGAAATCACCTCTCGCAGTCGCAAGCGCCTGGTTTCTCGCCGCATACGGTCCACGTTTCTGCTCCGATCGCAGGACCCGAAACCGCGGATCACCGGCAGCCGCGCGTCCGGCGCATTCGGCCGTGGCATCGTCCGAACCATCGTCGACGACGATCAGTTCCAGCGCCTGCCAGGTTTGCTCGAGAACCGATCGAATCGCGTGTCCAATCGTAGTTTCTGCATTATGCGCCGCCATGAGCACACTGACCAGCGGTTGCCGATTCGCATCGGGCCAGGAACTGCGCTCTCCCGGCGCGGTTGGCGCTTGCGCACCAATGGCCTCAAGGGACGGAGAGTCTCGGCGGATGAAATCCAGCTCCCGGAGCCCGGCTGCCGCATAGATCGAATTGACGGCTGCAAGCCAGTCCTGCGCGAGCTGTTGCCGATCCCCGAATTCGAGTATGTGATTGGCCTGGATCAGTCGAATATCCGTATGGCTCGGATATTTCCGTACCAGCCATTCGACCACCTGTTTTGAATCCTGTTCTCTCCCCGAATGCCGGAGTGCGTCGGCATAAAGCAGCCCCGGAACATGCCGCAGCCCGGAAGGGTTTCCGTGATGACGCTCGAGGTCATCTGGCTCGAAGATATCGATGATATCGGCCCATCGCTGGTCCCACGCAAGGCGCCGTGCGAGCAGCCATTGGAAATAGTCGTAATCCCGTCTCGACAAAGCATCCAAATCGATCCGGAAACGCCCAATCACCTTATCGAAGGCCGCATCGTCGAACCACATTTCCAGGTGCGCCGGATGCGCAAATCGACCTTCGCCACGGCCATGAAGATGAAAGTGCATCCAGGGGTCCATGCCGGTTCCAGCCACGTCCGGATACTGCTTGAGGTACCAGTGGGGCTCGAAAAAACCCGCTGGCCGAGGCAGCAAAAACTTGCGCCGTGCGAGACTTATAGTTCTGTTCAGGCTTCGCCGAAATTCGGCCATCGGCTTCACAAGCATGACACTGCCAAACATCGCGCGATGGCCCGCGCTAAACCGTTTCTCGCTTTCTCGATCGAACGTTTTTGGGTCGATAGCGTAATATTGTTCATCGATATTTGTGTCATGCGAATGCGGATTTTAGCAAGAATGACGTCCGATCTAGACTCGCGGTAACCGGAACCGTCACCACTGCGGCGAACTACCCACATGGGCCATAATCGCCCCACCATTGACCGAACGTTTTCTTGGCAGGTCTGTCACATCGCAGGCGAACTGCCCCATGACAGGGGACCGCACAGTGAGTACGCGCAACGCAGGCGTTGGACGCAAACGGATACGAATGCCGCACCGCGTACAAGATCCGGCCCGGCAGTTCCACCAGCGGCCCGCTCACTCTACGGTCACGCTCTTGGCCAGGTTACGCGGCATATCCACATCGTTACCGAGCCGGATGGAAATTTCCATGGCCAACAACTGGCAGGCTACCATCATCTCGAAAAACTCCAGCATGGAATGGTCATAGGCTCGGATCTGAATGATGTCGTCGGCCAGTTCGAAGTACTCGGTAGTGATAGCGATTATGGTCGAGTCACGCGCGGAGAGTTCCTCGACGTTGCTCTTGATTTTTTCGTACAAGCAACTGCGCGGCATCAGGGCAATCGTGAATAGTTCGGCATCGGCCAGGGCAATCGGGCCGTGCTTCATTTCGCCGGCGGGATAGCCCTCGGCGTGCAAATAGCTGATTTCCTTGAGCTTCAGCGCGCCTTCCAGCGCCAGCGGGTAGAACAGGTCGCGACCGATGAAGAAGAAACCGTGGCCGTGCAGATAGCGCTTGGAGAGACGATGCAAACGATCGTGCACGCGCGGCGGAACCTTGACCGCATCACGGACGCGGCGCATCGCCTGAATCTCCCGCCCGGCGCTGTCGGCGGCCAGCACGCTTTTGACCTGCCCCCAATGCACTGCGAGCAGCCACAGCGCCATAACCTGGGCAGTAAAGGCCTTGGTCGAGGCCACGCCCTTCTCGATCCCCGCTCGCAGCAGTACCGTACGGGAGGCAGCGCGCACGATTGAGCTGTTGTCGACATTGCACAGCGCGAGGGTATCAAGGCCTTGCCCAGCGGCGAGTTTCAAAGCTTCCAGCGTATCGGCCGTCTCGCCGGACTGGGAAATGACCACAAACAACCCGGTCGGGTCCAGAATGGGCTCGCGGTAGCGAAACTCGCTGGCAATCTCGACGCGGGTTGTGACCTTGGCCAGGCGCTCGAGCAGGTAGGCACCGGTCAGGGCGGCGTGGTAGCTGGTCCCGCAGGCGCACAGTGTGATGGAGGTAAACCCAGTCAACCAGTCAGCAGGTAATTCGTCCAGGCAAACTCCCGTATCGGTCAGGCGTCCGGCGAGAATGTCGGAGACCACGGCGTCCTGCTCATAGATCTCCTTTTCCATGAAGTAGCGGAAACCCTCTTTCTGCGCCGCCTGGCTGCTTGCCGGCAGCGGAGCGGTCCGGGGTTCGACGGGTTCGCCGTCGGCATCGAACAGGCGAGCGCCATCGGCCGCGGCCACGCCCCAGTGGCCGTCTTCCAGATAGACGGCCTGGTCGCACACCCCCACCATGGCCGCGTCGGAGGAGGCGAAATAAACGCCGTCTTCGACTCGGGCCAGCTGCAGCGGCGAGCCTTGGCGGGCAAAGAAAATCTCTCCCGGCCGCGTCTCAGTCATCAACAGAATGGAGTACGCTCCTTCCAGTGCATCCAACGTGGCACGAAACCCCTTCAAGGCAGCCTCCTCACCCTGCGCCTGCTCGGCCCGGAAAGCTTCGAATAGGTGCACGATCACTTCGGTGTCGGTCTGACTCAGGAACTCGCCTTCAAACCGCTCACGCAGCGCCCGGTAGTTCTCGATGATGCCGTTGTGCACAACTTGGCTATGGGTGCGCCCGTGCGGATGTGCATTGGCCTCGGTGGGCTTCCCGTGGGTGGCCCAGCGCGTATGGCCAATGCCGGCTACCGGACCCGAGCTCTGGTAGCCACCGACACGGTCGACCAGATTATCGAGCTTTCCTACCGCCCGAAAGCGCGTGATGCCGCGACCTTCCAATAGCGCGATACCTGCGGAGTCATAGCCGCGATACTCCAGCTCGCGTAGACCTCGCAGCAGCAGACTGGACGCCTCTTTTTCACCGATGTAGCCAACAATACCGCACATATTCAAATTCTACCAATCCTTGACCACGTCAGAAGATCCAACACTCGGCCACTTGGGCCCGAACGACCCATTCCTCGACGTTGGAGCGGCGTCTGCGTACAGCTCGCCGACCGCCCGGCCCTGCTTGTGCGAGTTGCGCAATATCGCCTCCAAGATCCCCTCATCGCTCCTCCCTTCATGGATCGAACGGTTATGCGCTGGACTCTGTTTACCCAACGATATTTGTGCTATGCGCATGCGGATTTTAGCAAGAATGACGTCCGCTCTAGACTCGCGGTAACAGGAACTATCACCGCTGCGGCGAACTTTCCGCACGGCCCTTGACCGCCGCCACCATCGGCCAGACGTTTTCTTTCCACGTCAGTTCTACCAGGTCATGACACCGACTGGGGGTTTCGGGGTGGTTTGTGAGAATGCGGTGGAGTTGCTCAGCCAGACTGCCGGGCTGACCTTTGCGAAAATAGAAAAAATTGTGGCAGCGGCCGTGAAGTTCGGCCAGGGGGGCAACATTAGACATTAGCACTCGCTTATTGTGCGCGGCGGCTTCGAGCGGTTTGAGCGGAGAGACCAACTCGCAGACTGGTACAGGACGGCGGGGGATGACGACGAGATCCAGCAGGTCATAGTAGGCGGCCACGGCTTCCGGACCGATGCGACCGGAAAGGTGAAGGCGGTCGGCAATTCCGAGATTTTCTGCCAGCGCTCGGTACGACTCTCCGACTGGGCATAAACCAGGACCATCCGACTGCATGCCCATGCGGCCCGAAGAACCGACCAGAACCAGCGCCAGGTCCAGCCCCTGCTTTCGCACCTGCGCTACCGCCACGATCAGATCTTCCAGCCCCTCGTAGGCGTTGAAAGACCCGATGTAGCCGACCACGTGTTTTGCAGTGATGCCCAACTGCTGGCGCAAGGGATCGGCCCCGGCCTGCGACGGCGCCCAGCCATCAAAACCGTTGGGCACCAGGGCAATGCGCTCGGCCGGCACGCCACGATTCACAAGCTCATCGCGCATGAAACGATTCAGCGTAAACAGCCGCTGGGCCCGGCGCGCCACGCCCTGCTCCAGCATCTGGGCCTGCCGATATTCCGTCGACTCGGCCCAGGTGGGTTCGGCGGCCATCCGGGTCAGTTCCCAGAAACCGCGCACCTCGTAGAAAAACGGCAGCTCCGCGGCCTGGGCCGCACGCGCCGGCGGGAGCGCATTGGCCCAGTTGGAAGCTGCCATCACCGCGGCGGGCTTGAATACTCGC
>JAWLFB010000028.1:0-25889 GCA_041685825.1 Guyparkeria sp. | reverse complement strand
GTTCTGAAATCCTGCATCACACGATCTCGACCAGTCTATGCATCTACGCTCACGCACAGTCGAGCGCGCGGAAGATCTCGGTGCTATTTTTCACGCTGTATCAAAATACTTGATGGTGAAGGAGTAGAACCAGACAGAGAGGACGCGGAGCAAGATAGAGGTAGGCAGGGGCGGTCTCCCATGGGGCATAGCGGCAGAGTTCGTCGTCCAATTACGTTGCCGGCAGTTGATCATTTGGAGTGCTTGTGAACGGATTAACTCAACTGAATTTAGGATCGACGGAGCAAACCGAGCAGGCGCTTGCGGCGATATTTGACGTAGAGATCACCCGCTCACGAGCAGGCCCTTTAGATATCGATTTGACGTCTTGTCCAGTTGGCGAATGTCTGGTGTACGAGAGTGGCACCAATCAGCCCCTTCTCGTTTCAGGCGCCCGATCCAACGATTTTTGGACGATTTCACCGATAACCGAGAGCTGCGCCGGTGGCCGTTTTCGAGGTCAACAACTGAAGGAAAGCAATTTGCTCATCCTTGATCCAGGTGGTGAGATCTACCAGCAGCTTGCAGCTGGTCATCGCCAGCGAGCTATCTCCATACCTCGCCATCTCGCCGAGCGCATCGCTCGAGCAGAGTACGGGCTTACAGCCGAAGCCCTTTGGGGTCGGTGGTGCCTAAGATCAAGCGGAAGCATCAATCGACAAATTTCTGAGCTTCTTGGACAGCACCTCCGTGGATCATTATTTCGCACGCTCGATCAATCCGCGGGAGAAGAACTCGCTAGCGCCATCGTTGCCATGGCACAACAGGCTGAGGAAATCACGCAGGCCCGGTCCAGTCTAGCGCATCGCCGGCGGATAGTACGCCAAGCCGAGGAGTTGATCCGAAGCCGTCTGGCCAACCCTCCAACCGTCACCGAACTGTGCGAGGCGACCCACACAAGCAGACGGTCATTGTTCTACGCCTTCAAGGAACTCATCGGTCGCACACCGTCCGCGCACGCAAAAATATTGCGACTACACACTGCCCGGATCCACATAATTGTCCGGAGTGGAGAACGATGCGTGCAGCAAGTTGCCTACGAATTGGGATTCACTCACCTTGGGCAGTTTGCTATCGACTATGCCAAGCTTTTTGGCGAATCACCTAACCAAACACGAATGCACCACGGCGGAAAACCCTAAAACCCTCCTGTAGGCTGT
The DNA here is from genome assembly GCA_041685825.1 of Guyparkeria sp. Lineage (GTDB taxonomy): Bacteria > Pseudomonadota > Gammaproteobacteria > Halothiobacillales > Halothiobacillaceae > Guyparkeria. The sequence goes on along the minus strand of JAWLFB010000028.1, from coordinate 24,690 downwards.
TGTTATTCCGCCCCCGCTGGGCCGTTACTGGCAAAAAAAGTAAGCGGTAATCCAAACTATACTTAGTGAAGCGCCACTGCCTCGAAACGCATGAGCAAATCCCGGTCCTCGTCCAGCATTTCCAAAAATTGCTCGACAATCCGATAGCTATCAACCGCCTCAAGCAGTTCAACGAATTTCTGCCCACGGGCCATACCATCAGGGCAGGCCTTGCGGGTAGTGACCAGCTTGGAAAACCCAATCGACGCATCTTCAGTCTCAAAAGCGCCGAGAATCCGATTGCAACCATCGGAGCCAGTCACCCGGCCGTCGTCTCGAAAAACCAGATGAGGCTCACGCTGATTAGGGACCGCACGCACATAATCTCCATCCAGCAGCGTCAGGCGCCAATAGGTATGCTCAAGCTCCGCAGAAGCAGCTTGCGGCGCACACGGTTGCTCTCGCCAGACACCGATCACACGCTCCGGCACAATCGTCCGAACAGGTCCACTTCCTTCCATAGGCAACTGGTGAATAATCTGGCCCTCTAGGCTGACCCGCACCTCTTCCCCCGGCTCTTTTCTAACTTCTAGATAAGCCTCCTCAAGCGCGCGATTATCGGCCTCCGTCGCCACCGGCATCTCCAAACCCGTCAGACATTCACGAAAACGACCAGCACCAGCCAAGTAACTGTATTGACCACCGATCAACCCCCGGGACTCCATCGGCTGAAACTCAGGCTGACGTGAAATGGCATAGTTCAGCTCCGACTCGATTTTCTTCCCCTCTTGATCGAGCATTTCCAACGTGTCGGAGGACTCAATGCTGAACCACCTTGGTGCCTCCCTTCCTCCGTGCAGAGAAAGAATATTGCCATCCGATGAAATCAGGTATCGGCCCCTGTCATAATGCGGCCCACCATCTCGGGCCTTATACGACTCACTCATAAAAAAGACGCCATCCTTCAGGAGATTGATCTGAACATCGACCCCTGGACCAGCAGACGGGAGCGTTCCCGAAAAGGTAGCGGGGAGCTTTCCCAAGTCTGGAGGTGTCTCGTCTTGAATTGGTCGTAATCGCAAATTCGCTTCCGCCGAGAATCCCCGTGTAAGCACCTGCTCTATCTCATCGGTAACAAACAACAGATCATCTCCATCGTAAACTCTCGCAGCCACGCGATAGGTGTGTCTGGCGTCTATCGCTTCAGCATCATAATGAAGTACAAACTGGTGCGGTGGCTGCCCCGGATCGTTAATGACAGTCTCAGCGATTCGTTTGGCCGGGGCATCAGCGCGACTTATGTCTTCCAAAATTATTTCCAACCTATCCCCTTCAGATACGGGAGCAGTCTCAATGTAATCCACTTCGCCGGTGATCTTATCTGTTTCCGTCTCGCCCACGCCATGGACACAACCGACAAGAAAAAAAACCGGAAGAAAAAAAACGATGAATTTCATTAGGGTTCGAACCTCAATTTTTATGGTTAAGCCTTATCTCGGCGACCGAAGTCCACCGAACCTTCTGGCGGATAATCGAGCGAATCTCTTAAATCACCACGAGTGCGAATATCAAATTCTGGGAAAGGCAACCTTTGACCATTTCTCAACTCTTCGATGATTGCCTCGGTTCGTTCAGTACTCGACGAATTCACCCCATGGTCGCGAGCCAGGTAATTCACCGCAGACGGTAGAGCAAAGGCAGTGCCGGATTCTTCCACAATTTCGATCAGGCGCAAAAATACGTCTTCCTGAACAGCGAGAAATTCGTTCCAGTCATTCGTTTCCACATAAGCAAATATCTCTATATTGACAGAGTGGTTGCCAAACCCTGCAAATCGAGCTCGTGCTGGCTCTGCGGTAATCATAGGGTGTTTCAACAACAAGGCGCGGATCTCCACCAAGAGCCAACGTAATTGATCCGGTGTGGTTTCTAACCGTACGCCTACTGTCGTATTCAATAGAATCCTCTCGCGTCTGGTCAGATTTTCGATATTCATGTTTACAAATTCGGCGTTAGGAATGGTAACGACCGTTCGGTCTAACGAACGAACCCTCACTGACCGCAGGCCAATTCGTTCAACGACACCTAAATGCTCACCGATTCGACAGAAGTCTCCAACCTCAACTGGCTTGTCGGCATATAAGGTTATCCCCCCAATCAGATTTTCAAGCGTGCTGCGCGCTGCAAGCGCTATCGCAATGCCGCCAATACCAAGACCGGCAATGACGCCTTGATAAGGTATGGAAAGAATTTCTGCGAGGAAGAGGATCGCGCCGATTACCACTGCTAGCTTAACGATCGATATCGCAAGCGAATGCAAAATTTCGTCTTGATACTTGCGATAACTTTGTGAACGCGCATCCAACATATCACTGAATTTATCAACCAGATGATACGCGAGCCATCCTCCGGCAATGGATAGCGTTGCGCCCATAAACACGCGTAGCGGAATGTCTACTGCTTGAGGAAGACCCAGTATCCGAAGTGCTAACAAGCCGAGACCTGCTACCAAAATAAGCCGCAAGGGCCAAATAAAACGTGCCTCTGGCGGTAATTTCCGATGTTCCTCCGATTTTTTAAGTTGAAAGATTTTGGCCACCAACCAAGTGATAAAAAAACTTAACGGGATACTCACAGCTAAAAGTAGAACCATGGCGACCCACTGCCAAACCTCGACTCCGGATCCCGTATCCTGCAGAAGGTCGCGATGGATTGTTCTTGCCCGATTTCTGATATCAAAAAACGGTGTGGAGTCCCCACGCTGTTCTTTCTCGGCCAGGGGCATATCCTCCATCGCCATGAAGAGTTGCCGAGCGTTAGCCATCGTGTCTGCACTAAACTGCCATTTAACAGTACCGTCTTCTTGTGAAACGCGCTGGAGTTCCACCTCCCCGGCGGGGTGGACAAAATGCGTATAGACCCCTTTTCGATCCGGGTTATCTGTAATCTCTTGCCGCAACGGCAATCCAACCCTGTAGAGCACTTCGATGAGGTATTCACCGAGCAAAAAGCCCTCTTCCTCCCGCACAGGACCTGCTATCTGGGAGAGGTCCATGGTTTTCAGAAAAAGATCCCGATTTCCCAGGCGGGCCTTTTTCCATTGCTCAAGAAACGTTCGCATCGTATCCCGGGGTGAGCCAAGTTCGTGGTGTTGATGGGGATGGGGGACCGCGCCCCCACGAGCTTCGAGCAAGTTAGCCAGAGATTCACGCATTTCGTCTTCCGTCGGAACGACCAGACGCCACACACCATCCCCTTGGTCGTGTTCATTGGCGTCGAAGCGGAATCGAAGCGTAACAGTATGATTAGTGCCCGATTGCGCCAAATCGACAGAGTACTCTCCGGCTGACTCCGCGTCGGTATCTGGGCGTAGCTCCCAGATTCGAAACGTCAATCGATCAATAATCTGAAAAAGAAGGCGAGCAAGATCAACACGTTCATACGGTGTCAGTGGCTTATCGAAAGATGAGAAGTCAAGTAGCGGGAAAACCACCCCTAAGCGATCACTCCGCCCCTCTCCCGCTTTATTGCCCGCCTTGAGGAACGACAAAAGGGTCAATTCCGGGCTCGAAGCGTCGAGCGATCCAAACAAAGAATCCTGCATCTCTTTGTCGGTGCGAAGTCCAGTCCACCACTCGCCGGTCCCGAACCGCCCCATGAAGCTATTGCCGTCGGGCGACATTACAAAAGTGAATACACCCGAGCCAGCGGAGTCAGACCAAGTTCCAACGAGCTGGCCCTTTTCGACTTGACCACGAACGGCCCCATCGAAACCCGGGTAGGTGCCACGAACCTTTGAGCCCTCTTGCCGTAATTCCATTACAGCACCGCCACCTCTCCATTGTGTATCCCAGACACCCGACCAATCATTGGATTCCACCGCATTGGCTGAAAAAGACAGGAAAAGTAGGAAAACCGCAAGAAAGGGCGAAAAGGTTGACACAATTGCCCGTGCAAAGCGTCGGACCCAGTCGGGTTTTTTTAGGAAAAAGGAATTGTCTGTCACACAACCGGTCATTTTTGTGCCGCGGCAGACCATCATATTCACGCGCAAAGAAACCCCAGATAAATATTTCTCCCGAGATTCGGAGATCATCGTCAGGATCTCTTTAGGAGAAGTAACGTACAAAAAGCCAGCGGGGCTGAGGTAGCACCCGCTGGTCAAAAAACGATCAACAACTGAAGCCCTCTACTCTCGTTCTAACGGATTCGACGGGGACCAAGGCATGTTAGGGTCGTCCGGCAGACTCCGAGAGACTGGGGGACCATACGAAGGGTCAGTGCCATCTTCAAACGGCTCGGTAAGCATGATCATTTCGGTGAAACCAGTGGCAACGACAGGGCCATCAGGCGAACCCTCGCGTAGCTTAATTACACCCTCGATGTAAGGCCCCGCCAACCCGTACCCTTCCTGTTCCGGGAAGGTTGGCTCATAGTAAAAGGTACCCTGCGGTGTCTCGATTCGGCCCCACCAGGGGTACTGCTTACCCGATTTAGGCGAGGTCCACATTTCCGAGGGGATCAACTTGAAGGAATCTCCAAACGCATAGGATCGCTTGTGCGTATCCCCGTCCATGAAAAGATATCGATTCACTCGGTATTGTGGGTCCAAGAAATTCTCACCTTGGTAATACTGCCGAAACGTCATGAAGTCGCCGTTATCAAACCGAAACCATGCCCAAAAATAGCGGTACTGCAGCGTGTTGCGGAAATTTCCCCACTGGTGTTCGAACCAACCTTCCGCATCGAATTCAATCGTTCGTCCACCGACTTCGACCGTTCCCTCGACATCCATGCTGGGGGCCGTGTAGTAATAGGTCAAACCATGCATCGTCTCAGGATTTTGACGATCATGAGGGTCAACCCCAATGCTTTCAAAACCCCAGTAAGCCATCGGCACATAACCGGGCTCGTTTAGTGTTGCAGTCATATCTAGTTTGAAAGGGTGATTCCACTTATCATCTTTGGTGTTGTAGCCTGAAAAGCTCCACGTCTCACTTTGATGGTCATATCCGGTCGAGAAACCGTTCTTACCATCGTCAATCTTATATTTGAACCAAAAATCATCGGCGTCGGGAGCGGACCCTTGGGTATCAAGCGGCCCGGTAACATAAGGCATCGATGTATGGAATTCGCCGGTATCCAAATTATGAAAAGCGAACAATACATTATGCAACGGGCGCTCTTTATCTTCGTTTTTCATCCACCCTTGAGCAAGCGGAACCCAGAAAACTGAAATACGCTCACCACTATCGACATCTTTCCCAATAGCCGTGATGTAGTGCCATTCGTTGTAGTCATTGGATTGATAGAAGCTCCCTCCGTGCCAAGCGTGGTCACGGGGTAGTTGATAAAGAGCCTGACCTGTCTGTGATTCAATTCCCGGCCCTTCTACGGGTGGCGGCATATCACCGGCAGCTACCGGAGAAGCCCCCACGAACATAAAAGGCAGCCAAGCCAACGAGAATTTCGTGTTCATTAATAAGAACCCTATTCCGACGGTAAAATAAAAGGGGTGCCTAGCGCCGACTAGGCAGAAAATCACACAACCTCCGTTTCAGTATAGGGCGAGGCGAGAAACCAAAAAGTCGAAATAGTGCAAAAAACACGAATGAACCGGTTCCCACCGTCCTGAAGTATCAGTAAGGCTCACCATGAGCCGATAGGCGGTGTTTATGACCCAAAGACGTCGATACAGCAACGACTTCAAATACGAAGCCGTCGTGCTGGCGCGCAACCCGTCAACCAGAATCCGGCAAGTGGCTCAGGAACTGGGCCTCGACCCCGAACATGCTCGGCCGGTTGAAGCGAGAAGCAGAGCGTGACGACGGCCCGACCTTAATGGGTAGCGGAACCGCTTGAGATCAGGAACTGGTTGCCGTTCGGCGAGCGCTGGCCCGGATGACGAAGCAGCTCGATTTTTTGCGCGACGCGCCAGCGTTCTTCGCCAGAGAATCATCCTGAAGTACCGGACAATCTGGCGCTGTCGCAGTGACTATCTCGTTCACCTGATGTGTCGTTGCCTCAAAGTCTCGACCAGCGGCTACTATGCCTGGGCTGGCCGTGATCGCAGTCAACGAGTTCGGCAGAATCACTTGCTGCTCGAGGTTATCAAGGCGCATCACGAGTCAAGTGACGGGGTTCTTGGGGCACCGAGTATGCATTAGACGCTTCGTAATGAAGGCGTTGTTGCCGGCCGACACCGAGTTTCTCGACTTATGCGCCTAGCTTCGCTATCTAGCATGCCCCACCGGCGACGCTGGGGCAAAAACCAAACGGCGGAAGCTTGGCCGTGCTTGTGCATCGTGATCGATCTCTCCCACCACGAGGTGGTGAGCTGGTCGATGAGCCGGACTCAGGATCGCTCGATGGCAATCAACGCCGTGCTGATCGCGCTCTGGCAGCGCAAGGGCGGCGATCCCGTCGTCCTGCACTCGGACCGGGGAGCGCAATTCACCAGCAACGACTATCAGCAGTTCCTGGCCGATCACATTGTGCTTTGAAGTATGAGTACCGTCGGCCACTGTGCCAACAATCCAACGGCCGAGGGATTCTTCGGCATGCTCAATGGAAAGCGGGTCCACCGCCGCCGATACGCAACGTTCGCCGAGGCGCGGCAGGGTGTGGTCGATTACATCGAGCGATTCCACAACCCGAAAGTCCGCCGGCGGATTCAGGCAAACAACAAGGAATCAAGCTTAAACCAACCGTCCGCAAACACGAGGTTGAAACTGGTGTAGAACTCACTGAAAAGAACGGACAGCCGTCGATTCGGTTACCGGCGGGCGGTACCGCGCCGTCCGCAGAAACCACTTGCCGTGACTCGCGTCTGATCTCAGAGCCACCGACCGAGGTGGACACCCGTTTGTACCGATACCGGGCCGAGATCGACACTCGGTCCCCCTATCCCGATATTTGCGTAGATTCCGCCGCCGGAGCAACCACCAAGTAGGAGAGCGGCCGCCAGACATGCGGCGAGTCCAAGCTTACGTCCGCAAGCTGCGGGCCTGAATCGGACAGTTGGCTTAAAGGCAGGGTCTGGTCGCATGACGTCGCTCTCAATCATCTTATTGTTCGTCCGCAGCCTCAGAATCGGGGTTCCATTTCTGCACCAAAAAACCAGCGCCGCTGGGATCGTTCAAGATAGCGACCTCCCCGCCGCGGGGATTTTCACGTGCCGGCATTAGCACCTCTCCACCAAGTTGCTCAGCGTCTGAGCTCGTCTCTGCTGGATTCGAGACACGCACATATCCCATCCAAGTATCGACCATCCGATCCACAGGCTTTTGCATTACCCCAACACGCGGGGCACCGCTCGAACGGAAGTAGTAGTAACCGTCTGTTTCGCCTACATGCTCGACTGAATACTCGGGGACAAGAGACTGATAGAAAGCCATCGTTGCCTGCGGATCCGAGCTCCAGATCTCGTTCCAAAGCCAATCGCCTGGTTTGGCAACACGATCAACCGGATCCCCTTCCAAAGGCTCGAGCAGTGTCAAAATCGCCCCCAACGGGTCAGCAATCACCGCAACGGTTCCGCGTTGAGGAATATTGAGAGGAGGCTGAAGCACATCACCACCTCCTGCCCGAACCGCAGCGATCGCCGCATCCATCTCCGCAATTGACAATACTGGAATCCACCTCGATACATTTGCCGCAGCTTTAATTCCACGGGCATCGACTAACCCACCGATGACACGACCCTCGTGCTCGATGAGTGTGTAATTCAAGCCACGCCCCAGATCCTGGTCGCGGAACTCCCAGCCGAACAGCTTCGAGTAAAAGTATTCTGCTGCCTTGGGATCGGTGGTCAGCAGGTCATGCCATACAACCTTCCCCTCAATTGGCTGCGTACTGCTGGTATCCAGTGGCGGAATTCGAGCGAGATCGAGACCCGCGCAGCCACCGACGACGATTAGCGTTAGTGCAGCAAGCGTCAGACGAAAGCCATTTAGGGTGAGTCGGTTCACTTAAGGAGCACCTGGAGTAGGATCGTGGGCATACGGCAACGAAGCGAAGTACGCAAACCTGGCTTGCGCTTGGATACGCCGAATCGGAGCGTTTCAGCAGCGTTTGCGAGGAGTCTCCTCAAGGAATATCCCTATGTTTTGCAGGAAACATTGCTCTTGGCGTGTGGTAACACCGTCTACGCCTGCTTCCCGATAAACGGCTTAGAGATCGGAGCGGAACTCGTGTCCAAACCGATACGGTTTTACGACTCCTGCTTGCGGCCCGACACCGTTTCGTTTCTCATCGCATCTCATTGAACGGCCGATGAACGTGGCGTTACCAACATCCCCGCTTGTCTCAACCGCTCCCGACTTTTTCGACACCGGCAAGAACACCGTCTTAACCCAAGTACGATAGGTAAATTACGTGGCGGGAACAGTCAAAAAAGTGCAAAAACAACAAATATCCAGAACGAATTTAGTTGTTACCCACGATGCAAAGTTGCATCATCCATCACCGCACACAGACGAGCACGGGAGTTCTTAGCCCCGCAAACCACCAAGTTATCGCGGCTGGTGCGGGTTACTGGCAAAGGCGGGCATGAAAAAACGCTGTTCACCATCGCGTTCGACCAGGAACAGCACCAGATCGTTGCCCTTGCCGCCTCGGTTGTGTGCGATGCGCGCAATCTCGCGATAGGCTTCGGTCAAGGTGCTCACTGGCTGACGATCGATGGAGAGAAGCCGATCTCCCGGCATCAGGCCGGCCAGAGTGGCCGGTCCCTTCGGGTCGAGTTCGCCGATGCGTACCCCGCCACCTTCCAGTGGCCGCAAGATCATGCCGAGGGACTCGATCACGACCAGTTCGGGTTCTTCAGAGGATTCCGGGATAACCCCATTCGACCGCGGCTCCTCTGCTTCGGGCAGCGAAGCAAGGGTAACCTCGATACGACGCGTCTCGCCGCCGGTCCATACCTTCAATGTGACTTCGGAACCGGGTGGCAACGAACCCAAGGCCTCGGTGAGGTCAGCGCCGCCCGCGAGCGGGATTCCATTGACAGCGAGGATGATATCACCCGTCTCTATCGACGATTCAGCGGCTGGCGAGCCCTCGACAGTTCGTACCACCTCGGCACCGCCAGCCGTTTCCAGTCCCTGGCGGTCTGCGAGTTGCCTAGTCACACCACGCACTTCGACCCCGAGAAAACCCCGCTTGACCTCGCCGCTCTGCTTTATCTGACGAATGACATCGACGACGTAGTTGATCGGTATGGCGAACGAAATGCCGTTGAAGGCGCCGGATTCAGTGAATATCTGGGCATTGATCCCGACAACTTGGCCCCGCGTGTTGAACAACGGACCGCCCGAGTTGCCTGGGTTGATGGCGACATCGCTCTGTATGAAGGGAACGTAAGGTTGGTTCGACTCACCCGGAAGATGGCGCCCGAGCCCGCTGATGACCCCGGCGGTCACCGTCTGATCGAACCCGTAGGGTGAACCAATCGCCAATGCCCACTGGCCCGGCCGCACCTCGTCGGAATCGCCGAGTGACACCGAGGGCAAACCGTCGGCTTCTACCTTGAGCAGCGCAATATCGCCTATGCCGTCGATACCCACGACCTCGGCGGACAGTTCGCGACCATCGACCAAGCGAACGAACACCTTGTTTGCTCCCTCGATCACGTGCGCGTTGGTCACGACATAACCATCCTCGCTTAGGATAAAGCCCGAACCGTCATTTTCCTGAGGTAGCAGCGGGCCGGGCGGTTGCTCCGCACGCTCACCAAAAAGCCCGCGCATCCAGTCATCACGACTGTCACCTCCCTGCCCGTGTTGCGAAAGGGAAGGCAGACTGCTGACGCCGGTAATGTTGACGACCGACGCGGCGTTGGACTCTACCAGGCGGGTGAAGTCCGGCAGGCCGGTGACCTGCGCGGCAGCACGCTGTTCCTCGGGATCCTTGCAGCCAACCAACAACGTGGAAGATAGTAGGACGAACATCACAAACGCACCAAGGTGGCGCGGGAAGCTCGCAAAGCGCGGAAAGGCCATTCGAGGAGAATCCATCGGAAAACGACCGGCAAAACGTGTAAGACTGGAATTCGACCAGAGCAAGGAAACCATGCGGCACGGCACATGCGAAAGCTTACTCCGATTCGGTGACAACAAAAATCAATCCGTTATCGAGATTTGTTTGGCGAGTCGTGAGGTGGCTCAGCGGCCTGGCGAAACGTTATTTCGTAAAGTACGGGGAAGAATGCCCCAGAGCGGGCCTGACGCTGTTGTCGACCATGCACCAATCCCAAGGCGCCGGCCAATCCGGCCACGGCGCCCACCACCGTCAACCATTCCCGGGCAAAAAGCGCCTCGACCACCAGCGCGCCTCCGAGCAGGCCCACCAGTGGAGCGAGATAGAGCCAAAGCGAGGCCGTCAGCACCGCTCGTTGCGAGAGCGCGATCACCACGTGATCACCAACCGACAATCTCTCCTCGGTTGGCAGGTAAAGGCGGTGACGGGGCAACCGAAAAAGCCGTTGAAACACACTGACACCACAGCCACGACCGTCACGACAGTTCGCGCAACCGCTCTGCCCTTCCGATTCAAGCCAAGCCCCGCCCGACTCGACGGCGACAACCTGCGCTGCCTCGAGCACAAGTGGGTCCGGTGACGTTCGCTCAGAGTCCATTATTCGTCCCGGCGGCTCTCACCCAGTTCCAAATCCGTCGCGGCTTGGTCACGCACCGTGTTCTCGACCAGGAACTCAACGGTCGCCGATGGCACGTCACCAATGGCGGTAATGCGCACGTTATCGACACTACGTGCGGCCATCGTCATCCCCTGGTCGGTGCGGGTCACTCGTCGCGCGGCGTTACCGTCACGTTTTTCGACGAAAACGGAAGCCGTTGCCAACCCGTCGGTGATAACCATGTGCTCAAAATATTGGCCGGTCACCGGGTTGCGTCGCCAACTACGTGAACGGATTTCGTAGCCAGCCGGCAATGGGTCAACGATCCAGGTACTCTGTTGGATTGGCGCCTGCTCAACCGGCTCGCCACCCAACTCGATCCGCTCGAAATCAGCCTCGAGGCCTTCGAGCAATTCGTTCTGGAAGGTCAATTCCACCGCATCTAGCGGTTCAATCTGCGTGAACTGGTTGTGCTCAATCGGACGGCCGCGCTCATCGTAGATGCTCATCCGTAGCAGCAACGAGTCCTGATCGGCAATGCATAGCTTGTAGCCGTAGCGATAATCGTCGCGTGGAACGACGCCCATCAACTGGCAGTTCACCCCCGCCACGCGGCTGCCGCCGAGATCAATTAGGCGGTAGTCATCCTCGAGCCGATCGATCGATTCAAAGCGCTCGCCAGATAGTCGGCTGTTGATGTTGGGATAATCACCCAGCATTACCTGGCGGCGCTCGGGCCAAAGACAGGCACACCGGTCACCCAGTCGTCGTATTTCCCGCACCTCGCCGTTTTCAGCAACCATAAGCTCGACACGCTTTCCGTCGACTTGGCGATGCACCACGCGCATCAGGTCGATCTGGTCCCCCCGTATGTGGATGAAACGACCGCCATAGGTGCGGCTCGCCATGGCCTCGACCATTCCACGAACCCTGTCGCGGAGAGTTTCTATGTCGGTCTGGTCGGGAGCATCTGCCGAGGTTTCCAGACTGCGGGGACCTTCCGGTTCGGCCGGCAACGCCTCAAGCATCGGCCCGGCCCAGACCGGCGCACAACAGAAAGCCACCCCCACCAAGGCGAGAGTGGCCAAAGAGAATGGCTTGATAAAAGGCAACCGCAATGCTTGCATCACGCCTCGATTACTTCCGGTCAAAGGTCGCGGCCCGCGCCTCGGGGCCGGTGGTGCCGAACTCGGGCGACGCCATCCGATAATGCGTCACCACGTACGGATCTGGACCAGAGTTGCTTCGCCCCGTCGCCCAATCGGGTAATTTGGTAGCGGTGCTCGGCGCGGTGGAAGCCTCGATTACGCGACTTTGCTGCGGCTTGGCGGCCACCGTTGCCGGCGAGGCGCCCTCGGGTAACTCCTGAGCGTTAAGTGACGCCATTACAGCGCGATCGTTATCCGTTTGTCCCTCGGCCTGCATGGGTGCCTGCCCGTCGACCGGCGCCCGTTCTCCGGTAGACAGTGTCAGGCCAACCGCCGTGACCGCAGCGAACAGAGAGGCAGCCACCGCTCCCTGCCAGACGCGACGATTCTGCCAACTGCGGACTCTCGGGAGCGAGACCACCTTGCCGCCACAGGGACGTTCGGCATCCGGAATCTCATCGAGTTGAGCATTGATGGAATCCAGAAGATCACGCGTAGCCAAAGGCTCGCCCCGAAGCCTTCCACCAATAAGATCGAAATCGCGGGTATGCGAGCGAACACCATCGACATCGGCCAGCAGCGCGTCGATTTCTTGATCATCCGCGCGAGATTCATCGTCCCACCAGTCCGAAACAGTGCCCCGAAGGGTTTTTGATTCGTTTGCCTGCCGTTGCTTCATAACGTTGCCACCTAAATTAACCGCCTTTGAACGGTTCAATCGACTGCTCAATGGCTTCACGGGCGCGGAAAATCCTCGACCGTACGGTACCGATCGGACAGTCCATGACCGCCGCGATCTCGTCGTAACTCAACCCTTCCATCTCTCGCAGCGTCAAGGCCGCGCGCAGATCCTCAGGCAGATCGGAGATCGCCCGATCAATCGCCGCCTCGAGTTCCTCGGTCGCCGCAAGAGCGTCAGGCGTTCCGCCATCGCGCAAAGCCTCGGGCTCCATCATTGGTTCGTCTGACTCGTCCGATCCGCCGGAGTTCAACGACACCATGAAGCCGCCCCGCGCATCCGAGGCGAGCTGATTCTTGGCGGTGTTGACGGCGATGCGATAGATCCAAGTGTAGAACGCGCTATCGCCTCTAAAACGATCCAGCGCCCGGTAGGCTTTTATGAAGGTTTCTTGAGCCAAATCAAATACTTGTTCTGGGTCTCGAATGTAACGAGCGATCAGCCGCTGCACGCGGTGCTGGTATTTCAGGACCAGGAGATCGAAGGCTCGCCGGTCACCCTTGCGGGCGCGGGCCACCAGGGCCTTGTCGTTCTCCTCGGCGCTCATTTCCGTATCCGGTCCTACCTGCGTACAACGCTTTAAATTTAAGAAAGATAATAGGATGGTGCCCCGAGTCGACCGCGGCTAGTCGATGATCGACGGGATGACTTGCCAGGCAATGAGGCGGCGTTCACGTCCCGACCCCAAAGAAGGGCAATGCCGATCGCCATGCCGAGCTTTTCAAACACGTATACTCGTTCAACGGCAGTGTACCGAAAACCCGCATTAGAGACATATTCCGGTGACCGCATCTTTGCGGCGTCGGGCACGAGGACTTGTAAATATTCATGAGCGACCAGACAGACAGCCGAACTCTTCAGAGCGACATCCTGATCATTGGTTCAGGTGCTGCCGGGCTGGCCATGGCCCTGCGACTTCCTGCCAACCTGCGGGTACTGGTTGTCAGCAAGTCCAAACTGGTCGGAGGAAGCACCCCCTGGGCACAGGGCGGGATCGCAGCCGCTTTGGGCGGCACCGAGGATCTCGAGCAACACGTCGCGGACACGATTAGGGCGGGAGCCGGACTGCCCGAGCGCGAGGTAGTTGAACGGGTGGTCCGTGCCGGCCCGGAGCAGATCGAGTGGCTCAAGTCGCTTGAGATGCCCTTCAGTCACGACCACGATGACCCCGAACGCCTTCACCTGACACGCGAAGGCGGCCACAGCCAGCGCCGTGTCGCCCATGCCGCCGATCACACGGGGCGATCCTTAATGGATACCTTGGTAAGCGCCGTCAGGGAACGTGAAAACGTCACGGTCCTCGAACACCACAACGCCGTCGACCTGATCACCGCCCGACGGCTGGGCGAAACCCGTGATGCCTGCCTCGGTGCCTATGTACTGGACATCGAGAAAGATCGCGTGATCACGGTACGAGCCCGCCATACCGCTCTCGCGACGGGTGGCGCCGCCAAAGCCTACCTGTTCACAACAAATCCGGATGGCGCCACCGGCGACGGTATCGCCATGGGTTGGCGTGCCGGCTGCCGGGTCTCGAACATGGAATTCATCCAGTTCCACCCCACCTGCCTGTATGAGCCCCGCGCCAAGTCCTTCCTGATCAGCGAGGCGGTGCGCGGTGAAGGCGGCGTTTTGCTGCGACCGGATGGCACCCGATTTATGCCCGAACACCACCCCGACGCCGAGTTGGCTCCGCGCGACATCGTTGCTCGCGCTATTGATGCCGAGATCAAGCGACTGGGCATCGATTGTGTTTACCTGGACATCAGCTTCAAGGGGCACGATTTCATCGAGACACACTTCCCGATGATCCACGCCCGCTGCCTAGAGTACGGCTACGACATGACCCGCGAACCGCTGCCAGTCGTCCCGGCCGCTCACTACACGTGCGGAGGCGTCATGGTCGACGAACACGGGCGTACCGACATCGAAAACCTCTACGCGATTGGCGAGACGGCCCACACCGGCCTGCACGGCGCCAACCGCCTGGCCAGCAACTCCCTGCTTGAGTGCCTCGTGTTTGCTCAAGCCGCCGCGGAACGCATCACCGAGCGCCCGGATGCAGCGGCTTACGATCACCCGACCATCCCCGCTTGGGACGAAAGTCAGGTCACCGACCCCGACGAGGCCGTGGTGGTCACGCACAACTGGGACGAACTGCGCCGCAGCATGTGGAGTTATGTCGGCATCGTGCGAACCACCAAGCGTCTGTACCGCGCCCGCGACCGCATCAACCTGCTGCGCCGGGAGATCCACGACTACTACGCGCACTTCCGTGTCAGTAACAATCTGATCGAACTGCGCAACCTGGTGGAAGTCGCAGATCTGATAGTCCGCTCAGCTCTCACGCGTCACGAAAGCCGTGGACTGCATTACAGCAAGGATTTCCCTCACACCAATCCGAGGGCCGAGCACTTCAACACGGTTTTGATCCCGCCCCCGGCACGCCCTTACCCAAGTGTCCGCGATCGCCACCAAGCGACGCCGCTGCAAAGCTAGGAAACATCAACACGCATCCGCACTCTGATCGGCACGATGAAGCTCGACGGACTCGATCCGTTTCACTGCTTTGCCCTGATCAAGCAGATCAACGACCACCCGGTGGCCGCCGTCGATCAGATCCTGCCGAAGACCAACGAGCCGGCCGGCGGCTAGGTTAACTCAGCCAACCTCGCCGAACCGCACCCGCAACGCCAAAGAACCTGGATTCTAGTGAGCTTGTTGGGAGCGCTCGTCGCATCAAAGGTTTTCGAGTTGAGCAATCGCGTAGGTGACCATGAGCCAAACCACCACCAACAGGGGCAGGTAGCGAGCCACCAGGTAAATTCGCCATTCCCACCACCGTGTTTCGGTACCTAGTACCGTGCGGATACGGTGGGGTGGTATGAACCAGCTGATCAGAGCGGCACCGACCAGGCCGGAGACGATGATCACGTTGCCGCCGGCGATGCGGTCTACCGCGTCCAGGATCGGTTCGCCCGCGATATTAAGGTTAAGCGGCGTGAAGCTCAGTGCCGAGAAGGTGCCCAGTATGACCATCACCGTGCTGACAATGCCCACTGCCTGTCCATTGCTCAGGCGCAGTTCTTCGGCAACAGCGGCCGTCATTACCTTCATTCCGGCGAGACTTGAGCTAAAGGCAGCGGCAAAGAACAAAGCGAAGAACACGAGGGCAACCCAGTAGCCCCCGTTCATGGATTCGAAGGCGCGCGGCATCGTTTCAAACGCGAGCTGACTACCTGCTGTGGGCTCAAGTCCAAAACTGAAGACAAACGGGAAGATCATCCATCCGGCAAGCAAGGCAATGCTCGTTTCCGTCCCGGCAACAATCAGGCAGGCTCGGGGGACATGGGTGCGTTTCGGAATGAAACTGCCATAGGTCACCAGGTAACCCTGACCAATTGCCAACGTGTAGAAGGCTTGACCAAAGGCGAATGCCCAGAGGGTGCCATCGGTGAGTCGGTTCCAATCTATCTGGAAAAAAAATGCAACCGTGTCCGACCATCCAGGTGTCCGGCTGGCAACGACCACCAGCCCGATAATTATCAGCAGGAGAACGGGCATCAGCATCTTTGAAAGTGTCTCGATAGCCGTGATGTCTCGTGCGAGCACCAGGGCGGCGCTGAGCGTGACGATCAGGAAATACCAAAAGGAGTTGTAGCCGGCGGTATATTCTTCGAAACCGCGCAGATTGTTTAGCAGCGCATCCACGGTGTAACCCAGCGTCCAGCCGGTGATCACCAAGTAGTAGCTCGTGATCGCGGTAGTGATCAGGACAACAAACCAGCCGTAGCCGGTGCCGAAACGGCTGACCTGCCGGTACGTATGGACTGTGCTGCCCTGCGCCAACCGGCCTGCGGAAACTTCGAGGATCATCAGTGGTAGCACTACTACCACCAGTGCAAGCAGGTAGGCGATGACGAAGGCACCACCCCCGTTTTCCCCCACCATATAGGGGAACCGCCACAGGTTGCCCAAGCCAACGGCGGCGGCCGCCATGGAAAAGACAAAGGCCGGTTCGGAGCTCCACTGCTTGCGCGACTCCCGGACAAACTTGTGGCTGCGGGGTTGGGTATCCTTCTGTGTCATGCTTGTAGAGGATCACTGGATGAGACAGGGAACAGAAATAATTTGATGCGACGTTACCCCCGGGTGGCTTTCCTCCAGCGGGAGATACGGATTTTTGTCTTTTCAGTGGGGCAACCATGTTCTGATCGGCTGCGTTTCCTCATCGGCTGTTTGCGGTCTGGAGGTAGATCGGTCGGCTGAAATGACGGTGTATGCCGCATTTTGCACTTTTTGCCACCCGTTGGAGGTGACCAAGGGGCGTGCTAAAGAGTTAGCGAGAGGGCAATCCGTCGCTGAACGGGCTCTCACTGGCAAGCTCAGTCTGAAGACGAACCAGACGGCGTCAACTCTTCGTGCAGGACTTTAAGCGACCTCCCGCAAAGAAAAAGCCAGGCTAACGCCTGGCTTTGAACTTACCGTCGGGCTTGCCCCGACCGGTGGTATCGGACCGCTTACTCGCCGTACTCGATTACCGCGCGGCGATTTTTCGCCCAGGCGGACTCGCCGCTGCCGTCCACGGCCGGACGCTCTTCACCGTAACTCACCGTATCGATCTGGCTTGAGGAGACGCCGTAGGATAGCAGCACGTCACGAACCGCGTTGGCACGTTTTTCACCCAGCGCGATGTTGTACTCCCGACTGCCACGCTCGTCGGTGTGACCTTCGATCACCACTTCTCGATTACCGTTTTCCTTGAGGAAATCAGCATTTGCTTCGAGCATTCCCTGATACTGACCAGCAACCGAATACTCGTCGAAGTCGAAATAGACCACGCGCTCACGCTCGACCGGCTGACCTTCATACAGTTCGGACTCGCTCATAGCACCTGAACCACTCATGCCGGTGCTCTGTGCACCATCAGCCGAAGCGGAATCGGCCCCAGCGCCATCACCGGCGCCCGGACCCGAATCCGGCGTGGAGCTACACGCCGAGAGAACCACCGCCAGAGCACCGGCGGAAACTAGATAGGACCAACGCATAATTCGATCTCCTTGAATTGAGGTACTGAAATCAACACGAGACTCGGAAAACAATACCACAACACTCGACCAGCAAACCGTGTCGAGTTGCTGCGCTATGACTTGGCATGCAGCAACGCGCTTCCCTGCCCTCCCCGGCTTTTTGCTCAAACACCGCACAGCATGTTGCATCTCCACAAGAAGACGTGCGCCACTTGACACCAACAGCTCCAATCGCGGAAGATGCGCGGGCTTCGGAGGGTTGGCAGAGCGGTTGAATGCACCGGTCTTGAAAACCGGCAAGGGTTAATAGCCCTTCCAGGGTTCGAATCCCTGACCCTCCGCCATCATCCCAGATGACCCGGTCGCGATTTCGGTAGCGCCGGGTTTTCTTGTTACAGAACCTCAGTTTCTCAAAAGAACCAGACGATTCCACTCGGCATAATACCTAGTCCGTGTCTGGGCTCGAGGCTTCTTTCATCAAATCGGCCATTGCACTGGCCTCATGGTCCGATCGCTGTTCAAGCCCGGCGATCACACCCCGGCGGTCGGCAGGCGTCTTGTTCTGCGCCAGCTTCTCGATCCCCTCGATCCGGTCGGGCAGCAACTCGATACCGACGATCGCCGCCTTCATTCTGGCGATCTGCTTTTCCGGCAGGTGATCCCAGTCGAACGGGTCTCCCCCGATCCGCTCCTGATGGGTGTCGATCAGATCGTGCAGGTGCCGGTCAAGCCAGTCTGGATCACCGTCACCGGCAAGCCGGATTGTGCCTCGCACGTGAACCGCCTGGTAGTTCCAGGTCGGCACACTGGTGTCACGGGCCTCGACGTACCAACGTGGTGAGACATAAGCATCCGGCCCGGTGAAGATCAGAATTGCCTGGGCTTCCCGACCGTTGGCAAGGGCCTTGGCCACCGGGTTCATCCGTGCCAGGTGCGATTCGAACCGCCATTGCTCGGGCCGACCGGTCTCCCCAAACCGAAGAAAGGGTAGATGCACGCACTGCATCTGACCTTCGTCGGCCAGAACCAGCGCGGCGAACGGGTGGCACGCCACCACGTCCGACAGCACCGCCGGGTCGTCCTGGCGAAAATGGGGCGGGATATAGGTGCCGGCAGTCACCAGTTTACTTCACGCCAATCTGCGAGAGGTCACGCACCGCGCCCAGGGAGGCCGAGGTTGTCAGGGCCGCGTAGGCCTTTAGTGCCTGGCTGACGTAGCGCTCGCGGTTGACCGGCTTGTACGCCTCATCACCACGCTCGACCATCTTCTCGCGACGGTGGGCCATGTCGGCATCGCTGATGTCCAAATGGATCGTGCGCTCGGGGATGTCGATGACGATGGTATCGCCCTCCTCTACCAGCGCGATCTCGCCGCCGGCGGCCGCCTCGGGCGAGGCATGACCGATGGACAACCCCGAGGTCCCGCCGGAGAAGCGCCCGTCGGTCAGCAACGCACAGTCCTTGCCCAACCCTTTGGATTTCAGGTAGCTGGTCGGGTAGAGCATTTCCTGCATGCCCGGCCCGCCCTTCGGACCTTCGTACTGGATCACCACCACGTCGCCCGCGACGATCTGGTCGCCGAGAATCGCCTCGACGGCAGCATCCTGTGACTCGAAAATTCGGGCACGGCCAGTGAACTTGAGGATAGATTCGTCCACGCCGGCGGTCTTGACGATGCAGCCGTCGCGGGCGATGTTGCCGAAAAGCACGGCCAGACCACCGTCCTCGGAATAGGCGTGCTCGTAGTCGCGTATGCAGCCCTTGGCCCTGTCGATGTCGAGGCTTGGCCAGCGGGTGTTCTGCGAGAATGCCGTCTGGGTCGGAATGCCCGCCGGGCCGGCCAGATAACGGCTCTTGGCCTCGTCACAGGCCGTGTCACGCGCGATATCCCAGCGGTCGAGCCCGTCCTTCATGGTCTTGCTGTGAACGGTCGGGATGTCGCTATGCAGCAAGCCGGCCCGCTCGAGTTCACCCAGGATCGCCATCACGCCACCGGCCCGGTGCACGTCTTCCATGTGGTATTGCGCCGTACTCGGCGCGACCTTGCACAGATGCGGGATCTTGCGGCTCATGTGGTCGATGTCGGTCATGTCGAAGGCGACCTCACCTTCGCGCGCCGCGGCCAGCAGGTGCAGCACCGTGTTGGTCGACCCGCCCATGGCTATGTCCAACGCCATGGCGTTTTCGAAGGCCTCGCGCGTGGCAATCGCGCGCGGCAACACATCAGTGGCGGCGTTCTCGTAGTACGCCTTGGCCAGGCGAACGATCTGTCGGCCGGCCTCTAGGAACAACTCACGACGGTCTGCGTGGGTGGCCAGCAGCGAGCCGTTGCCGGGCAGCGACAAGCCCAGCGCCTCGGTCAGGCAGTTCATCGAGTTGGCGGTGAACATGCCCGAGCATGACCCACAGGTCGGGCAGGCCGATCGTTCGATCTGCGCCAGTGTCTCGTCGGAAACCGAGTCATCGGCCGCCTTGACCATCGCATCGACCAGATCGAGCTTGATCACCTCGTCAGAATCCGGTGACAGGCGGGTCTTGCCCGCCTCCATCGGCCCGCCGGACACGAACACCACAGGGATGTTCAGACGCATGGCGGCATTGAGCATCCCCGGTGTGATCTTGTCGCAGTTGGAGATGCACACCAGCGCGTCGGCGCAGTGGGCGTTGACCATGTACTCGACCGAGTCGGCGATGATGTCGCGGCTGGGCAGCGAATAGAGCATGCCACCATGACCCATGGCGATGCCATCATCCACGGCGATGGTGTTGAATTCTTTGGCGATACCGCCGGCCTTCTCCACTTCGCGTGCAACCAACTGGCCCATATCCTTTAAGTGGACGTGACCGGGCACGAACTGAGTAAAGGAGTTCGCGATCGCAATGATCGGTTTGCCGAAATCGTCGTCCTTCACGCCCGTCGCGCGCCATAGGGCGCGGGCACCGGCCATGTTTCGGCCGTGGGTGGTGGTCTTGGAACGATAATCGGGCATGGATCGGGTCTCCGAAAACGGTGGGTCGTCACTTCTTATTCGATGATGTCGACCAGCGCACCTTCCTGGACGCGGTCGAAAAGGGTAATCACATCGGCATTGGTCATTCGCACGCAACCATGCGAGGCGGGACGGCCGATCCGCCCTTCCTCCGGGGTACCGTGGATATAGATGTAACGCTGCTTGGAGTCGACATCTCCACCCTGATTGACGCCGGGCTCAAGGCCCTGGAGCCATAAGATGCGGGTGGTAACGTCGTCGCGGGCGGCGCGCTCGTCCGGACCCTCGAGTATCTCGGCCAGTTCTCCGGTCGGCTGGCGGCCACGGAAGATCATGCCGCGAGGGGCTTCGGCACCGATCTTCTCATCCACGCGATGCAACCCCAGCGGAGTCTGCAGGCTACCCTCGCGGTTACCGACGCCCCGTTCGGCCGTCGATACCGGGAAGTGGCCGACCAGTTCCCCGGATTCGAACAGGTAGAGCCACTGGCTGCGCACATCAACGACCAGACCCTGCTCGCCGGGTTCGGCAGCGACGGCAAGGCGGTCCGCCATGGCGCTGGCCGAACGCATCACACGATCGGGAATCGTCGTCTCGTGAGCGACCATCAACGAACCCTGACCGTTCGAGGCGACCGCGGTGGCCGGGCCCATCCCGGTGAGGGAACACAGGGCAAACCCACACACCGCAAGCCACCGACGACCCGGCAGGTCACTGATCATTGTAAAGGCCAACGGAAACGATATCGCGGGAGCGACGTGACGCCCCGGCTGCCCCGTTGGCCTTATCTCGCTCGCTGTCGGCGCGATTGCTCGCCAGGTTGGCCAGATAGTCACCGTCAATGTCGTTGGTGACGTAGTCGCCAGTGAAGCAGGAGCAGTCGAACTGATCCAGGGTCGGGTTGCCCTGACGTACGGCTTCCTTGAGGTCCTCGAGATCCTGGTAGATCAGGTCGTCGGCACCGATCGCATCGCGAATCGCCTCAACATCACGATTATGGGCGACAAACTCGTTCGCCGCCGGCATATCGATGCCGTAAACGTTCGGATATCGCACCGCCGGGGCCGCCGATGCCATGAAGACCTTCTTGGCACCCGCCTCGCGAGCCATGCGGATAATCTCACTGGAGGTGGTGCCGCGCACGATCGAATCGTCGACCAGCAGCACGTTCTTGCCCCGGAATTCCAAGTCAATCGCATTGAGCTTCTGACGCACCGAGCGCTTGCGCTTGGCCTGCCCAGGCATGATGAAAGTGCGCGCGATATAACGGTTCTTGACGAATCCCTCGCGGTACTTGAGGTTGAGATTAACCGCGATTTCGAGTGCCGCCGTCCGACTGGTATCCGGGATCGGTATCACCACGTCGATGTCATGATGCGCCCAATCGCGCTGGATCTTCTCGGCCAGCATTTCGCCCATGCGCATGCGTGCTCGGTAGACGGACACGTCATCGATGATCGAATCCGGACGCGCCAGATAGACGTACTCGAAGATGCAGCTCGCGTATTGCGGGTCGTCGGCGCACTGGCGCAATGTGACCTCGCCATCGCGTGAGATGTAGATGGCCTCACCGGGGGCCAGGTCACGCACCAGCTCGAATTCGCCGGCCTCGATGGCCACCGACTCGGACGCAATCATGTACTCAGTGCCGTTTTCGGTCTCGCGCTTGCCATAACAGACTGGACGGATACCGCGCGGGTCACGGAAGGCGAACACGCCCTCGCCCACGATCAGGCCGATCACGGCGTAGGCACCGCGGGCACGGCGATGCACATTGGTAATGGCGGCGAATACGTCATCGGCCGACGGCCGCGTCTCGGCGATCGCCCCCAGCTCGTGGGCGAAGACATTCAGGAGCACCTCGGAATCGGAGTTCGTGTTCAGGTGACGACGATCCTCGGCAACCACCGCCGCACGTAATTCGTCGACGTTCGTGAGATTGCCGTTGTGCCCCATCGCGATGCCGAACGGTGCGTTGACGTAGAACGGCTGGGCTTCGGCTGAGGAATCACAGCCGGCCGTCGGGTAACGGACATGCCCGATCCCCATGTTGCCCATCAACTGCCGCATGTGACGAGTGTGGAAGACGTCCTTGACCAGACCGTTTTCCTTGCGGAGAAAAAGCCGTTCCTCGTCACAGGTGAGGATGCCTGCCGCATCCTGACCACGGTGCTGCAGGACGGTCAACCCGTCATACAGCGCCTGATTGACCGGCGATTTCGCCACCATCCCAATAATGCCGCACATGCGTCAAACCACCTCGGTGTGTAACCGTGCAAAAAGTCGAAAAGCCTCGGCTCGGGCCCTCCTGCCCAAGGCCGAAACGGCGACGCCGGAGCGGCCGCTCGACCGTTCCGGCGCAGGTCGGGAATTCCCCGAAGGTGACACGCATCCCGCACGCCACTGCGTTGTTGAAAAAGTCACTGTCGCCACTGGACGTTGCGGGCGACATCCGCGGGCATAACTGCCAACAGCCACTCGGCCACGACCTGGAAATGCGGTATCAGTTTCGAGGCTTGCCACCATGCCTCCTGCGGCAACGCCGTAAGTCCGCCCAGAAGCAGAAGCCCGGCGACGATCAGCACGCCGCGCAACAGGCCGAAGACCATGCCCACCGACCGATCCGTTCCCGATAGACCGGTGGTTTCCACCAGCCTCGAGATCGCCCAGTTGATGATCCCGCCCAGAATCAGCACCACGACGAACAGGGCTACGAAAGCAATCGCTACACGCGCGGAGGGTATGTCGACTGCCTCGGGCACGAGCAAAGCCGCGGTTTGCGAAAATGCCAGGGCAGTCCCGAAGGCGGCCAACCAGGTAACCAGCGAGATCACCTCCTTGACGAAACCACGCACCAGAGCGATCGCCGTGGAGACAAGGACAATTGCCAGCAGTATCCAGTCGACCATCGTCATGGCTGACTCCCTGCCATGCCCGTCATATCGGTCCCGGCATGACTCACTTGGTCATCACCAGACCGTCCCGGCCGATTCGCTGGCGCAAACGCTCGGTCGCCTCGCCAGCGAGGTCACGAGTGGCATACGGACCCACACGGACACGCCAGACGGTGCCCTGATCGGAGAACAGCGGCGTGACCGACACATCGAACCCCGAGGACTCGACCGACTTGGCCAAAGCCCGCGCATTCCGCTCGTCGGAAAAACTACCCAGTTGGACCATGAACTCCCCGCTAGCCGAGCTTTCCGGGAGTTTCTCGCTGGAGGACGCCGAGTCGGTCTCCGAATTGGCGTCCTCCGAAGTTTGCGACTTCTCTTCTGCGGCTGTCTTCACATCGGCCGCATCCGACTTGGACGACTCCTCACGCTCGTCACTGGAGCCTTCGGCTCCCGATGAGGACGCGACCTCATCCCGACTGTTGTCCGACGAAGACGCCCCTGGCTCGGACGGGGAACTGGTCGATGTGCCCCCTTCACGAGCCTCGATCGGGGTCTGATCTGGGAACAACGAAGTGGGGGGATTTTCCAGCGGCTCCCCCGTTTCACCGGGTGGTTGGGGGACATCAATCCCATCCGATCCTTCCACCTTTGGTTTTTCGGGCGACGACTGCACTCTCAGGCTGTCGATGCCGCTGCCGTCAAGCCACAGGGGCAACAGCAGGACGGCCAGTGCCACCACCACCGAGGCACCCACCAGTCGTTGGCGGAAGCGCGATTCGGTCCAGCTTGATTCGGTTTGCTCTGCCACGGGGTCCTCTTTGCAACGGGGGCGGTACGACCGCTCGGCGTCAACGCCCCACATTCTCTCGCGTAACCAGCCGCGCCCGCAATGGACCGACCACGTGAAACGACCCAAACACTAGGATCTCGTCCCACTCGCCAGCCTCGGCAAGGGCGGCATTATACGCAGCGTCCAAATCGGCTTCACAATGCATCGCTTTCACGCCGGCCTGATCAAGCGCCATCTCAATGCGACCGACATCCGCTGCCCGAGGTCCATTGAGAGGAGCAATCCACCAGGCATCAAAACTTCCCGACAGCGTGTCCACGATCGCTTCGATCGGCTTGTCGTCCAGAGCCGAGAAAACCGCCAATCGTCTGCCGCCGGCAGATTTTTCGCTCAGCGCGGCGGCGAGCGTCCCGGCCGCTTCGACATTATGGGCCACGTCGAAGATCACTGTTCGCTCGCGGTCGACAAATCGCTCCAGTCG
>JAWLFB010000085.1:0-6387 GCA_041685825.1 Guyparkeria sp. | reverse complement strand
ACTTCCCTGAACTTCCCCCGGTTTTTCGTTTCTGGAGACTTGCATGGCGCGTTCGGTCAGCAGCAAAAGATGGCTCACCGAGCATTTCCGTGACGAGTTCGTGCAGAAGGCCCAGCGTGAGGGCTGGCGTTCGCGCGCCGTCTACAAGCTGATCGAACTTAACGAGCGTGACCGTTTCCTGCGCCCTGGCATGACGTTGGTCGACCTGGGCGCCGCGCCGGGCGGCTGGACCCAATACGCCGCCCAGGTGGTCGGCAGCAGTGGGCACGTCTTCGCACTCGACCTGCTTCCCATGGACCAATTTGCCGATACCTCGGTGCTGCTGGGCGACTTCACCGACGATGCCGTGCTGCACGAATTGGAGGCGGTTCTGGGTGAGAGCGAGGTCGACCTTGTGCTTTCCGACATGGCCCCCAACATGAGCGGTGTGGATTCGGTCGACATTCCCCGGTCGATGTATCTTGCGGAACTTGCACTGGATTTCTGTGATCGGATGCTCAAGCCGAAAGGCGCCTTCGTCACCAAGCTATTCCAGGGTGAGGGCTTCGACGAATACGTCAAGGAAACCCGTCAGCGCTTCGATCGTGTTGTCGTTCGCAAGCCAAAGGCCTCTCGGCCACGTTCGCGAGAGGTTTATCTGGTGGCAACCGGCAAGCGCGTGAGATAAGGTTGTGCCACTAGTATTCGATTCATTGATTCGCCAAGGCAGGCGGGCATCGAGGATGTCCGCCTGTTTGCGGCTGTACGCAGAGGTGTTGCGTTGAACGATTTGACCAAGAACATCCTGATCTGGGTGGTAATCGCGATCGTGCTGATGACGGTGTTCAACAGCTTCGATCAGCGCGCGACCACCACGAGTGCGGTGCCGTACTCTCAGTTTATTCAGGACGTGAAGAGCGGGCGCGTCGACTCGGTCACCATCGAGGGTCAGACCGTCAAGGGCACCTCCGGCTCGGGGACTCGCTTCGAGACCTACAGCCCGGAGACGGATAACCGCGCCCTGATCGGTGATCTCCTGAACAACAACGTCAAGATCAACGCCAAGGAGCCGGAGAAGCCGTCGCTGTTGATGACGATCTTCATCCAGTGGTTCCCGTTCATCCTGCTGATCGCGATCTGGATCTTCTTCATGCGCCAGATGCAGGGCGGTGGCGGCCGCGGCGCGATGAGCTTCGGCAAGTCCAAGGCCAAGCTGATGAGCGAGGATCAGGTCAAGGTCACGTTCAACGACGTGGCCGGTGCCGACGAAGCCAAGGAAGAGGTGGTCGAGTTGGTCGACTTCCTCAAGGATCCGGGCAAGTTTCAGCGTCTGGGCGGCAATATCCCGCGCGGTGTGCTGATGGTCGGTCCTCCGGGCACCGGTAAGACCCTGCTGGCCAAGGCCGTCGCCGGTGAGGCCAAGGTGCCGTTCTTCTCGATTTCAGGTTCGGACTTCGTTGAGATGTTCGTCGGCGTGGGCGCCTCGCGCGTTCGCGACATGTTCGAGCAGGCCAAGAAGCATGCACCCTGCATCATCTTCATCGACGAGATCGATGCGGTCGGTCGTCACCGTGGCTCGGGCATGGGGGGCGGTCACGACGAGCGCGAGCAGACCCTCAACCAGTTGTTGGTGGAGATGGACGGCTTCGACGGTAACGAAGGCGTGATCGTGGTCGCGGCAACCAACCGTGCCGATGTGCTTGACAAGGCGCTGCTGCGCCCCGGTCGTTTCGACCGTCAGGTGGTGGTCGGCCTGCCGGACGTGCGCGGTCGCGAGCAGATTCTCAATGTCCACCTGCGCAAGGTGCCGGCGTCCAAGGACGTCGAGCCGTCCTTGATCGCCCGCGGCACGCCGGGCTTCTCGGGGGCTGATCTCGCCAACCTGGTCAACGAGGCGGCACTGTTCGCCGCACGGTCGAACAAGCCGGACGTGACCATGTCCGACCTCGAGCGCGCCAAGGACAAGATCATCATGGGCGCCGAACGGAAATCCATGGTCATGAGCGAGGACGAGAAGAAGCTGACCGCCTACCACGAGGCGGGTCACGCGATCGTCGGTCGTCTGGTGCCCGAGCACGACCCGGTCTACAAGGTCTCGATCATCCCGCGCGGTCGGGCGCTGGGCATCACTATGTTCCTGCCCGATCAGGACCGCTACAGCTATTCCAAGCGCAAGCTCGAGTCGAATATCTCCAGCTTGTTCGGTGGCCGGATCGCCGAGGAGTTGATCTTCGGTGACGAGGCCGTGACCACGGGTGCCTCGAACGACATCGAGCGTGCCACGGAACTGGCGCGCAACATGGTCACCAAGTGGGGTATGTCCGAGAAGCTCGGCACGCTCTACTACTCCGAGGACGACGGCGACCCGTTCATGGGGCGTCAGGCCTCTGGCGGCCACTTCTCCGACGAGACCAAGGAAGTGATCGACGTCGAGATCAAAGACGTCATTGACCGCAACTACCAGCGTTGCCGCCAGATCCTGGTCGAGAACATGGATATCTTGCACGCGATGTCCGAGGCGTTGATGAAGTACGAGACCATCGATACCGCCCAGATCGATGATCTGATGGAGCGTCGTCCGGTGCGCGAGCCCGAGGACTGGGGAGAGCGTGGCTCTGGCACCGGCAGCGAGCCGCCGAGTTCCGGTGCTCACATCGACACCACCGACGACGAGGTCGAAGATAACGAGTCTGCTCGCGACGAGGGCGGTTCCGATGACGATGGTCGACCGGAGTCGGATTCAGACGATGGCAAGCGCACCCCCAGCGGTGATCCGCTGGGAGGTCCTCGCGGCGGATGACATCGGCTCCGCACGCCTGTCCGGACTGGCGGCAGACGGGTCGCCCGCTGATCATGGGTATCCTCAACGCCACGCCGGACTCGTTTTCCGACGGTGGCCGTTTCGACACCGTCGAGCGGGCGGTCGATGCGGCACAGGGAATGCTTGAGGCGGGCGCCGACTTAATCGACGTGGGTGGAGAATCGACTCGCCCAGGCGCGACTCCAGTTGCGGAAGACGAGGAACTGGCCCGCGTGATCCCTGTGATCAAGGCGCTGGCATCGCGCGTCGATTGCCCCTTGTCGGTAGACACCAGCACCCCTGTGGTGATGAGTCGCGCGGTCGAGGCTGGCGCCTGCCTGATCAATGATGTGCGGGCGCTGACCCGGCCGGGTGCCGTCGAGGCCGCGGCCGCGACCGGGGCCTCGGTGTGCGTGATGCACATGCGCGGTGAACCCGGTGACATGGCGACACGTACCGATTACGACGACGTGGTGACCGAGGTCGCCGACTATCTCTCCGAGCGACTCCGCTGTCTGCGCACGGCAGGGATTCCGCCCGAACGCATTCTGGCGGATCCGGGCTTCGGGTTTGCCAAGACCCATAAACAGAACTTCGTTTTGCTGCGCCGTCTTGAGGAACTCGCGTGCCTGGATGTGCCGATTCTGGTCGGCATGTCGCGCAAGCGCATGGTCGGGGAGGCCACTGGGCAGTCGGTCGAACGGCGTGCGGTGGGTAGTGCAGCCGGCGCCCTGTTGGCCGCCGAGCGCGGCGCCGCGGTGATCCGCGTTCACGATGTCGAGGCCACGCGCGATGCACTGGCTGTCTGGCGGGCCATGTGTGAGGCATGAGCCGGGCGCAAACGCACAAATAAGGCTTTCCCGCCATAAAAGCGTTTGCCTTGGATCGAATTAGGGTTTTCTGATATTTTGCGCGGCGGGGTTAATTTGGTTGACTTGAAATCGCCGCCAATCCGCCGGATCACCGTTTTGCGATGTCGGTGACATCGAGGTGTTTTCTACCCGGCGGATGCCGCGGGGTGCAACAGTTGAGAGAAAAATCATGAAACAGATGCGTCGTTCACTCATTGCTCTTGCCGCCAGTGGTGCCCTCGCGGCCCCGATGCTGGCTCACGCCGACGGCGACGTTGCCGCCGGCAAGGAAAAGTACGCCTCCTGCGCTGCCTGTCACGGCGCCGACGGTGGCGGTCAGGGCGGGGCGTTTCCGAAACTGACCGGCTTGGGTCAGGGCGAGGTGGAAAAGAGTCTGGCCGCATATCGAGATGGCGATCAGGATTATCTCAAGAGTGTAGGTCTGGGCGATCGCTACGGCACCATGGCGCCGAACGCCTCGGGCTTGTCCGACGGCGATATCGCCGACTTGGCAGCCTACATCGCTGACGAGTTCGGTGGTGATGCCGATGCCGGCGAAGAAGACGATCAGGCCGCGAAAGAAGATGATGGCGATAACGGCGAGGATAAGGCTGAAGGTGGCCTTGCCAAGGCCGACGTCGAGCGCGGTCAGGCTTTGTACTCTTCTTGCGCCATCTGCCACGGTGAGAAGGGCGAAGGTGGTCACTTGGTAAACGCTCCGAAGTTGAGCGGCACCTCCGCTTCGCAGATTGCTTCCCTGCTTAAGGTTTACCGCAAGGGCACCGAGATGGGTCAATACTCCTACACGATGATCCCGCAGGCGACCCACCTGTCCGACGCGGACATCAACAACCTTGCGGCGTACATTGCCGACATCGACAAGCTCCGTGAAGACGTGTCCGAGGGTTCCGAGGACGACGGCGACCAGCCGGCAATGTAAGAACCCTTCGGATGGAGGGTGGCTGCTCGGGATGTCGGGCAGCCTGTGCGAATTAATTGGCGCCGGCTTTCGAGCCGGCGTTTTTGCTTGGGGCGATGAAACGTCCCGGCAGGGGAATTAAGGACGAGAGGCGTGATCGTGAGCAGAGTGTTTGGAACTGATGGTGTGCGCGGAGCGGTGGGGCAGTACCCCATGACGCCGGAGTTCGTGCTAAAGCTGGGCTGGGCCGCCGGCAAGGTGCTGGGTGATTACGGTCGACGTCGGGTGCTGATCGGCAAGGACACTCGCGTGTCGGGGTACATGTTCGAATCGGCCCTGGAGTCGGGTTTCTCCGCGGCCGGGGTGGATGTGCGTCTGCTCGGGCCAATGCCGACGCCGGCGATTGCCTACCTGACCCGCACACTGCGCGCTTCCGCCGGCGTGGTGATTAGCGCCTCTCACAATCCCTTCTACGACAACGGCGTGAAGTTCTTCTCAGCGCAGGGGGAAAAGCTGCCAGACTCGGTTGAAAACGAAATTCAGGCCATGCTCGACCAGGATCTCGAGGTGATCGAAAACCGTCGGTTGGGCAAGGCCGATCGCATCAGTGATGCAGCTGGCCGCTATATCGAGTTTTGCAAGAGCACCGTGCCCATCGGCATGAGTCTCGCCGGCCTGCGCATCGTGGTCGATTGCGCGCATGGGGCAACCTATCAAGTCGCGCCGCGAGTATTCTCCGAGCTGGGCGCGGAGGTCAAGGTCATTGGGGTGACGCCCGACGGGTTTAACATCAACGAAGGGGTCGGTTCGACGCACCCCCAGGCGCTGCAAGACGCCGTGCGCGAATCGGGCGCCGATCTCGGCATTGCCTTCGATGGGGATGGCGATCGGGTTGTGATGGTGGATGCCGATGGCGCGATCCGCGATGGCGATGAGTTGCTGTACGTGATAGCGGCCGGCCGGATCGAGCAGGGCTATGCCGGTGGGGTGGTCGGCACACTGATGAGCAACCTGGGGCTTGAGCAGGCGATCGAGGCACTGGATCGTCCGTTCTTGCGCGCCAAGGTGGGCGATCGCTATGTCCTCGAGGCGCTCAGGCGCGAGCACTGGCTGCTGGGTGGTGAATCGTCGGGGCACTTGCTGTGTCTAGATCGTCACACGACGGGCGATGGCATCGTCGCTGCACTGCAGGTGCTGGCGGAAATGGCGCTCCGCGATCGGTCGTTGACCGAGCTGCTCGAGCCGATGACTGTGCTGCCGCAGACGCTGCTCAATGTGCGCATCGAGCGGCCCGTTTCGCTGGAAGACCCGGTGGTCGTCGAGGCCGTGACCTCGGCCGAGCTTGAGCTGGCGGGGCGCGGGCGCGTGTTGTTGCGTCCGTCCGGAACCGAGCCCTTGATCCGTGTGATGGTGGAGGGGGAGTCGCGAGACCAGGTGCGCAAGGTCGCCGAAGGGCTGGCCGGGGTAGTGCGTCGCCACGCTGCGAGCTGATCGGCATTCCAGGCGCGGCATCCTGTTTGCGGGGCCGGTTGCCAATGACGATCTCGCGGTTCCGTCTCGGGGCGTTCTCCCGTATAATCCGCGCGCCGGGCCATGGCTTGATCGCGTGGTTCCGGAAATTCCACACGCCCATCAAGATGGCAGCGCGGGGTGCCCAACGGTGCGGCCGGGGTTGCGCTGTCAGATGTGGCGGAGGCCTAACCCAACATAATCAGGTAGTTACTAATGGCTAAAATCACGATGCGTCAGATGATCGAGGCCGGTGTCCACTTCGGTCACCAGACTCGATACTGGAACCCGGGCATGGCGCCCTACATCTTCGGTCAGCGCAACCGGAT
>JAWLFB010000027.1:0-26332 GCA_041685825.1 Guyparkeria sp. | reverse complement strand
CCGTTCGGGGGTGGCGCCTACCACTTTTGCCAAATCTTTAACCGTGACCTCGGACATTAACGACTCCTGTGGTCCTGCAAACTATCAAATAGAGATTCCACGCCACGGCACCTGCCGATGGCGACGGGTCGGGCTTGGCCGACCAATTAGGCGAACCAGGGCGCGCGCGCGGCCATGATCAGCCGCCCGGCAAGCTCCTCGTCCACGCCTTCGTATTCCGTCAACTCATCAATGGAAAGCTCGGCAACGTCTTCCGAGTCCTTGATGTTGTTCTCGCGCAGCTTGGCGGCCAGTTCGGCCGTCATCCCGTCGAGTTCCTCGAGGGCCAGCGCCTCGCCGGAGGATTCGGTTTCTTCCTCCGCCTCGCCGCCACCGGCAATCGCCATGGTCAGCAACGCATCGCGTGCCCGGTTGCGCAACTCGTCGACGATGCCCTCGTCGAATCCCTCGACCTCGAGCAGCTCCTCGGTAGGCACGTATGCGATTTCCTCAATGGTGGTAAAGCCGGCCTCCACCAGCACCTCACCCACTTCCTGATCGACGTCCAGCGCTTCCATGAACTGCTCGACAATCCGGCGCGTCTCGGTCTCGCCCTTCTCGATCGCCTGCTCTTCACTCATGACGTTGATCTGCCAGCGCGTCAGCTGGCTGGCGAGCCGGACGTTCTGACCACCGCGACCGATCGCCTTGGAGAGATTCTCCTCGCTGACCGCCACGTCCATGCTGCCGGTGTCCTCGTCGACAACGATCGAGACGACCTCGGCCGGCGACATCGCGTTGATGACGAACTGGGCCGGGTTCTCGTCCCAGACGATGATATCAATCCGCTCACCCGAGAGTTCGTTCGTCACCGACTGGACCCGCGAGCCACGCATGCCCACGCAAGTCCCCACCGGGTCGATGCGCGGGTCATTGGACAGGACCGCGATCTTGGCGCGCAGACCCGGGTCGCGGGCGGCATTGACGATCTCGATCAGACCCTGCGAAATCTCCGGAACCTCGAGTTTGAACAACTCGATTAGGAATTCTGGCGCCGTGCGGGACACGAAGATTTGTGGCCCGCGCGGCTCGTGGCGCACGTCGGTGACGAAGCCACGAAGGCGATCGCCGGGACGGACGGCCTCGCGGCCGATCATCTCGTCACGTGGGATCATCGCCTCAGCGTTGCCGCCGAGGTCCAGGATGACGTTGCCGCGATCAATGCGCTTGACCAGCCCCATAATCAGGGTGCCCTTACGATCAATATAGGCATCGACCACCTGGCGGCGCTCGGCCTCGCGGACCTTCTGCACGATCACCTGCTTGGCCGCTTGGGCGGCGATCCGACCGAACTCCGCCGACTCGATCTCTTCCTCGATGTGATCGTCGAGTTGCACCTCGGGGTCGTCCATCTGGGCGGCCTCGAGAATCATTTCGCGCTCGGGATGCTCGGAGGTTTCACCCTCCACCACAAGCCAGCGACGGAAGGTGCGATAGCTGCCGTCTTCGCGGTCGATCTCGACGCGCGTCTCGATATCACCGCCGTGACGCTTGCGCGCTGCTTGGGCAAGCGCGGCCTCGATCGCCTCGAAGATCACGTCGCGATCGACGCCCTTCTCATTGGAAACCGAATCGACGACAAAAAGGATTTCTTTGTTCATGTTGCTAGCCAGATCGCTCTATTTCCGCGCCGTGCGCCGCTTCTGACGCTTGTTGCGGCCACGCTTGGTGTTGTCGGCAAATTCATAGACCAGGTGGGCCTTCTCGGCTTCCTCGAAACGGAAGACGAGGTCACCTACCTCGGCGACGAGGACCGTAATGTCTTCGCCATCGACGCCCTGAATGACGCCTTCGAATTTCTTCTGCTGCGCCACCGGCTTGTAGAGCCGGAGACGCACGCGGTGCCCGACGAAACGGGCGAAATCCTCGGTACGGAACATCGGCCGCTCGACGCCCGGAGAGGAAACCTCAAGCCGGTAAGCGCCCGGGAATGGGTCTTCGACGTCGAGCACGCCCGCCAGAGCATGGCTCACCTCGGCACAGTGCTCGAGAGTCATGCCATCCGTGTGGTCGATGTACACGCGCAGCAGGCCGGACGGGCCGCCGCGGAACTCACCGCCGACCCACTCAACACCGAGGTCCTCGACCACCGGTTTGAGCATGTCTTCGATCGCCGCCGGGATTCTCTGCACGTCTACCTGCACCCTCTGCTGGTGTGTGCCCGCCCTTTTCGGAAGTAAAGACCGGGAGCCGGGAAAATAAAAAAGCCCCATATGGGGCCCGGCATCACTCTTAAAGCCAATGTTCGCGGGAACCGGAATATAAAGACAACGCCTGCCAAAGTCAATCCGACTCCGGAATGAGCCACCGGCTCGACAAGCGACCATGAGGTCTCTTTTCACCCAGGTCGGGTAGAGGCCGAATTTGTGAAACGGGAACCGCCCCGAGCACACCTCTTTGCCCTGAACCTAGGTTGCTCCGCTAAAGGCGTTATAACCGCGGTCAATCGCCTCGCAGATCGTCGAAAAACCGCTTGACCGAATCTAGGAACGAGTGCTGTTGTGGCCGATGCTTCTTGGCCACGCCCTCGCCGCTCCCCAGGGACCGCTCGAAGGCCTCGAGGAGCTTACGCTGCTCATCGTTGAGCTTGACAGGCGTCTCAACGTGGACGGTCACCAGCAGGTCACCCTGGGTTCCACCGCGAACTGGACGCACTCCCTTGCCGCGCAGCCGGAACACCTTGCCGGTCTGCGTCTCGGCAGGGATCTTGAGGCTGACTTTGCCATCGAGCGTCGGCACCTCGATCTCGCCACCCAGGGCAGCGGTTGTGAAGCTGATCGGCATGTCGCAGAGCAGATCCGCGTCGTCGCGCCGGAACAGCGGGTGCGGCTTGATGTCGATCAGGATATAGAGATCGCCCGACGGCCCCCCCTTCTCGCCCGGCGCGCCCTCGCCCGAATGGCGGATGCGATCGCCGGAGTCGACACCTGCCGGGATCTTAACCGAGAGCGTCTTCTGCGTCTCGATCCGCCCCGTGCCACTACAGTCGGTGCAGGGGTCCTCAATCTTCTGACCCTCGCCGCCGCAGTCCGGGCAGGGCTGCTGAATGGAGAAGAAGCCCTGCTGGATACGCACCGCGCCCTGGCCACCACAGGTCGAACAGGTCGTCTTGCCTGTGCCCGGCTTGGCCCCACTGCCATCGCAGGTCTCGCAGGGCTCGGTGGTCGGGATGCGAATCTCGACGGTGGTGCCGCGCACGGCCTCCTCGAGCGAGAGCTTGAGGTTGTACTGCAGGTCGGCTCCGCGGGAGGCTCCGCCACGGGCGCGGCCGCCACCAAAGATGTCACCGAAGACATCGCCGAAGATATCGGCAAAACCGGCACCGCCGCCGAAGCCGCCACCACCGAAACCACCGGCACCCTGGCCGTCGACACCGGCATGACCGAACTGATCGTAGGCCGACCGCTTCTGCGGATCGGAGAGCACCTCGTAGGCCTCCTTGGCCTCCTTGAACAGCGTCTCTGCCTCCTCGTCACCGGGATTGCGATCCGGATGATGCTTCATCGCCAGGCGGCGGTAGGCCTTCTTCAGTTCATCGGCCGAGGCATTTTTGCTGACCCCCAGCACCTCGTAGTAGTCACGTTTTGCCATGGTCGATCTCTAGGATGTCTTCGTTTTCGCCCGCCCGGCAACGCCGATCGGGACTTAATACGGTGACAGGCCTAACCACAAGTAGGGCCGACCCGTCTAGGAAACTTGTGTGCAGCGCGAACGGATCGCGAGGCACAAAAAATCATCCACCCCGAGGGGCGGATGATCCACTGGTCAGGATGTCGACGGCTTACTTCTTGTCGTCGTCCTTGACCTCTTCGAACTCGGCGTCGACGACGTCGTCGTCCTGTTTCGCCTGCTCGCCACCGGCTGCCTGCCCGGCACCACCTTCTTGGCCGGCGCCCTGAGCCTTCTGCATCACCGTGGCAGATGCCTCGGACAGCGCCTCGATCTTGGCGTCGATATCGGCCTTGTCGTCGCCCTTCATCGACTCGCGCAGCTCGGCAATCGAATCCTCGACCGGCTTCTTGTCCTCGTCGGTCAGGGCGTCACCGGCGTCGGTCATCGCCTTCTCGACGGTGTGGATGATGCCGTCGCCCTGGTTGCGCGCCTCGACCAGTTCCTTCTGCTTCTTGTCCTCGTCGGCGTGCGCAGCGGCATCCTGCACCATACGCTCGACTTCTTCCTCGGACAGGCCGGAGCTCGCCTTGATCTCGATCTTCTGCTCGCGACCGGTGCCCTTGTCCTTGGCCGAGACATTCAGGATGCCGTTGGCGTCGATATCGAGAGTCACCTCGATCTGCGGCTGGCCACGCGGCGCCGGCGGGATCTCGGTCAGGTCGAAGCGGCCCAACGACTTGTTGCCCGAAGCCATCTCGCGCTCGCCCTGCAGTACGTGGACAGTCACGGCGGTCTGGTTATCCTCGGCGGTCGAGAACGTCTGGCTCGCCTTGGTCGGGATGGTGGTGTTCTTCTCGATCAGCTTGGTCATGACGCCACCCATCGTCTCGATGCCCAGCGACAGCGGGGTGACGTCAAGCAGCAGCACGTCGGAAACACCACCCGAGAGCACGCCGCCCTGGATCGCGGCACCTACGGCCACGGCCTCGTCCGGATTGACGTCCTTGCGCGGATCCTTGCCGAAGAACTCGGCGACCGTGTCGCGCACTTTCGGCATGCGGGTCTGACCACCGACCAGGATCACGTCGTCGATGTCGGAGGCCGACACGCCGGCATCCTTGAGCGCCATCTTGCACGGATCGATGGTGCGCTTGACCAACTCCTCTACCAGGGATTCGAGCTTCGCCCGGGTGATCTTGATGTTCATGTGCTTCGGACCGCTCTGATCCGCCGTGATGTACGGCAGGTTCACGTCGGTCTGCTCGGTCGAGGACAGCTCGATTTTGGCCTTCTCGGCGGCTTCCTTGAGACGCTGCATGGCCAGCGCGTCGTTAGACAGATCGACGCCCTGCTCCTTCTTGAACTCGTCGACCAAGTGATCGATCAGGCGGTTGTCGAAGTCCTCGCCACCCAGGAAGGTGTCACCGTTGGTGGACATGACTTCGAACTGCTTCTCGCCATCGATGTCCGCGACCTCGATAATCGAGATGTCGAAGGTCCCGCCACCCAGGTCGTAGACCGCGATCTTGCGATCACCACCTTCCTTCTTGTCCATGCCGTAGGCCAGGGCCGCGGCGGTCGGCTCGTTGATGATCCGCTTGACCTCGAGGCCCGCGATCTGACCGGCGTCCTTGGTCGCTTGGCGCTGGTTGTCGTTAAAGTAGGCCGGCACGGTGATGACAGCCTCGGTAACTTCCTCGCCCAGATACGCCTCGACATCCTTCTTGATCTTCATCAGGATGCGGGCGGAAACCTCCGGCGGCGCCATCTTCTTGCCGTTGGCCTCGACCCAGGCATCGCCGTTTTCCGCCTTGACGATCTTGTAGGGCATCAGCTTGATGTCCTTCTGCACCGCATCTTCGTCAAAGCTGCGGCCGATCAGTCGCTTGACGGCGTACAGGGTGTTTTCCGGGTTGGTGACTGCCTGGCGCTTGGCCGGCTGACCGACCAGGATCTCGCCGTCATTCGCGTAGGCGACCACCGACGGGGTGGTGCGTGCACCCTCGGCGTTCTCGATTACCTTGCCGGACTTGCCGTCCATGATGGCGACGCAGGAGTTGGTCGTCCCCAGGTCGATACCGATTACCTTGCCCATAAATCATGTCTCCAGAGATCTGTCGTGAATGCGAGATTCGGTTGGTGTGGCCCGCGGCCTCGATGGCCACCGGACCCGCTCTTGTGCTTGGACTTGCGGGCAGGCGCCGATTTTTCAAGCCACCCGCGGAAAATCCGCCCTCGATACCCTCACTTGGGCTTCGAGACCACCACTAGCGCCGGGCGCACGACGCGGTCCTTCAAGAGGTAGCCCTTCTGCATCACGTCAACGACGTGGTCGGGCTCGCCCTCGTGCGGCTGCAAGCTCATCGCCTGGTGGTGATCCGGGTTGAAGCGCTCGCCGATCGGGTGAACGGCCTGGACGCCGAACTTCTCCAGGGTCTGGATCAGCATCTTAAGGGTCATCTCGTCACCCTCCTTGATCTTCTCCAGCGTCGCGTTTTCCTTCTCGGTCGCCTGGATACCCAGCTCCAGCGAATCGACGACTGGTAAGAGCCCCTCAACGAAACGCTCTAGGGCGAACTTGCGAGCCGACTCGATATCGCGCTCGGCCCGGTGACGAACGTTCTGCATCTCCGCCGCGACACGTAGGAGTTCCTCTTCCTTCTCGGCCAGTTGCGCCTTGAGTTGCTCGACCTCGCTCTGCTCGCCGGCATCGCCCGCCTGGGCCGGGGCACCGTCCTCGGCGGGCTGCTCCGATTGTTCCTGGTTCATGTCGTCGTGATCGACCGGCTTGTCCGTCATCGAAACTCTCCTGAAAAGCGGATGGAAATTGGCGCTAAAACCAATGGCTGAAAGCGGCAACGCCCCGAACTCGCCGGGGCGGGGCTCCAATCCAAGGCCTTCGCTTGATGACCGGACTCTTGGGGCATCCGCGATCTTTTCAAGGGGGAGGAATCCGACCCGGGGAACCAGGATCGGGCTAGAGATGCTTACTGGCGGGACAATGCACTCGAGAGCAGGCGCGAGGTGACATCGACGATCGAGATCACCCGGTCGTAGGGCATCCGCTTGGGGCCGATCACGCCCAGCACGCCGACCACTTCATCATCGACGCCGTAAGAGGCCCCCACCACGCCGCATTCATCGAAGGTGCGCGAGCCGGACTCGCGGCCGATGAAGATCTTCACGCCCTGCGCGCGCTCGCACTGATCGAGCAGGGAGACCAATTCGCGTTTCTCGGCAAAGGCATTGAACAAACGTCGCATACGATCGACATCACCCAGTTCGTCGATACCCATCAGGTTGACTTGGCCAGCCACGGCCACGCCGGCCTCGTCCTCGACCGCCTCGACGGCCGACTCGGCCAGGGTGATCGCCTCGGAGAGATTGCCCTCGATCTGCTCGCGCGTGCTCTTGAGCTCGGCCACCAGCGTCTCGCGCAGCCCCTGGATGGATTGGCCGTTGAGCCGCTCGTTGAGGAAATTGGCGAACCGCGTCAATTCATCCTGACCGTAGGGCTTGTTTGGATGGATGATGCGGTTCTGCACCCCACCGTCATTGGTGACCAACACCATCAGCACTCGGCCAGGCGACAGCGAGACGAAGTCGATCTGGCGGAACAGGGCGCGGGCCCGAGACGGGATGGTGACCACGCCGGCAAACTGCGTCAGGCTCGAAAGCAAATTGGAGGCGGTATCCGCCATCTGCTGTGGATCATCCTCTGCCGCCTCGCGCAGGATGCGTTCCAGGCGGCGGGCATCCACCGGCGCCTTGCCGGGCGCGGTCAGCAACGAATCGACGAACAGGCGATACGCGAACTCCGTGGGCACCCGTCCGGAGGAGGTGTGTGGCGCACGCACCAGACCGAGGTCCTCGAGATCGGCCATCACGTTGCGCACCGTCGCCGGACTCAGGTTTAGATCGGACATGCGCGCGAGCGCACGCGACCCGATCGGCGCCCCCTCGTCGGTGTAGCGATCGATCAGCACCCGCAGCAGGGTCTGTGCTCGCTCGGGAAGTAAGCTCCAAGCATCAGTCATACGCGAATTTGGAAACCTCTGGCTTGTTGGCGGCAATCGCGCGGGCCAGCTTGAATGAATTTCTAAACTAGCACTCGCCTAACCGGAGCGCCAAGCGCGCCGCGCGGCAGTCGGATTCAAACGCGGGTTCCTTTGCTAGACTGGGGCGAATTTCGCATTCCACCGGCCGATCTCCGGCTCACGGGGACGCGACCTATCGGATTCGAGGATCACAGCACGGCATGAACCCCTGGCTCATCTTGTTGGCTGCCGGCCTGTTGGAGATCGTCTGGGCAACCGGGCTGCGCTTTACCGACGGCTTCTCCCGCTTGGTGCCGTCGGTCGTGGTGCTGATCATGGCTTGGGCCAGCTTCTACCTGCTTGCGCTGGCGATGCGCGAGATTCCCATGGGCACAGCCTATGCGATCTGGACGGGCATTGGCGCGACTGGCGTGGCGATCCTCGGCATCCTTTGGTTCAAGGAACCGGCCTCGCTCATGCGACTGGGTTTCATCGCCATGATCGTGGTGGGCATCGCCGGACTGAAGTGGTCCTCCGGCAATCATTGAGTCGTCAGGTAGAAAGAGCGCACACACCATGAATCCTTCCTCTTCGTCAGCCAGCGATCAACCGGACGGCACCCCCGCCTTCTCGCGCCTGGGCATCATCATCAAGCCCGACGGCGGCGAGGCATTGGCGGAGGTCTACCGCAACCTTATCCAGGTCGCCGACGCTCACGGCGTCGACTGGGCGCTGGAAGAAGGCGCCGAGAACCCTGCCCCCGCGATCACGGCGGCGCGTTTTTCGCGCGACCGGATCGATCGCGACCTGATCGTGGTGATCGGCGGCGACGGCACCATGTTAAATGCTGCGCGTTCTCTGTGCCTGCACGACGTACCGATCCTGGGCGTCAATCTAGGCCGGCTGGGTTTTCTCGCCGACGTCAGCCCGGGGGAGGTGCAACGCCACCTCTCGGCTATTCTCGAGGGCCGGTACAGCGAGGAACGCCGGTTCCTGCTGCAAGGCAGCCTGATGCGCAGCGATACGCGCATCATGGAATCGGTCGCACTCAACGACATCACCTTCAAGATGCGCGACCCCGCCCGTATGGTCGAATTCGAGATGTGCATCGATGGCACTCTGGTCAACCAACAACGTTCCGATGGCGTGGTGGTCTGCACCCCGACCGGCTCGACGGCTTACGCGCTATCGGCCGGTGGCCCGCTGATCGCCCCCGACCTGCACGCGGTCGGGATCGTCTCGATCTGCCCTCACACGCTCAGCTACCGACCGATCGTGGTCGATGCGCGTCACCTGATCGAGATACGCCCGGTGGCCGGCTCGCGCGGCGGCGGCGTGGTCAGCTTCGACGGCCAGCTCAACCAGCCGCTGGAATGCGGTGACGTTCTCGCCATCTCGAAGTACGAACACGATATCCGCCTGATCCACCCGGCCGGTCATGACCATTACTCGCTATTGCGTGACAAGCTCTGCTGGAGCGAGCAGAAGTTCTAGCCCGGATAATCCATGAAATCCACGCGCCCTCTCCTGTCTTTTTTCCGTCCACAGCATTTCCCTCAGTCGCCGGTAAATCACCGATACGCCGCTGTTTCGGGAATCCCTTGTACAACCAATATACTGCGCGATCGTCGCGCGGTTTCATGAGACCTCCGGGCTAACCGGGCAAAGGAATCCGCCTGACATGCTGACCACCCTCTCGATCCGCCAGATCGCCCTGATCGACCAGCTCGAACTCGATTTCGCGGCGGGCATGACCGCGCTCACGGGTGAAACCGGGGCGGGCAAGTCGATCCTGATCGACGCCATCGGGTTGCTACTGGGCGATCGAGCCAACATGAATCTGCTGCGTGCCGGTTGTGATCAGGGCGAGGTCACCGGCGAGTTCCTATTGCCATTAGACAGCCCGGCGGCGCGCTGGCTCGACGAGCAGGAACTGGCCGAGGAACCGGAGGGCGAGACGCTGCCGCTGATCGTGCGCCGGCTCCTGTCCCGTGACGGGCGGTCGAAGGCCTGGATCAACGGTCGCCCCGTACCGGGGCAGACCCTCAAGGGCATCGGCCGGCATCTGATCGATATCCACGGTCAGCACCAGAACCAACGGTTGATGCAGGCGAAGACCCAGCTCGCCCTGCTCGATCATTTCTGCGATCTGAAGAGCTCTGTGGATGAACTCGGCCGCCTGAGCAGGCAAATCCACAGCGACGAGGCCCAGCTCGCCGATCACCACGCCGAACAGGCCTCGCGGGCCGACCGGCTAGCCTTCCTGACATTCCAGCTTGAGGAGATCGATCGGGTCGAGCCGCAACCCGACGAATTCAACCAGTTGCACTCCGAGCTCAAGCGCCTCTCGAGGCTC
This sequence comes from Guyparkeria sp., assembly GCA_041685825.1. Classification (GTDB taxonomy): domain Bacteria; phylum Pseudomonadota; class Gammaproteobacteria; order Halothiobacillales; family Halothiobacillaceae; genus Guyparkeria. Next base: position 16,288 of record JAWLFB010000027.1, on the reverse strand, counting down.
GACGAGTGGCGTCAGGTGCTGTCCGAGCAGATGGCCGGACTGTTCGACGAAGACGGCAATGCCCACGACCGCATCGGCGCGGCGGAACAGGCCCTCTCAAGGATCGCCGATCTCGACGAGGCGCTCGGCCCGGTCATCGAAACCCTGCAGTCCGCCGAAATCCAGATCGCCGAGGCGGTCGATACCCTACGTGACCGGCTGGAATCCGCCGAGGGCGACCCGGAACGCCTAGCCACGGTCGAAGCCCGGCTCGACGCCCTGCACGAGTTAGCGCGCAAGCACCGCGTCGCCCCGGAGATGTTCGAGCAGCACGTAGCCGACCTGCGCGAGGAATACGAACAACTCGAGCAGGCCGGAAGCACGCTGGGCGAGGTCGAGGCTCGCCTGGCCGAGAACCGCACCGCCTACGATCGGCTTGCCACCGAGGTCAGTAAGAAACGCCAGGCCGGTGCACGCAAGTTGGCCGAGCGCCTCAAGGCCTCGATCCGCGAACTGGGCATGCCCAACGGCGAGTTCGAGGTACGACTGACGCAGCCGGAGACACTGGCCGAACGGCGCGGCGAGCGCGGAATCGACGAGGTGGTCTTCCTGATCAGCGCCAACCGCGGCCAGCCGGTCGCCCCGCTCGACCAGATTGCCTCTGGCGGCGAACTGGCGCGCGTGAGCCTCGCGTTGAAGACACTGACCGCCGGCGATGACCCGGTGGGAACCTTCATCTTTGACGAGGTCGATACCGGCATCGGTGGTGCCACCGCCGCGATCGTCGGAGCTCATTTGCGTGCGCTGGGCGACTCACGCCAAGTGCTGTGCGTCACTCATCTGCCGCAGGTCGCCGCCCACGGTCACCATCAGGCACGCATCGAGAAGGACGAACAGGCCGACTCGACCCGCACCTGGGTACGTGGGCTGGACGCGGACGAGCGCGTCGAGGAACTCGCGCGCATGCTGGGTGGGCGCGAGGTCACCGAGCAGACACGGGCACATGCGCGCGAATTGCTGGCCAGTTCGGCCTGACCGACCTCCCCAAAACCCAAACGCTGGACTAAAACGCACGACGCCCGCCCAGAAAGCCCGGGCGGGCATCGTCGTTTCGGGACCGCGATTCGCTTACTTTTTGCCGGTTGCCTTGCGGCTGATGCCGTAGATCACCAGCGAATAATCGGTCAGGTCGAAGTCGAGCTGGTCGGCGATCATGGCGATCCGCTCCTGGATGATCGGATCGTGGAATTCCTCGACCTGTCCGGTCTTCACGCACACCAAGTGATCGTGATCCCCCTTGGAGATCAGCTCGAACACGGACTTGCCGCCCTCGAACTGATGACGTTTGAGAATGTCGGCTGTCTCGAACTGGGTCAGCACGCGGTAGACGGTCGCCAGTCCGATCTCCTCGCCGCGCGCGAGCAGTTCCTTGTAGACGTCCTCCGCGCTCATGTGCCAATCCGAGTTGGTCTCGATGATTTCGAGGATCTTTACCCGTGGCAAGGTGACCTTCAGGCCGGCCTTCTTGAGTTCGCTGGAATCCAAAACTTGTACCCTCGATTGCGTGTGCTTGCAAGATTGTAACCGAAGATGCAGCGTGAACCGGAGCACCCCCCGGAGATCCGAGGCACATGGGCCTTGAGGCTGGCATCCCCTCCTACGAAAGCCCTGCAAGAATCCGATAGAAGTCTGGCTTTGCGCGTCTTAAGCCGGGCATCTGCGTCGTTGCCCCCCTTGAAAAGAGAAAGAGTTTTTCACGGCGGACGAGGGCCATGCACCTGCTCGGCTCAAGACGCGCAGAGCGATATCCGATTCGTGCAGAGCATCCCTATACGGCGTATGATTGGGCGCATTCGAATGCCCATCCAGACCATCAGGAACAGGTTTTCCAGGATCATGCAGCGCTCACTCCTTACGCTACCGCTCGTCGCCACCCTCCTAGCCGGCTGTTCGTCGGTCTACGTCCCAAGTTTCATCCAGGTCTATCAGCCGGATATCCAGCAGGGCAATATTTACGAGGACGAGCAGATCGAGCGGCTACGCGAGGGCATGCCCCAGTCCCAGGTGCGCTCGATCCTCGGCACGCCCAGCCTCAATGACATTTTCCATCAGGGCCAGCGTGAGACCTACATCTATTACGACAAACGCGGCAAGCAGGAAGCCTTCCGGCACACACTTGTAATCGAGTACGACTCGACCGGCCGCGTGGACGCCATCCGCCGTGACGGCATGGATCTCGCCGAGGCACCGTCGATGAACAGCGCCGAGCTGCCCGACGAGGCCGAAGCCGCCTCGCCGAGCAACACACCGACGAGCCCGACACCCGGCGCGGAGGGCGGCGACAGCCCCTACGATCTGGAAACGCAAGACGACGGTCAGCCTCTGCCACAGACGTCTCCGCCCCAAGACCCGCTCTGATCACGAACCCGCCACCCGGTTCACCGGGCACCTGCAACAATCTTATCAACCGGCAAGAGGGCTACTCTGCCGGTTTTTTCGTGTCCGCAGACGCTTGATTCGGCTTGGAAGTTGCCGCTTTTCGCACAGGCCGGGCTTCATCCTTTTTGGCACCATCCTTCCGGGCAACATCCTCTTGCGCACGCTGACGACGCGCGGCCTTGGGATCGGCAATCAACGGACGATAGATCTCGACGCGATCCCACTCGCGCAATGCCTGCGACAGCGGCGCGACCTTGGCGAACACGCCGACCTTCTGTTTCGACAGGTCGATCTCGGGAAAGCGCTCCAGAATGCCACTGAGACGGATGGCCTCCTCGACGGTCGCACCCTCGGTGACATCCACCTCAAGAATCAGTTGCACATCTGGGCGGGCGTAGGCCACCTCGACCTTCACGCCCCGTCACCCCCACCGGATGGCTCGCGTGGATAGACCTGAAAGGCCCGCTTGCGAAAGGAGCCCACAAGGTTCTTGACGATCTCACGGAAGACGGGGCCGATCGCCCGTTCGAGCAACCGGTTGGAAAACTCGAAACGCATGTCGAGAGTCACGCGCGACCCGCCATCGGGCAGATCCTCGAATCCCCAAAAACCGTCGAGGTGACGGAACGGTCCATCGACCAGCGTGACCACGATGCGCGAACCCGGCTCGTTGTGATTGCGGGTGACGAAGGACTTGCGGATCGCCCCCTTCTTCAGGGTGATGCTGGCTTCGACCTCGTCACCCGATGCCTGCAGGATGCGCGTCTGCTCGCACCAGGGAAGAAAGTCGGGATAGGCGTCGATGTCGTTGACCAGCGCGTACATCTGCAGCGCGGAAAACGGTACATCGACCTGTCGCTCGATGGTGGTGCTCATACCGGGCAAGGTCCGCCGTTTGGAGTGCTAAAAACGGCAGTTTAGCAAAGCCGCCGCACCGTCCGATGCAGCAATGGCATCATCCGAACAAGCCCAATCCGTTGAGAAACACCAGTGCCACGCCGAGCGGGGCGACAATGGCTGCCAGCCACCACCACAGGTCGTAGCACCAACCGCTCAGCCCCAGTTCTTCGGCCGAGGCGGCCCGCGGCAGCCTCCAGGCAGCGAAGATCGCGATCAGCATGCCGCCGGCCGGCAGCAAGACGTTGGCGGTGGTGAATTCGAGCAGGCCGAAGACGTTCTTGCCGAACAGGGTGACATCACCGAGGAGGTTGAACGACAGAGCCGCAAGCACGCCCAGCGACCAGGTCGCCACGCCCACGGCAATGGCCGAATGCAGCCGGCGGATTCTAAATCGCTCCCAGAGATAGGACACCGCCGGCTCGACCAGTGAGATGGCCGAAGTCCAGGCAGCGATCGACACCAGAACGAACAGCACGATGGCGAGCCAGTAGCCCCAGTCCATCTGCCCGAGCGCCAGGGGCAAAGTCTGGAAGATTAAGCCGGCACCCTGTTCCGGGCTCATGCCGTTTGAGAACACGATCGGGAAGATCACCATGCCGGCCAGCAGGGCGATGCCAGTGTCGAGCACGATGATCCAGATGCCAGCGCGCACGATCGAGGTACCCCGCGGCATGTACGAGCCGTAGACCATGATCGCACCCATGCCGAGACTCAGCGTGAAAAACGCATGCCCCAGGGCGACGAGAAAGGTCTCGGCATTCACCTGGGTGAAGTCCGGCGCGAACATGAACTCCATGGCGGGCACGAAACCCGGGGTACCAATGTTGTAACCGAACAGCAGCACCAGGATCACGATCAGCAGCGGCATCATGACCCGCGTTGCCAGTTCCAGCCCACCACGCACGCCGCGCGCCACCACCGTCACGGTCATCACCATCGCGACCGTGTGCCAGAACAACAGAGTCCCCGGATTGCCAACCAGCCCCTCGAACAGCCCCTCGATGGCCTCGGGCGAGGCCCCGACGAAGGCACCGTTGGCAGCCTTCTCGACGTAGGACAAGGCCCAACCCATGACCACCGAGTAGAAACTCAGGATGAGAAAGCCGGTGAGCACACCCATCCAGCCGATCACCTGCCAACCGCGACTCACGCCGGCCTGGTCGGCGAGCTTACCCATGCCAATGATCGGGTTGGAGCGCGCGCGGCGACCGAGCATCACTTCACTGATCAGGATGGGCGTGGCGACGATCAGCAAGCAGGCGAGGTAGATCATCACGAACGCGCCGCCACCGTTGTCGCCCATGATGTAGGGAAACTTCCAGATATTGCCCAGACCAACGGCCGAGCCCGCAGAGGCAAGGATGAAGGCCAGCCGGCCGCTCCATTCCGGATGGTTCTCGAGATGCTGTGCGGACACCGGGCTTCCCCTTCGGTTTGGACGGACAGGGTTCCTTGTCCCAGGAACCGGGCGAACCGCTGAAAACTACCACCATGCCGCCCCCGCGGCCAAGCGGCTTCGCCTTGGCAGGGTAGCTTTCCGCAAACACGGGAAGCGGCGCGGTTCCTGCTAGAATGCACGCATGAGCAAGAGCAACAAGCCCACCACCGGCCAGTCCACCATCGCGCTGAACAAGAAAGCGAAATTCGACTTCTTCCTCGGCGATCGCATCGAGGCCGGTTTGGTACTCGAGGGCTGGGAAGTCAAGGCACTGCGCGCCGGCAAGGCCCAAATCGCCGACGCCCACGTCATCATCAAGGACGGCGAGGCCTGGCTACTGGGTGCGGTGATCACCCCGCTACTCCAGGCCTCCAGCCACGTTCGCCCCGACCCGACGCGCACCCGCAAGTTGCTGTTGCACGAGCACGAACTAGCGCGTCTGATTGGTCAGGTCGAGCGCAAGGGGTTCACGATCGTGCCCACCGCCATGTATTTCAAGCGCGGCATGGTCAAGCTCGAGATCGCGCTCGGCGAGGGCAAGAAGGCCCACGATAAGCGCGCGACCATCAAGGACCGCGACTGGCAGCGCGACAAGCAACGCATCGTGCGCCACAGCATGTAGTGGGCTTCTGCAATAGGCGCTCATTCTCCCTCGATCAGCACCTCGCGCACGAACGGGATGGTCAGCCGTCGCTTAGCGATCATCGACTCACGATCCAGCCGATCGAGCGCCTCCAGCAGGGTGCCGACATCGCGCGGCAGATGGCCGAGCATCCACTGCGCGGTGCCATGCGACATTTCCAGACCCCGCGCCTGTGCACGGGACCGGAGCAATTCGATCTTCTCGCCGTCACCTGGCAGGTGGACGGCCATCACCGCCCCCCAGGTAAGTCGCGAGGCGAGATCGGCAAGGTGCACTGACAGCTCGGTTGGCGGGTGCGAGGCTGTCAACAGTAGCGGCACGCGGGCCTCGCGCGCCCGGTTAATCAGGTCGAACAGCATGAACTCCCCCTCGGCCTGGCCGATCACGGCATCGACATCATCGACGACCGCCAGGGCGAATGCCTCGATCTGCTCGCTGGCCGCGGCCAGTTGGCCACCCAACTGGCGCAACGGCCAGTAGGCCGCGGGCCGGCCCATCGAGCCGGCGTGGTAGCAGGTCGCCTGAGCCAGATGCGACTTGCCCGCCCCGGCGGGTCCGTGAATCAGCACCTGCGCCTCACCGGCACCGGTCGCCTGCTCGGCTAGGGTCGCCTTGAGCAACAGATTCTCGTTGCCGATGAATCCCTCAAAACTCGTCGGGGTAACCAAGTCGAGTGCCAGCGGTATCTGCTGCATCCAACTCAGTCTCCGGCCCTGTCATCGCCCGGTGGCAGGGCCTGCCCGTCGTCTCCACGGTAGTACCGGCTTTGCTGATAGGACTCTAGAGCGTGCTGGCCCAGGACGATCAGCACCGCCGAGACCGGCAACGCGAGCAGGATGCCGAAAAAACCGAACAGCTGGCCACCGGCCATCACGGCAAAGATCACTGCCACCGGGTGCATGCCGATCTCGTTACCCACGAAACGCGGCTGCCAAGCCACCGTCTCTAACACCTGGCCAATACCGAAAACACCCAGCACCAGCAACAGCGGCCAGAGGCTGTCGGCCTGAATGTACATGGCGATCAGGGCCAGCAACACACCAATGATTGTGCCCAGGTATGGCACGAAGCTCACCAACCCGGCGAACATGCCGATCGCCACACCGGTATTCAGACCAATCACCGTCAAACCGATCGAATAAGTCACCCCGTTGGCAATCATCACTGCCAGCTGACCACGCAGGAAATTGCCCAGCATCCGATCGGATTCGCGCGCCAACCCGACCATCATGCCAGCGCGATGGCGCGGTAGCATCCGCTCGATGCGATCGACCACCCGCGGCCAGTCGCGCAGTAGATAGAAAGCGATCACCGGAATCAGCAGGAGGTTCATCACCGCGACGAACACCGCAGTCCCGGTGGTTGAGACGTTCGACAACCCGTCTGCGAGCATCTTGCCGATGGTCTCGCCGTGCTTGACCACCAGCTCACGCAACTGGCCTACATGCAGCTCCACGCCAACGGTCTGGTTAACCCAGGGAATTACCCGTTGCTGAACAATGTCGAGCAACTGCGGGAACACACGCACCAGACGAGCGGTCTGTTCGATCAGCACCGGGATCAGGGCAATCAGGCCGACAACCAACAGCAGGGCGCCGACCAGAAAGATCAGTGACGTTCCCCATGTCCGCGAGATGCCGCGCCGGTCAAGCCGGGTCACCATCGGGTTGAACAGGTAGGCAATGATGAAGCCCACCACAAAGGGACTCAGGATCGGCAACAGGAAATACGCCACCAGCAACAGGGCGGCCAGGCCGACCCCGATCATCCAGCGCATTGCAGTGCTTCCCCTGGTCGTCATATTGCTCATCCGTGTCAGATGCGTTCGATCCGCAGATCCAGCGCCTTGAGATCCTCTTCACGCGACGGCCCGGCCAACACACCGACCGACGCTGTTTCGGGCTTGAGATAAGTGTCTGCAACCCGCTTGAGATCGTCCTGGGTGACATCGAGCACCCGGGCCCGGATCTCGCGCAGGTCGTCAGGCGTGCGTCCGTGCAGCGTGTCCATGAACGCTTTTTTCGCTTCACCGGCCGGGGAACCCGGCTTATCGATCGAGGCGATCACACCAAAGATCGCCTCCTCGACAGTACGGTCCTCGTGAGTATTGTCCACCACCCAGTCGACCGCGCGATCGAAGTCGTCCAGCGTTTCGCCCAGACGCGGATCGCGGTAGGAGAAGAAGCGGAAGCTGCCGGATTCGGCGTCGAACCCAGCCCCGCCGCCGTAGGCACCCCCCTTCTCGCGGATGGCCGTGTGCAAAAAGCCGTTGCGCATGAAGCCACCCAGCACGGCCAGCGCGGCCGCGTCCGGATGCTTGGGCGGCACGCAGGCATGCGCTTTGGCGCAGTAATTGACCGCGAGATTGCCGATCCAGGCCTCGCGCACCTTCGCCTCGTGATGCCCGAGCTCAAACGACTGGTCAGTCTGCCCCTGGTGCATGTGCGGGCGCAGGGCCTGGGCCATTTCGGGGAAATGGCGCTGCTCGGTGACCACGTTGTAGTGGCGTAGGCCGCCTTTGAGCTTCCCGTGCAACCGCGCCAGGCGCTCGGCCAAGTCGTAACGGGAGGCCGTCTGTTCGAGCCCGTCGTCCATCGCCTTGATGCGGCGCACGGCCGAAACCCCGGCGGTGTCGTGACGCATGGCCGCGCGGGCCGACATGCCCGAGGTGGCCAGCAGCATGGCGTGGACATGACCCCGACCCGAGACGCCCTGCTCTGTGCCGAAGCGCATCTGGCTGACCAGGTCACGAATGCGATCAATCTCGTCGAAACGCGCGGCATCCAGGTGCTGGTGGAACAGGTCGGCCATCGAATCGGCGTGGCGGACCAGCGCCTTGCCGGACAGCAGCCAAAAGCCGCTGGTCCGGTGGACATCATCGATGCCGGCCCGAACGGAGGCATTTGCTGAAAAACCGCCGGTCCTGGCGGTCACCGCCTCTGCCATGGCAACGTAGTCACGATCACCCGCCCCCAACTCGGTGAGCAGGCCGGTATAGACCGGTAGCAGCTCGAGCTCGTCACGATCCAGTTGCGGCAGGTCGATCGCCAGTTGCAGGTAGCACAGGCCGTTGGTGCTGCGGTTGTACCAACGCTGGCTCGACGGCTGATGGACGAACTGCTCGGGCTGCGGGATGTCGATGTCTTCGGGGATGTCCTCCCGGGTCACCGTCGGCAGCAAAGACAGGTCGCCCTCCTCGGCCTGGCGGTCGGCCAGTGCCTTGGCCTGATCGACGATGCGCTGCTTGTCGTCCGCCGCAAGCGTGTCCTGCATTGCCGCCAGCCGGGCCTTTTCCGCGGCCTGCTGGCGCGCGGACAGTTCGGTATCCGGCTTCAGCACCAACCGCACGCGGTGCGGGTTGTCCAGCAGCAGCCGACGAACCAGGTTGGGGATGAACTGCGGGTCGGCGGTCTTGGCTCGCAGGCGCTCGAGCGCCGGCTCGAGGTCGAGCAGGTTGATTGGGTCGCTGTCGTGGATCGCCGCCGGCAACGCTTGGACGATCAGGTGCAAACCGTAGGGAAAGCCATCACCGGTCACTTCACGCTGCTCGAGCTCGAGTTGGTGGAGCACGGACTCGACCGTCGCTGGTTCAACGCCCTTCTCGGCCACCTCGGCGAGCGTGTCGAGGATCAGCTTCTCCACGTCTTGCGCGCGGTCGGCCTCGCTGCCCTCGAGCCCGGCGACGAACACCATCTGGCGCTGCGAGTCTTCCAGGCCAAGCACCGGTGATGGCGCGGCGCCCAAGTCGGTGGTCTCCAGCGCACGCAAGAGCGGCGAGGCGCTGTTTTCCAGCAACACGCCCTCGAGCAGTTGCGCCTCGAGGCGAGCGTCGAGATCGGCGCTCTCGTCGAGCATCCAGCCGACATTGACGTGCGTCTTCTCGGCGGTGTCGTTATCGTCGAGCGGGTAGATGTCCTCCACCTGCTTCGGGCCGGCAAAGATCGGCTGGAGCGGTACGGCCGAATCGGGATCGATCTGCTCGAAACGCGCCAGCGCCCGCTCCTCGAACTCACGTTGCAGCCGCTCTACTGGCTGGTTGCCGTAGGTCATGAACACGGCATTCGACGGATGGTAGAAGCGCTTGTAGAACGTCACCATCTGCTCGTAGGAGAGATCCGGAATCCGCTCCGGATCGCCACCGGAATTGTGGTGATAAGTAGTGTCCGGGAACAGCTCGCGCGAAAGCGTCTGCCAGAGTACGGAGGTCGGGTCGCTCATCGCCCCCTTCATTTCGTTGAACACCACGCCCTTGAACGTGAGCGGAGTGGACGAATCGTCCCACTGTTCGAATTCGACCCGGTGGCCTTCCTGGCGGAAATCGAGCTCCTCGATGCGCGAGAAGAACGTCGCATCGAGATAGACGTCAAGCAAGTTGTAGAAGTCCCTCTCGTTGCAGGAAGCGAAAGGGTAGGCCGTCCAGTCGCTCGAGGTGAAGGCGTTCATGAAGGTATTGAGCGACCGGCGGATCATCATGAAGAACGGGTCGCGCACCGGGAAGCGCTCCGAGCCGCACAGCGCCGTGTGCTCGAGAATGTGCGCCACGCCGGTGGAGTCCTCCGGCACGGTGCGCAGACCGACCAGGAACACGTTCTGATCGTCGTCGGTGGCCAGGTGGTAGTGCCGGGCGCCGGTCTTGTCGTGCCGATACTCGTCGACGGTCAGGTTAAGCGCTTCGATGGGTACCGAGCGCACCAGGCTGAACGCGGGATGGTGACCCTTGGCATGGGAACCGTTGGCTTCTGACATGATCGCGGATAACTCCGGGCTGTGCTGAATGAATCGGACGCGTGAGTGTAACGCACCTGATCGCCCGTGCATGCGGTTCGCCGACACCGACGAAAGGCGATAGAATGGGAGCGGCCGGGCACCCCGCCCGGCCGAGTCCCATCGCGGGTGTGGTGGAATTGGTAGACACAGCAGACTTAAAATCTGCAGGCTTAACGGCCGTGCCGGTTCGAGTCCGGCCACCCGCACCAGATCAAGTGTCCTTCACGATCCGATGACCGGCCGCCCTTCCCGGAACGCCGCCCAAATCGCCACGAACTTGCCTACAGTTGGGTCATTATCCACACGACCCAAAATTTTTTCTGATCGAGCCCAGCCATGAAGATCGCCATCCTGTCGCGCAACCCGAAGCTCTACTCCACCCGACGCTTGGTCGAGGCCGCCACCGAGCGTGGCCACGAGGTACGGGTACTCGACGTGTTGCGCTGTTATATGAACATCACCTCGAACAAGCCCAAGGTGCACTACAAGGGCGAAACGCTCGACGACTTCGACGCGGTCATCCCCCGCATCGGGGCGTCGGTGACCTTCTACGGCGCCTCAGTGCTGCGCCAATTCGAGATGCTGGGCACCTTCCCGCTCAACGAATCGGTCGCGATCAGTCGCTCGCGCGATAAGCTGCGCTCGCTGCAACTGCTCTCTCGCAAGGGCATCGGCCTGCCGGTGACCGGGTTCGCCCACCGACCCGACGACGTCGATGACCTGATAAAGATGGTCGGCGGCGCGCCACTGGTCATCAAACTGCTCGAAGGTACGCAGGGCATCGGCGTAGTATTGGCCGAAACGAACCAGGCCGCCGAGAGCGTCATTGAGGCCTTCATGGGCCTGAAAACGAACATCCTGGTGCAGGAGTACATCAAGGAGGCCGGTGGCGCGGACATCCGCTGCTTCGTCATCGGCGACAAGGTGGTCGCCTCGATGAAGCGCCAGGGCAAGGAAGGCGAGTTCCGCTCCAACCTGCACCGTGGCGGCTCGGCCAGCCTTATCCGCATCACCCCCGAGGAGCGCTCCACCGCCGTGCGCGCTGCCAAGACCATGGGGCTGAACGTCGCAGGCGTCGACCTGTTGCGCTCGAACCACGGTCCGGTCGTCATGGAGGTCAATTCCTCGCCCGGACTGGAGGGCATCGAGTCGGCCACCGGCAAGGACATCGCCGGGACACAGATCCAGTTCATCGAGAAAAAATTGGCTGAGCGTCGCTCCGGGGTCAGCCTGACCCGCACCCGCGGACGGGGCTGAGCGCATGCGCGAGGCCTTCGAAATCGCCGGCCGGCGCATCGAACCGGGGCGCCGGGCCTTGGTCGACCTGGAAATGCCGCGCCTGAGCTCACACACCGCCCTGTCCATGCCGGTGCACGTGATCCACGGCCGCCGCGAAGGCCCAACATTGTTCGTCTGCGCGGCCATCCACGGCGACGAGCTCAACGGCGTGGAAATCATCCGGCGCGTGCTCAAGACCCGGACTCTGCAGCGCCTGCGCGGTACGCTGATCGCCGTGCCGGTGGTCAACGCCTACGGCTTGATCCACGAAAGCCGCTACCTTCCCGACCGGCGCGATCTCAACCGCTCCTTCCCCGGCTCGGACGAGGGTTCGCTCGCCGCCAGGCTGGCCAACCTGTTCCTCGAAGAGATCGTCAGTCGCTGCAGTCACGGCATTGATCTGCACACCGGGGCGATCCATCGCACCAACCTGCCGCAAATCCGCGGCAACCTCGACGACCCCGAGACTCTGCGACTGGCGCGGGCCTTCGACGTGCCGGTGCTGCTCAACGCCTCCCTGCGCGACGGCTCGCTGCGCGCAGCTGCCGGCGAACGGGGCATCCCCACGCTGCTCTATGAGGCCGGCGAAGCGTTACGCTTCGACGAGGTTTCTATCCGGGCGGGCGCACAGGGGGTGCTCAATGTAATGCGCGCGCTGGAGATGCTGCCGCCTACCCGGCGCAAGACCCCCCGGCCGGAGCCGTTCGTCTCGCGGCGCAGCCTCTGGGTACGCGCGCCGGAAAGCGGCATGCTTGGCAGCGTGGTGCGATTGGGCGCGCAGGTCGACCGCGGCGACACGCTGGGTTACGTCGATGATGCCTACAGTGGCCGGCGCGAGTCGATCGTGTCTCCCAGTGACGGCGTGGTGATCGGCCGACTGGAACGGCCCTTGGTCCACGAGGGCGATGCCGTCTATCACATTGCTCGCTTCAAGGGCGACGTCAGCGAGGTCGCCGGCAAGGTCGAGGATTTCCAGGCCAACCACACTGACGACGAAGATGCCTCCGCATGACGGCCCCGCAGACATGACCGGCGATGGGGATACAACGGAACGACTCGTGCGGCTGGGTTGGCGCGAATGGGTCGCCTTGCCCGATCTCGGCATCCAGCGGATCAAGGTAAAGGTCGATACCGGCGCACGGACCTCGGCCCTGCATGCCTTTGCCGTAGAGCCGTTTCGCCGCGACCAAGGCGACTGGGTCCGTGTCGGCATCCACCCCATTCAGGGCGACAGCGACACCGTCATGCACTGCGAGGCCCCGTTGCTCGACCGCCGCCAAGTTTCCGACTCCGGCGGGCATCGGGAAAACCGCTACGTAATCGCTACGCGACTGGTAATCGGCGAGACCGAGCAGACAATCGAGTTGACCCTGACCGACCGGGACACCATGCGCTTCCGCATGCTGCTCGGCCGCAAGGCGATAGAGGGGCGCTTTCTGGTCGACCCGGGGTCGTCCTATCTCACCGGCAAGCCCAGGTTTAACCCGACCGAGCCACAGGGTTAGCCCACCGGCTCGATGGCTTTGCGTAACAGGTCCGCCACACGGATCACCCCCAGCAACCGTTGGTCGTCATCGACTACCGGGATGTCCTCGATCCGCCGCTCCATGTGTTGGTGAAACACCTCGCTGATCCGCTCGTCCGGGCGCATGCAAAGCACGTGCTCGTCCATGTGCTCACGCACCGACCCGGCGGTCACCCTTTCGACCAGTTGCCGCCGGCTGTGGGTCGGCCGAAGGTGCGCGAGCAGCAACCCGGCCAGTCGGCGGAATCCCAAGTGACCGCAGACCCGCCCGTACTCGTCGACCACGTAGATGTCGCGCACCTCGGGGTTCTCGAGAAACAGGGCTGCCGCCTCCGGCAGGGACGCATCGGCCCCCACTGTAATCGCGCGAGCCGCATGCGCCTCCAACCACTTACTTGCCTTCATCGTCGTGCCCCCCGTCTTGTCCGCCATTGGCGGCGTTGAGTTCGCCGGCCCGCGACAGGCCGTACCGGGCGGCCAGCGCACCGATCGACTCGGTCAGCAGCGTGCTCGCCGTAATGATATTGATCGCCAGGGTCGCCACCTCGGCGAAGCGCGGCTGCCCCTCAAGCATCAAGGCCATGCCCACGGCCACGCCACCCTGGGGCAGCATGCCCAGCCCCACGTTGTTGGCGATCGCCGGCGGTGCTCCGCCCAGACGTGCACCGCTCCACGAGCCGATAACCTGTCCCACCGCCCGCAACACGAAGAACAGCAGGATCAGCCAGCCGTGCTCGAACACCACCGTCAGGTCGAAGTACAACCCGGCGAAGGTGAAGAACAGGACGAACACCATTTCCTCAAGTTGCTCGACCGGCTCGAACAGGCGTTCGGCATGCGCCCCGCCGAACCAGCGCGCGGTGAAGCCCAGCGTCATGGCCGCGAGCAGGCCAGAGAAATGCCATGCCTGTGCCAGCCCTACCAGCAGCACGATGGCACCGAGTAGGGCGACCAGACGCAATTCCTGTTCGTGCAACAAGCGGCTGATCCGCTCGATCAACCAGCCGCCGATCCCGCCAATCACCAACGCGGCTGCAATCTCCCAGACCGCCTGCGGCAGGGCCGACACCAGACCGTCGGCGGCCAGCAGGGCCAAGGCCACGGAGAAAATCACCACGCCAAGGGCGTCATCCATCGCGACCATACCCATCAAGGCTGTGGTCAAGGGGCCGCGCGCCCGGTACTGGTGGATGATCGCGACGATGGCGGCCGGGGCGGTGATGGTCGCCAGGGCGGCGAGCACCAGCGGGGCACCCCAGACGGGCAGCCCAGAAACACTCACGCCCAACAAGGCAAAACCGGAGAACACCAGCAGGAACGCACCGGCGACCTTGCCGATGGTCGCCGTGATAATCGACACACCCAGACGGCGCAGTTGCCCGACCGTGGCCGCCCCGCCGATCAGGTAGGCGACGATGCCCAGCGCGATAGCCACCAGCGGTTGAGTCCAGCGAGCGGTATCCAGGCCGAGGTGGTCGCCCAGCAGATCCGGTGAGAACAGCATCCCGATCAGGATGTAGCCGACCACCCTCGGGACGCCAAAATAATGGCTCCCCAAGGTGCCGAAGGCCAATCCGGCCAGCAGCAGGACACCGATCAGTAGTATTTCCACGCCGCCTCCTCATGCATTCACCCGAACCGACATATTCGATCGGGAACCTTGTTGGCGTTGGACTATCCTAACTAGTGTCCGAATGAATCGGCATCAACGTGATCTTCGGCTCAAAACTCCGGGAGCTTGCCGGTTCGCCCGGAGGGTTCGCCAAGCAGAACATGGAAGAGGTACGGATGATGATTCAAACATTTCTAAAACGGCTTGCAATGCTGTCTGCCATGGCAGGCTCGCTCACGCTGCTGGCCGGCTGCAACACAATGGAAGGACTGGGACAAGACACTCAGGAGGCAGGCGAAGCGCTCGAACAAAGCGCGGACTAGAAAAAGAACTGACAACGCTTGCCAGCCCAAGCAAGGCCACGACCGTTGAACGGCGTGGCCTTTTTCATGTTCGCTACGGGCAGCTCGTCACCTAGGATTGACCACCACGCCCCAGGTGCTCTCCCAGTGCCTCATCGAACGCCGCCGGCACCTCTTCCCAAGGGAAATGCACACATCCCTCCAGCACGGTCACCCGCACGAATGACAACCGAGATTGCATCGCCTCCAGGTTGGTCGGCATGAGCAGATCCTGCCGACACCCCAGAAATTCGATCGGCAGACTCCACCCCCGGATCGTGTCATAGCCAACGGGATTCTCCCGGTAGGCCCGCCAGCCCTCGATATTCAGTCGGGCCGAAAAGTCCGAGGCATCGAACTGCTCGGCATAGCGCTGCCCCTGCGCGTAATCGTCGAAATAACTCGGCAGTGATCGCTCGATCTGGTGACGGGCGGTCGCCGCCGGGTCTTCCCTTTCCTCGATGGGTTGCTCCCACGCCAGCTCGTCATCCCAGGCCTCGCCCAATTCCCTCGACCGGCGCCGATCGATCTGTTCGGCAACATCACGCATCGCGCGGCGTTCCGGGTCGACGGGATTGAGCAACACCAGGCGACGCACCGCGTCGGGATGCGCGCGCGTGTAGAGTAATGCCATCAATGCGCCCCAGGAATGCCCTAACAGCACGACCGGCTGTTCGTCGGACACAGCCAGCCGCAGGGCCTCGATCTGGTCCACCCAGGCATCCAGCAGGGCCTGACCACCCGTCGGCCACTCCCCGCCCGTGGCATTCTCGCCCACCCCGAGCATGTCCATGACTGCCGTCCGGTAGCCCAGCACGGCGAGTCGACCCTGCACCGGCTCGAGGTTCCAGCTGGAAAAGCCGGGCCCACCACCCAGCAGGATCGCCACCGGCGCCTCGGCATCGCCCATGAGGTGATACCGCACTTTCTGCTCATCAAGCCAGACTGTCTGCGCGGCCGTAGAGTACTCGGCATGGGCCGATGACAACGCGAGCAGGCAAACTAAAGCGATCGGAATCAGCAGCACATTGGCAAAACGGTCGACGCGCGTCAGTCGGAACATGGGCACAGCATGGACTCGGGCCTCGGAAAACATTGCTCGAAGGATAGTCAATCCGACCGATCGGAGCCTGCCACGAAGTCACGGCAATCGGTCGCCGCTCGGCAATGCCAGGCCTCGTGCCTGAAGTAACCCGGCTGATCTTCCCGGGTAGTCGCAGGTTTTACACGATAACTTCTCAAGGAGGCAACCCATGACCGAGCCACTCCAAGGCAAACGCGTCGCCCTGCTGGTTGTCGACGGCTTCGAGCAGATCGAGCCAACCGAACCCAAGCGCGAGCTGGAACAAGCCGGCGCAACAGCCCA
>JAWLFB010000084.1:0-6534 GCA_041685825.1 Guyparkeria sp. | reverse complement strand
GCTCGATCGAGCAGGTCAATCGGGTCGAGGACCTGGCCGATCTGCGTTTCGCCGGGGCCTCGACCGGCTTTACCGAGTTCGACGATGTGCTCTCCCGGGTCGATGCATTGACCGACAAGGTCCGTGACGTGGCGATCGACCGCAACCTACTGGAGTTCGAGATCGGCCTGCTCGAGCACTTCGTTATTACCTCGGACGTGGTGCGCGACTGGCGCCGTTACGTGCGCGACCTGCTCAGGGAGATCAACAAGCAATTCACTGTTCACGGTGTGTTCACGGCCTTCTCGATTGCCGATCGGCCCATCGGGGTGGACGTGTTCTGGCACGGCGAGGTGGACGAGGTGGTCGCCGCCCGTCTCGACCGTGAGGTCAGCTGCCGGGTGGGCGAGGGCTTCGGTAACCAGTCGCACGAGATCAAGCCGCGCCAGCACGCTGGCCGGGAGGGCCCGCCGATAACCGATGCCGGCCGCCTCGACCTGCACACCAAGACCCTGTCGATGGACCTGCCGCCGATGCGCGGGATGGTCGGGTTGATCGTGCCGATGGGTGAGGCGCGCGTGCCGGTAAAGAAGCTGGTGATCGAGTCGATCCTCTCAACCCTGATTAACGTGGTCGGCTCGGTGCGCGCGATCGAGCGCCACACCGAGGATCTCGAGTACTTCGCCACACGCGATCCACTCACCCGCCTGTACAACCAGCGCATGTTCTGGTCGCTGCTCGACTACGAGATCGGCCGTGCCAAGCGTCACGAGTACCGCTTCGGCCTTATGGTGATCGACCTTGACGATTTCAAGCGGGTCAACGATCGTTACGGCCACGGGTTCGGTGACGACTACCTGCGTCGTGTCGCCGATCTGTTGACCACCGGCCTGCGTGACGGCGATATCGTCGCCCGGTACGGCGGCGATGAGTTCGTAGCCATCCTGCCTGATGCGGACGATGCGACCGCTGAGCAGGTCGCCGACCGTCTGCTGGCACGGGCCCAGCAGACGGTGGTCGCCGCCCCCGACGGCAAATCCCTGCTGTTGTCGCTGTCGATCGGGCTGGCCGTCGGGCCCGTGGATGCGGACGACCCGGCCTCGGCGCAGGCACTGTTCTCGCTGGCCGATCAAGCGATGTACCGCGCCAAGGCTGCCGGCAAGAACCGGCTGGCGGTGGCCAATCGCGACGAGGTCCGCGGGATCGAACAGGCCGAGGGTGTGACGCAAGAGGTGATTACCGTCCTCGAGCCAGCAACGGTGTTGGTGGTCTACCAGCCGATCCGGCGGGCCGATGGCGAGGTGGTTGGTGCCGAGGTATTCGCCCGTGCCCAAGCGGGAGATCGGCTGGTGCCGGCGGCCGAATTCGTGCGCGCACTGGGCCGAGATCAGCTAGTCGACGGGGTCGACCGGCAGGTGGTCGAGCGCGCGCTGGGCGACCCGGTCATGCAGGGATTTGCCGGGCGATTGTTCTTCAATATCGCCCCTACCAGTCTGATGGAGGCTCGCTTTATCGACTTCCTGCTGGCCGCCATCGAGGCCTCGCCACTCGAGGCTCAGCAGATCGTGATCGAGATCTGCGAAAGCCCGCTAGTCGGGGAGATCGGGGCCCTGGTCGGGCCGTTGGCCGACCTGCGCGCCGCCGGGGTGGGCCTGGCGATCGATCACGCCGGCTCCGGCCGCGAGACCTTGAGTTACCTGCGGCGGTTCGATGTCGATTACGTCAAGATCGAGACCGACTGGCTATGCGACCGCAAGGTCAGTCGTCGTGACCGCGCCTTCATTGATGGACTGCTGACGATTGCAGAGACCCTCGGCGTGACCGTGGTCGCGCTCAACGTCGAGACCGACGTCCAGGTGGAGTTGATCCGCGGATTGGCGATCGATTGGATGCAGGGCTACCGTTTCGCGCGCGAAAGCACCAGCCCGCCCTGGGTGCGAATATCGCCGTCCGAGGCGTTCAGCGGCCGGGGCGGGCGAGCGTGATATCGCCCAACCGTTCGCCGGCCTGCTCACGGGCCAGGCGCAAAAAGGCGTCCATGTAGGCGAGTCGATGCTCGTCGCGGCGCACCGCCAGGTGCATGGTTGCCGACAGGCCGTCGCCCAGCGGTCGGGCCGTGACGATGCCCCGGGTGAGTTCATCACTGATGGCCCATTTCGGCAGTGCCGCCACGCCGTGACCGCTGGCGACCCACTGGGCGATCATCGCGGTGAGCTCCGAGCGGCGCGATCCGGCCGGCTCGATGCCCGCCGGATCGAGAAAGCGGCGGTAGATGTCAAGTCGATCGCGCTCAACCGGATAGCCGATCACCGTCTGGTCGGCAAGCATCTCGGGCGAGATGCGCGCCTCGGCGGCCAGCGGGTGACCCGGGGCGAGCACCAGCACCACCGGGTAGTGGAACAGTGGCTCGAAGTGCAATTCCGGGTCATCGACCGGATCGGAACTGATCACCCCGTCGAGCTGACCGCGGCGCAGCGCGTCGATGGCATCGAAACTGAACGACATTGACAGGTCGGTCTCGATCGATGGCCACTGCGCACGGTAGCGCTCGAGTGTCGGGATCAGCCAAGTGAAGCAGGAGTGACACTCGAGCGCCAGGAACAGCCGGCCGGTCGCCCCGCCGGCAATCTGGCGCAGGTCGCGGTCGAGTCGATCGACCTCCGGCAGCACGGTGTCGGCTGCGGCCAGCAGGCGCCGGCCAGCCTCGGTCAGCCGCATGGGACGCGAGCTGCGCGAGAACAGTTGCGTCTCGTAGTAAGATTCCAGCGCCCGGATCTGGTGCGACAGTGCCGACTGAGTCAGGTGCAGGCGTTCGGCCGCCGCGGCGAGCGAACCCGTCTGCTCGATCGCGCGGATGGTCTTCAGGTGTCGCAGTTCCAGGAACATGGATGAATCTCCAGGGACCCTCTACTCGAATCTGATGCCGCTCTGCGTGCATAAAACCGGGCAGATGCAAGGCGTTCGTCAGACTGGGAGGGGTCTTATCCCTTCCAAGGGTGGCAAAGCAGCAGGTGCACGATTCCATGCGCGCCTATCGGGGCCTTGCGAGTCGCCCGTACTGGGCGTTTCGAGATCTTAACGTGGCAGCCGGCATGCCGGTGACCTCGCGCCTTCATCACGAAGGACTCGCCCGGGAAGAGCGGCATCGGTTCTCGAGCAGAGAGTCCTGTAAAAAAGCCGACCGGGATGTCCCGCGCCGGCCTATTGGATCTCGTGAACAGTGCCCGTCGCGGTCAGTCCGCGCGGGGTGTCTTGAGCGTGACCAGTTCCTCGGCCGAAGTCGGGTGCAGGGCGACGGTATCGTCGAACTGGCCCTTGGTCAGGCCGGCCTTCACCGCCACCGCAAAGCCCTGCAGCATCTCGTCGGCACCGTCGCCCACCAGATGCAGACCGGCGACACGTTCCTCCTTGCCTACACAGACGAGCTTCATCGCGGTCTTGAAACCGTGAGCCGAGAGTGCATAGCGCATCGGCGTAAAGGTGGTTTCATAGACGGTTACCTGCTTCTTGCCGAAACGCTCGACGGCCTGCGGCTCGGTCAGGCCGACCGTACCCAGCGCCGGGTGGGCGAAGACCACGGTCGGGATCGTCTCGTACTCGAGATGCGCGTCGTTCTGGCCGTCGAACAGACGGTCGGATAGGCGCCGCCCGGCGGCGATGGCCACCGGCGTCAGCGGGTACTTTCCGATGATGTCACCGATGGCGTATATGCCCTCGACATTGGTGTTCTGGTAGGCATCGACCGGGATCATGCCGTTTTTTTCCACGGCGACGCCGGCCTTGCCCAGTCCGATGTCGTCGGTGTTCGGCTTGCGGCCGACAGCCCAGATCACCTGGTCGAACGGGCCGAGTTTTTCGCCGTCCGCGCCGTGGATAATCGTGCCCTCGTCGGTCTTCTCAAGCTTCGAGACCTTGTACGGTAGGTGGGTCTCGATTCCCATCTGGTGCAGGTTCTCGGTGGCCGTTTCGCGGATCAGCGGATCGAAGGGCGCGAGCACGGTATCGAGCATGTCGAGCAGGGTCACCTCGCTGCCCAGCGAGCGCAGCACGCCGGCCAGCTCCACGCCGATGTAGCCGCCGCCGATCACGGCCGCCTTCTTCGGCAGTTCGTCAAGCTCGAAGAACCCGTCGGAGGTGATGCCGTGTTCGGCACCCGGCACCGGCGGCACCAGCGGCCGGCCACCGGTGGAGATCACGATGTGGTCGGCGCTGTAGGTGGTGCCGTCGACATCCACCTGATTGCCACCGGCGAGCCGGCCGTAGCCGTCGATCACTTCGAGCTTGAGGTCTTTGGCGTAGCCGCCCCAGAAGCGGGTGATACCGGCGATGAACTCGCGGCGCTTCTTGGTCAGCGTGCCGAAGTCCACCGCGCCCGGCGCTTCGGGAAAGCCCCAGTCAACGGCGTCGGCCCGGTCGTGGGCGAGGTTGGCGGCGTACCACATGACCTTCTTCGGCACGCAGCCGACGTTGACGCAGGTGCCGCCGAGAGCAGTGGGCTCGATTACGGCGACCCGCTTGCCGTGCTGGGACGCCCGCTCGGCGACCGCCAAGCCGCCGGAGCCGCCGCCGAGGACGATCATGTCGAAATGCTTGCCACTCATGGAGATCTCCAGAAAAAGGTGTCAGGAAACGGGGTCGGACCTCATGACCAGTCTGGCAGGCCCGTACCCGGAAGAGAGTACGCGGCTTTCGTCTGCCTTTTCCGCGTGGCAGGCGAAAGCCGGCCCGGTGTGCCGGGCCGTTACGTAGTGACCTAGGCTGATCAGTAGCCGTTTTGCTTGAGCCAGGTTTCCACTTCTTCGCTGCCGCCGACGCGCTGACCATCAACGTAGACTTGCGGGACGGTCTCAGTCTGGGCGACCGCACGCAGTGCGCGCAGATTGACGTCGTCGCCGACGATGATCTCGTCGAACTCCAGTTCCGCGTCGTGCAACATGCCCTTGGCGCGGGCGCAGAACGGGCAACCCTTGCGCGAGAACAGCATGATCGAGTGCGGCTTCTTGGCGTTCGGTGCCAGCCAGTCGAGCATGGTGTCGGCGTCGGAAACCTCGTACGGATCACCCGGCTTTTCCGGCTCGATGAACATCTTCTCGATGGTGCCGTCCTTGACGAGCATGGAGTAGCGCCAAGAGCGCTTGCCGAAACCGAGATCGTCCTTGTCGACCAGCAGGCCCATACCGTCGGTGAAGTCACCGTTGCCGTCCGGGATGAAGCGGATGCGGTCGGCGTCCTGGTCCAGGGCCCACTCGTTCATGACGAAGGCATCGTTGACCGAAATGCAGACGATCTCGTCGACGCCGTGTTTCTTGAACACCGGTGCCAGCTCGTTGAAGCGCGGTACGTGGCTCGAGGAACAGGTTGGGGTGAACGCACCCGGCAGGGAGAAGACGGCGACGGTCTTGCCCTTGAAGATCTCGTCGCTCGTCATGTTGACCCAGTCATGGTTCTGACGGGTGCGGAAGGTGACGTTGGGTACCTTCTGGCCTTCACGATTCTCCAGCATGCAAAAGTCTCCTAATAGCTAAAGGGTAAAAAAACGGGGACGAAGAGAAACGAACCGGGCGGCAGGCATTTGTCGCTGGCATCCCGGTGCAGAAAAATTTTGGGGTCGGAACCCGTAAATGCAATGCCGGCAAGACCCCGGGAACATGCCTCGTAGGCATGATTCGTTGGCATTGCCCTGAATCCCCTTCAGCTTAGTCGAGGGTTTCGATCAGGGGAAATAGAATTTCCCGATTTTTTCGATAGCGAGAAGCTATCAGTGAACCGTCGACTGTTGAGGGGGTGGCGGTCCATGTTTCCGGCGGTTCAGTCGGCGGCGGGGAGTTGTTCGAGGGCCCAGAGGGAATCGAGCGGTTCGCGCCGGCGGATTGCGTGGATGGCGTGAGCGTCGATCAGTACTTCGGCCGCCCGCGGCCGGGTGTTGTAGTTCGATGCCATGGAAAAGCCGTAGGCGCCTGCACCCAGAACGGCCAGTACGTCACCCTCGGCCAGTGCCAGCTCGCGCTCGTGGCCAAGGAAGTCGCCAGTTTCACAGATGGGGCCGACGATCTCCCAGGTGCCGGGGTGGCGTTCGACAGCACCCTGGCCGGCCGGCACGATCGCCATGTCGCTGCCGTAGAGTGCCGGGCGCATCAGGTCGTTCATGGCCGCATCGACGATGGCGAACGACTTGTGTTCGCCCGGCTTTAGGTACTCGACCCGGGTGAGTAGGACGCCGGCTGGACCGCAGATGAAGCGGCCCGGCTCGATCCAGATCGGCAACTCGCGGGCCAGCGGGTCGGTGTCGACAACCGAACGGATCGCTTCGATCCAGTCGGCGGCCGACGGCGGTGTCTCGTCGGTGTAGCGGATGCCGAGTCCGCCGCCGAGGTCGAGGTGCTGGAGGGCGATGCCCCGCTCGGCCAGGCGGTGGGCTAGCGTCATCACTCGCTCGGCGGCGTCGCGAAACGGGCTTACATCAGTCAGCTGTGATCCGATGTGGCAATCGATGCCCGTGACCTCGAGCGCCGGATGTGCGTGCGCCCACTCGTAGAGCGGCAGCGCCTCCTCGAT
>JAWLFB010000026.1:0-26652 GCA_041685825.1 Guyparkeria sp. | reverse complement strand
CACCAGCCGGGTCGAGCACATGCGCGAGAACATGACCGCGCTGCGCGGACCACTCCCCGACGAGACACTGCGGCGTCGCATGATCGAGCACCTGCAGGCTCTCTAGGACGCCCATGGAGACCTGGCTCAGTTATCGCCTGACCGACCTGCTGATGTTCTCGCCGGCCATCTATGCGCGGCTGTTCGAGCGGGTGAACGACGCCCTGTGGCCCGGCCACGTGCTACTGGCCGCCCTGACCGTGGCGCTCCTCGCAATGGCCGGTTCACGCACCTGCCTCGCTCACCGGCTGGCCGCCGTGCTGCTGGCCGTCATCTGGATCTGGGTGGCGTGGCGCTTTTTCGGGCTGTACGCGGAGATCAACCTGGCTGCTCCCTGGTTTGCCGCCCTGTTCGCCGGGCAGGCCTTCATGCTGCTGGCCCTGGCCGCCTTCGGACCGGGGCTCGCCCTGACCCATTTGGCACGCCCCCGTCACTGGCTCGGGCTGGGGCTTACCCTCTGGGGGCTGGTGCTTCACCCGATTGCCTGGTGGACAGCCGGGCGCCCAGTGGCCGGAACGGAGCTGTTTGCCGTCGCGCCCGACCCCACGGCCATCGCCACCATCGGCCTGTTGCTGATGGCCCGCATGCCTAGGCGAGTCTGGCTGCCGTTCCCCGTGATACTGCTCGCCCTGCCGGCGGCCTGGCTCTCGATCTCGGCACTGACCTGGTGGGCGCTGCTGACCGCCTGACGCTCACATCCCGCGTCAGGCGACTACCGTCGATTGAACTACGATCTAACCCGATCCCTGCACCGGAGTTCCAAGCGCCCGCATGACGACCACCGACATCAACGATGAGGGCACCCCGATAGATGAGGGCTTCTGGCGTACCGGCCGGGCTGAACGACTTGGCCTGGTGGTCGATGGCGAGCACTGGTTCCCGGCATTCGCGGAGATGCTCGCGCAGGCGCGCCACCAGGCGATCATTCTCTGCTGGGACGTTGACAGCCGGGTCGAGATGCACCGCCCCTGCGACGCGGCACAGGCACCTTGTCACCTAACCGCCGTACTGAATCATGCCCTGTCGAACAACCCGGAGCTGACGATCCACCTGCTCCCCTGGGACTTCGCCATGATCTACGCCTTCGAGCGCGAATGGTTGCCGCTGTTTTCCCGCCCGATGGCCCGCCACCCGCGTCTCAAGGTCCGTTTCGACGGGGAACATCCGCTGGGCGCCTCGCAGCACCAGAAAATGCTGGTCGTCGACGACCGGGCCGCCCTGGTCGGTGGTTTCGACCCATCCAAGTGGCGCTGGGACCGACGCACTCACGCCGCCGATGAGCCGTTGCGCCGCGATCCCGACGGCCAGCCCTACCCGCCGTTCCACGATCTGGCCTTCGCGGTCACCGGCCCGATCAGCCGCGACCTCGGCGAGTTGGCCCGCGAGCGCTGGCAACGGGCTACCGGACAGTGCCTCGAGCCGCCCAAGACGACCGGTCATCCCGCACCATGGCCTGCCGATCACGTCGCCGTCGCGCTCGACCATGCCCGGGTGGGCATTGCACGCACACTGCCTGCCTGGCGTGACCAAACCGAGATACGCGAGATCGAGACCCGGTTGTGCCGCCTGATCGGCGAGGCCCGCGACTGCATCTATATCGAGAACCAGTACTTCACCAGCCACCGAATCGGGGAAGCGCTGGTCGCCCGGCTGGAAGAAGAGTCCGGCCCGGAGGTGATCCTGCTGCTGCCACGGGAAAAGGACGGCTGGCTCGAGCGCCTGACCATGGACGTGCTGCGCGCCCGGCTAATCGAGCGCCTGCGCACCGCCGACTGCCATCGCCGTCTGCGGATCTATTACCCGGCCGTGGCCGGGCTGGAGCCCGCCATGGTGAGCCTGCACTCCAAGCTCGTCATCGGCGACGACCGGGAAATCAATCTCGGTTCGGCCAATACGTCCAACCGCTCCATGGGATTTGACAGCGAGCTCAACCTCTCCCTGTTGGGGGATCGCGAGGAAAGCCGCGCGTCCATCGTCGCGATGCGCCGCGAACTGCTGGCCGAGCATCTCGGCACCACCCCGTCGGCGGTCGCGGCAGCCGAGTACAAGCAGGGTTCGGTCGCCGGTGCGATCGACGCGCTCAACCGCTCGGCTGAGAAACGCTGGCTCGAACCGTTGACCGTCACGCTCGACCCGACGATCGACCGCCAGGTGCCGGACGCCGCCGTGATCGACCCCGAACGTGCCCGCCCGCCAGAGGAACTGATCGACATGTTCATCGAGAAGAGGTCGCGTCGGCCCGTGCGACGCAAGGCGGCCACGTTTGCCTTGCTGATCATGCTGTTCGTACTGATCGCGGTACTGCTCAAGTTCACCCCGCTGGGCGAGTTGATTGCCCCGCGTGAATTGCTCGACGGGCTGGCCAAACTCCGTGAAATGCCCGGCGGCACCTGGGCCTTTCTCGGACTGGCGGTGCTCGGGTTGCTGCTGGGCGTGCCGGCCACACCGGTTGTGGTGGTCGCCGGGCTGCTGTTCGGGGCTTGGGCGGGGTTCGGTCTAGCCTATAGCGCACTGGTGATCGCCGCGATGTTGGGCTTTTCCGCCGGACATTTCCTCGGCGCCGAGGCGCTGCGTCGACTGGCGGGAAAACGCCTCGACGAGCTATCGCGCCACCTGGCTCGCCGCGGTATCCTGACCGTCTTCTCGTTGCGCCTGGTGCCGCTGGCCCCCTTCGCGGTGGTCAATATGGTCGCGGGCGCCACCCGGATCGGTTTCCGCGATTTCCTCGTCGGCAGCTTGGCCGGACTCGCACCGGCCGCGATCGCGCTAACGATTTTCTCCGACCAACTCCTGCGGACGTTGCTCGACCCGTCGGCGGCCACGATCGGCGTATTGACGTTCATCACCGCGGTGTTCATCGGCATCGGCTGGGGGCTATCACGCTGGCTAGCCTTGCGCGAGCAGGCCTCGGGGGCATCATGACGCTCACCGGGCGCCGGCTGCGTGTCGTGACCTGGAACATCCACAGCTGCATCGACCACCGCGGCCGCTACACCCCCGAGCGCACCGCGCGGATATTGCGCCTACTCGCGCCGGACGTGGTCGCGTTGCAGGAAGCCAACCTCGCCGCCGAACCAGCCGACGACCGACTGCTGCGGGCAATCGAATCGAGCCTGCCGCACTGGACGTTCGCCCCCACCCACGAGCGCGGCTGCCTGCACCGCCCCGGCGAGGTGACCGCGTTTGGCAACCTGATAGCCTCGCGCTGGCCGATGCACCCCGAGACGCCGCTGGAGCTTTCGCACGTCGATCGCGAGCCTCGTCAGGCCTTGAGGGCGCGTATCGACCTGCCCGAAAGTGCGCTGCATTGCTGGGTAGTGCACCTCGGGCTTGGCCTGAGCGAGCGTCGCGAGCAGGGGCGACGGCTAGCCATGGCACTCGCCGAGTTGCCGCCCGACGCGCCGCTGCTGCTGGCGGGTGATTTCAATGAGTGGCTGCCGCGGGCCAGGAGCCTGCGGGTCCTTCATCGCGAGCTGACCCGCCTACCGGCACGACGCACCTTCCCCGCCGGACGCCCGCTGCTACCGCTCGATCAGATCTGGATTCGCGGCCCGCTACATGCCCACGCGCTCGAGGCGATCCGCGATCCGATCGTGCCGCGCATCTCGGATCACCTGCCGCTGGTCGCCGACCTGACGATCGAGACGCGCTGAGTGCCACCGGAGTCGTGCCGGCCGTCCCCCAGGCAGCACCGATTCAGTCAGGTGCCCGGTCCAGCCACTCGCTGATGACATCGCGGACTTCGCGCACGTGCGTGCCCTTGGTACCGGAAAAGGCCATCCATTCGCCGTCGGGCAGCGGATGCTCCCGTGCTAGCCGGGCGACGGTCTGCTTGGTCTGGCCGAAACTGAGCTTGTCGGCCTTGGTCAGCAAGGCAAGCACCGGTAGGCCGCGTGCTGTCGCGTAATCGATCATCTGCTGATCGAGCGCCTTTAGCGGGTGGCGAATGTCCATGATCACCACCACTCCGACCAGCGACTGGCGCTCGGCGAAGTACTGCGCCATCGCATCGCCCCAGGCGCGGCGCACCCGCTCGGGCACCTTGGCATAACCGTAACCGGGCAGGTCGACCAACCGTCGACGGGCACCCTCCGTCTCGCCACCCAGACCGAACAGGTTGATCATCTGTGTGCGTCCCGGCGTGCGCGAGGTACGCGCCAGCGTCTTCTGCCCGACCAGGGCATTGAGCGAGGTGGACTTGCCGGCGTTCGAACGTCCGGCAAAGGCGACCTCGGCGCCGATGTCCTCGCCGATGTCGTTCAGGCGCGGCGCGCTCTTGATGAAGGAGGCGGCGTCGAACAGGCGGCGTTGGTGTCGAGTTGCGTCGTCGTTCATGCGGTTCAACCAGGCATTGAAGGGGAGGAGGGAAAGCCAACGAACCCAAGCCCGTGTTTTCCCGCAGGCATCCTGCCACGCCGCAAGGTTGCAAGCGAGTGACTTATGCGGTTTGATTACGGGTCGTTTTAACGGCACTTCGACCGAATTTTGGAATAACACAGTGAAATGCTCGGCTGAATTCCTATAATCGGAGCGCTCCTACACACCTTTTCGAGGCCAAGGCCGGCCGAACGCGAACCACAACGAGATTGTTAGCGATGAAGACAGCAATTCACCCGATGCCGCGTCGCGGCCGTTTTACCGCCGGCATGCTTATTGGGCTTTCCTTTCTCACCGGCGCCGCCCAGGCCAACGAGGCCGGCTCGATCAAGGCTGGCCGCGAGGCGGCCGAGTCTTGCGCCGCCTGTCACGGTGAAAAGGGCAACAGCAACAACCCGGCCTTCCCGTCGATCGCCGGCCAGTCCGCGAAGTACGTTGCCTCGCAGCTGACCGCCTATCGTGACGGCAAGCGCGAGAACGACATCATGAGCGGGCAGGCCAGCGGCTTGAGCGATGAGCAGATCCGAGACATTGCGGTCTACTACGCCGCCCAGGAGCGCAAAGTAGCCAACCCGGCCGACGATGGCTCGGATTTGGGCGCGGACCTGTACCATCAGGGTCGCGAAAACGTTGCCGCCTGCGCCGCCTGCCACCACAGCGAAGGCCACGGCAACCAGCCTGCCGGCTTCCCGGCCCTTCGCGGCTTGACTGCCGCGTACACCGCCCAGTCGCTCAAGGACTACCGCAGCGGTGATCGTTCCCATGGTCAGGCCGCTCTGATGACCGCGCTGGCCGCCGAGCTATCCGACGACGAAATCGACGCGCTGGCCGCGCACATCGCCAGCCTCGACTGAGCCGCCTCTGCTGACACGTCGCCCCGATCCTCGTCTATCGGGGAACCCGGGCGGCACCCAAGCGTCTGAACATGTTGGCGAACGCATCTCGATGCCGACCGTCGCCCCAACCTACCCGACTTTCGCGAAGGCTAGCCGATGACCTCCCAGGCCAAAACCGCCCGCAAACGCCGCCGCAGCCTGAGCTCGCGCCTATATACCTGGCTCACGTCGATGAACCTGGCAATCGCGCTGCTCTCGATCCTGGCGATCGCCTCGGTGATCGGCACCGTGCTGCAGCAGAACCAGCCGGTCAACGACTACCTGATCGAATTCGGACCGTTCTGGTTCGAGGTGTTCAACACCATGGGGCTCTACGACGTCTACTCGATGAGCTGGTTCGTCGCCATCCTGCTGTTTTTGCTGGCCTCGACCAGCGCCTGCCTGATCCGCAACACCCCGGGCTTCCTGCGCGACATCAGGAGCTTCCGACTCAACGCGCAGGACAAGTCGCTGCGTGCCTTCGCCCATTCCCGTCAGTACCAGAGCGACCTGCCCGCCGCGACCATCGTCGAGCGCACCCAGGGGCTATTCAAGCAACTCGGCTACAAGGCCCGGGTCAAGGAACGCGAAGGCGAGATACTGGTGGCCGCGCGCAAGGGCGGCATGAACCGTATTGGCTACGTGCTTACTCACTTGGGCATGGTGGTAATCCTGGTCGGCGGACTGATGGACAGCAAGATGTACCTCAAGACGCTCAACACCCTGGGCGTAGTCGAGGTCGAGACCCGCGATCTGCCCGTCAGCCAGGTGCCCGAGGAGTCGCACCTGCCGCCTGGCGCGCTGGCCGGCTTCCGGGGCTCGGTCAACATCCCCGAGGGCAAGTGGGGTGACGTGGCATTCATTGGTCTCAAGGACGGCTACGTTGTGCAGAACCTGCCGTTCAAGATCGATGTCGAGGACTTCCACATCGAGCACTACGACACCGGCATGCCCAAGTCCTTCAACTCGCAACTCAAATTGACCGACAAGGAAAGCGGCGAGGTGATCGAGGAGACCATCCGGGTCAACCATCCCCTGCGATACAAGGGCTACAACATATTCCAGTCGAGCTTCGGCGATGGTGGCACGGAACTGGAATTCGATGCCTGGCAGCTGTTTGGCAAGGTCGGCACCAAGCAGGAACTCGAGGGCAAGGTCAACCAGGAACGCACCTTCGATTTCAGTGGCGAGAAACATACCCTTGAATTCCGTGATTTCACGCTGTTCAACGTCAACCCCACCGAAGGTCCCGACGGCGAGCGCGAAAATACCAACTTCGGCCCGTCAGTCACCTTCCGTCTCCGCGATGCCGCCGGTCAGGCCATCGAGTACGAGAACTACTTCCAGCCAGTCGACTTCGACGGCACCAAGTATTTCCTCAGCGGCGTTACCGCCGAGGTGGGCGGACAGCAGCAGTTCCTGTTCATACCGGCCGATCGTAACGATTCGCTCGAGACCTTCATGGCCTTCTACGCCACGCTCAAGGACCGCGACGAGATCACCCGTATCGCCGTGGATCTGGTCGGGCAGACCTCTCAGGGCCAGCAGGGAGGGGCGGCACAAAGCGCGGCCGCCCGCTCGATCGCCGACATGGTCGAGACCTTCGTCGAACAGGGCTTTTCCGCGTTGGCTGAGCAGGTCGACCGGCAACTTGCCGAACGCGACATGCCCCCGGAGATGGCCGATCAGGCCCAAGAATCCTCGTTCCGAGTCGTGCAGTCGGTGCTGATGCGCGCTTACATGGAGACCTTGCAGGATCAAGGCGTGGAGGAATTCGGCGATCGAGACGAGGATTTCTTCGAGAAGGCGCTCGACGTGGTTACCGTCATCCCCAATTACGGCTCGCCGATCTTCGTCGCGCCCAGCAGTTTCAACCACATTCAGTCGACCGGGCTAGAAGTGACCCGCGCCCCTGGCATGTTCTGGGTTTATTTGGGCTCGTTGATGCTGACCCTGGGCATCTTCATGCTCTTCTACATCCACTATCGCCGACTTTGGGTGTTGATCAAACCCGCCGGCGTGAACGATGATGGAGACTCGGCACACCACCGCGTGGTGGTCGCCGGCACGGATGCCCGCAAGAATATCGATTTCGATCAGGCGTTTGCCCAGTTCAGCGATGAACTTCAACGGCAAACCGAGTCAAACAATCAGAAAAACCCACCGTCGCACCCGGATAATCCCGGCCGATCGGAATGACGGCAAGACAATCCGCGCAGGAGAAATGGCCCATGTCTGTCCCCAACGAACAAATGGTCAATGGCTATCGACCCACTTCCAACCTGCCGTCACCGCGGCGCGTTGGCCTGATCGACGTCCTCTGGGCGGTGGCAATGCTGGTGATTGCCGGCATCGGCTACACGCAGTACAGCGAATCACTGGATGTCTATAGCACCGGTACGCTGTTCGGTGCCGCCTTGGGACTTGGCTTGCTGGGCTGGATCTGGCCGGCAACCCGATGGCTGGTAGGCGTCGTAGCGATCATCTCCACCTACGCCATCTGGCAGTACAACATCCTCGGGGCCGACGGCGCGGTCGGCCGGTCGGCGCTGGCCGAGTTCCAAGAATCGACCTTCCTGTTTAAGTTCCTGCTCTCGAGCCAGGCGGCCACCATGTGGATGGTCGCATTGTTCTTTATTGCCATCCCCACTTACTTCATCAGCACGCTAGCGCGTTCTGAGTATGGACTGAAGGTCGGCAGCGCTCTGGTCTGGGCCGCGTCAGCCATGGGCTTCATCGGCTTTTTCTCGCGCTGGCGCGAAGGCTATCTGATCAACCTAGACTACGGCTACATTCCGGTGGGCAACCTCTACGAGGTGTTCATCGTCTTCGCCGTCTTCACCGCCCTGCTCTATCTCTATTACGAGAAGCGTTACAACAATCGCAGCCTGGGCGGCTTCGTCATGCTGATCATCGGCGTCGCGCTAGGTTTCCTTCTCTGGTACCAGTTCACCCGTGATGCCGAGGTGATCGAACCGCTGGTCCCGGCGCTCAACAGCTGGTGGATGAAGATCCACGTACCCGCGAACTTTGTCGGCTACGGCACCTTCGCCATTGCGGCCATGGTCGGCATCGCCTACCTGATCAAGAATAAGATGGGTGGTGACGGACCAAACGACCGCCTACCTTCATTGGCCACGATGGACGACATCCAGTATAAGGCGATCGCGCTGGGCTTCGCCTTCTTCACTATCGCCACCATTCTCGGCGCCATGTGGGCGGCCGAGGCCTGGGGCGGCTACTGGAGCTGGGACCCGAAGGAGACGTGGGCGCTGATCGTCTGGTTGAACTACGCGGCCTGGCTGCATATGCGCCTGACCAAGGGCTGGAGCGGCCCGGTCATGGCGTGGTGGAGCATCGGCGGCCTGTTCATTACCACCTTCGCCTTTCTCGGTGTGAACATGTTCCTCTCGGGGCTGCATTCCTACGGCGAACTCTGACCCATTCGGAGCGAATGAATACGCATGGGGCGGCCGGCTGCAACAACAGCGGGCTTGCCCCATACTTCGTTCAGGGGCACCGGCCAGAACGGCCCCGTAACTGAACGCCCCACCTGACCGAATCACGGAGACACTCCATGCTCGTCAACCGCCTCAAGTCACTCTTCGCCGCGCTGCTCGCTACCGCCTCCCTGATCCTGGTCGCCCCCGCGATGGCCGCGGAATCGGGCTACAAGGAGGTGCAGACCGATGTCAGTTCGCCGGAAGGCAAGGTGCTGGTCCAAGAGTTCTTCTGGTACGGCTGCCCGCATTGCTACTACCTCGAGGCCGAACTCGAGCCGTGGCTCGAGAAACTGGGCGATGACGTAGTCTTCGAGCGCCGCGGCCTAGCACTTGGCCAGCACTGGGTGCCGCTAACGCGTGCCTTCTATGCCGCCGACCAGCTGGACGTGATCGACGACACCCACGGCGCTGTCTTCCACGCCATTCACGAAGAGGGCACCCGCCTGGCGGATGCCGATTCGATCGCCGACTTCTACGCCACACAAGGTGTCGAACGCGATGCTTTCCTCGAAGCCTTTGAGGGCTTTGGTACCCAGAACGCCATCCGCCAGAGCGGGCAAATCGCTCAGGACGCCGGCGTGCAGGGCGTGCCGTCCCTGCTAGTTGATGGCCGCTACCTCGTAACCGGGCGCCTCGCCGGCGGCAACGTGGAGATGTTGGAGGTGGTCGACGCACTGATCGAACAGATTCGTGACGAACGCGACTGATCGACCCGTGAGCACCGGCGCCCAACTGCTACTGCGCTGCTTGGAAAACGAAGGCGTCGAGTACGTCTTCGGCATCCCGGGTGAGGAGAATCTCGACTTCGTCGATGCGCTCAACGATTCGTCGATCGAGCTAATCGTCACGCGCCACGAACAGGGCGCGGCGTTCATGGCCGACCTCGTCGGTCGGTTGACCGGCAAGCCGGGGGTGTGCTTTTCGACGCTCGGTCCGGGCGCAACGAACTTGGTTACCGGCGTGGCGGATGCCAACATGGACCACGCCCCACTGATCGCCATCGCCGGACAGGCCGGCATCGACCGGTTGCACAAGGAATCACACCAGGTGCTCGACTTGGTGCGGATGTTCGAACCGATCACCCGATATGCCTCGCGGATCGTCACGCCATCGGCAATCCCCGAAACCATTCGTCGGGCCACCAAGTTCGCCGAGGCCGGCAAGGGCGGGGCAAGCTTCATCGAACTGCCCGAGGATGTCGCCGCGATGCCGGTGGAGTCGGGCTACGCCGAGCCGCTGCGGGTGACCGCAAACGGGGCTAGCGAACCGCGGGAATCAAGCCTCCAACAGGCGGCCCGGCTATTGAGCGAGGCCCGTCACCCGATCATCCTTGCCGGCCATGGCGTGGTTCGAGCAGAGGCCAGCGAGGGACTCGCCGACCTTGCCGACCGCCTCAACATCCCCGTGGCCAACACCTTCATGGCCAAGGGCGTGATCCCCTTCCGCCACCCGATGGCACTGGGTTCGGTCGGCCTGCAGTCGAAGGACTACGTTAACGTCGGCTTCGACCAGGCCGACGTGATCGTCTGTATCGGCTACGACCTAGTGGAATACCACCCTCAGCTCTGGCACCCCACCCGCGACCGCCACATCATCCACGTGGATACCGAGGCCGCCGAGGTGGATGCCTACTACCCCGTGGCGACTAGCATCGTAGGTGACATCAACACGGCCATGAACCGTCTCGGCGAGATGACCACCCCGCATGACGGACCGGCGTTCCGGAACCTGCGCGAGGCCTTGATCGAGGACATGAATCGGCACGCCGACGACGATTGCATGCCGATCAAGCCGCAAAAGCTGATCTGGGACCTGCGCACGGCACTCTCCAGCCACGACATCGTCATCTCGGACGTCGGTGCCCACAAGATGTGGCTAGCGCGCATGTACCGCTCTGAACAGCCCAACAGCTGCATAATCTCCAACGGCTTTGCCAGCATGGGGATCGCCCTGCCCGGGGCGATCGCCGCCAAGCTGCTCTACCCGGAACGCCACATCGTTGCAGCCACGGGCGACGCCGGGTTTCTGATGAATGTGCAGGAACTGGAAACGGCCGTGCGCTGCAACACGCCGATCATCGTGCTGATATGGAATGATGGCGGCTATGGCTTGATCGACATGAAGCAGCGCCGCGGTTTCGGACGCAGCACCGGCGTGCACTTCGGCAACCCGGATTTCGTCCAGTTGGCCGAGAGCTTCGGCGCGAAGGGCTACCGGGTCGAATCCGGCGACGGGCTGTTGCCGATCCTTAGGGAGGCGATGGAAAGCCAGTCTGTCTGCGTGATCGACGTGCCCGTGGACTACCGCGAGAACGAGCAGCTCACTCGTCGACTCGGTGAGACATTGGTGGGCGGATGACCCACCAGGCGGCTAGCCAACGCGGTCTGATTTCCAGCACGGCTAACGGCGGCCCAGACGATTTCATTGCCGTGCGGGGCCATCAACCGCTCCGGCTGATGTCGCACAACATCCAGGTGGGTATCGCCACCCATCGCTACCGCGACTACCTCACCGGCGGCTGGAAACACCTGCTACCCAGTGCCGACCGTGCTCGCAGCCTAGCGACCATCGCACCGACCCTGTCGCACTTCGACATCATCGGCCTGCAGGAGGCCGATGCCGGCTCGATCCGCAGCCGCTTTCTCAACCAGGCCGAGCACTTGGCCGAGCTGGCCGAACTCTCGCACTGGGCAGTGCGAGTCAACCGCGATCTGGGCCAGTTCGGCAAGCACGCGCTGGGCCTGATCAGCCGCATCCAGCCACGAGAGATCACCCAGTGCCCCCTACCCGGCCGCATGCCCGGGCGCGGGGCCTTGGTGGCCGATTTCCTCTGGGACGGCCATCCACTGCGCGTGATCGACACCCACCTGGCCCTGAGCCGTCGAGCCCGCCAGATGCAGTTCGACCAGCTGGGGGAGCTGGCTGACGTGCCGGGCTACGTGGTGGTGATGGCCGATTTCAACTGCGAACCAGATGATCGCGGCATGCAGCACTGGTGTATCGAAAACGGGCTGAAGCTGCCCAAGCGCCCGCCGCTTACCTATCCCCGCTGGCAACCGCAACGGGCGATCGACCACATCGCAGTGAGCCAGTCACTCGACATCCGCGGCACCGAAGCACGTCCGATCGGCGGATCAGACCATATCCCGGTGGCGATGAGCATCGCGCTACCATTGCCGCATAAACAGAACTAGGCTAGGCACTTCATCCGAGGGAGAGACCGAAACGATGGCCGAGGCACCCACCGCGTCGACGGAAAACGGCGACTACCGGGAGCGTTACGAACAGCTTCTTGGCGAGCTTGGCCGACTGGAGGACCACGACCAGGAACTGGGCGGGCTGCTCAAGATCACCCTCTCGCGGGTATTGTTCGCCGTCGACAAGGCTTACCCGGAGCTGGCCGACGCCGCCGCCCGCATCCGCGACAAGGCCCGCAAGCAGGACGAGCATGCCTTCGAGGTCGGCCGACTCAAGGACGAGATCGAAGACCTGGCACGACGCATCCGTGAACTTGAGGCCAGTCAGCCCGACGACACGCCGCAAGCGGACGCCGCCCCGGCGAGCCACGGCACGCACAATGGCTCGGCCTCACACGTCAGGGAAGTCCTGCCCCTCCTGCTCGACCGCATCGCTTTCGTCGAAGCACTGGAAGGCCGTCGGGCACGACTGATTGCCACCATCGACGACCCCAACGACCGCACCCTGCCCAGCATCCTGATCGATCGCAGCGCCACGCTGATAAACGACATGCGCCAGGCGATCGAGAAGGAGAAGGGCGAGCTTACCCGCTTTCTTGAACAGGTCACGGAGGCGTTGGCCGACATCGACCAGTTCAGCCAGTCGCAGAGCGATGACCTAGTCGTCCAGCGCGAAGCCCGGCTGAAGCTCGATGACTCCTTACGTAAGCAGGTCGACGACATCCACGCGCACGTGGAATCCGCCGACGATCTCGACGGGCTCAAGCTCGCGGTGCGCGAACGCATCGATCGCATCCGGCAGCAGGTGCAGACGTTCCAGCAAGGCGAAGAACGCCGCCAAGAGGACGTCGAGGCGGACAACGAACAGCTCCGCGGGCGATTGGCTCAACTGGAGGACCAGACCCGCATGCTCGAGGAACAACTCAAGCAGAGCGAGGCGAAACTGTTCCGCGACAATCTAACCGGTCTGCCCAACCGGCTGGCCTTCGATCACCGCATGCGCTTGGAAATGGCGCGCATGCGTCGTGATCAGTCACCGCTGACGATGGCGATCTGGGATCTCGATCACTTCAAGGACATCAACGATCAACTGGGACACCAAGCGGGCGACAAGACCCTGATCATCGTCGCCAAAACCTTTATGAACCTGATCCGCGACGTCGACATGATCGCGCGCTTCGGCGGCGAGGAATTCGTAATGTTGCTGCCAGCCGCCGCCGGCGAGGACGCCCTCAGGGTGGTCGAGCGCATCCGCGAGAAGCTGGCACGCACCAAGCTGCGCTACCGCGGCCGCGAGATCGGTGTCACAGCCTCCTGTGGACTGGCCGAATTCGCGTCTGGCGAGGAGATGGAGACGGTCTTCGCACGCGCCGACGACGCGCTTTACCAGGCCAAGGAGCAGGGTCGCAACCGCTGCGTGCTCTCGGCCGAAACGCAGCACTGAGCTAGCGGGCCCAAGCGGACCCAAGCCGGAAAATCAATCCTTCTGCGCGGCCTCGGCACGGGCCATGACCACCTCGAAGATCGAGGCCATCGCCTGCTCGGCCTCCGGGTCGGCACGGATCGGCCGGCCCCACTCGCGATCCGTCTCCCCCGGCCACTTGCTGGTCGCATCCAACCCCATCTTGCCGCCCAGCCCAGAGACCGGCGAGGCGAAGTCGAGATAGTCGATCGGGGTGTTCTCGACCAGGTGGCTGTCACGCACCGGATCCATGCGGGTGGTCATCGCCCAGATCACGTCCTCCCAGGAACGCG
The DNA here is from genome assembly GCA_041685825.1 of Guyparkeria sp. GTDB lineage: Bacteria > Pseudomonadota > Gammaproteobacteria > Halothiobacillales > Halothiobacillaceae > Guyparkeria. The sequence continues at coordinate 12,906 of JAWLFB010000026.1, read as the reverse complement.
GGTCGACGTCATCGTCCACCACGATGACGAACTTTGTATACATGAACTGGCGCAGGAAGCTCCACACCCCCATCATCACGCGCTTGGCGTGACCCGGGTACTGCTTTTTCATCGACACCACCGCCATGCGGTATGAGCAGCCCTCCGGCGGCAGGTAGAAGTCGACGATCTCCGGGAACGGCTTCTGGATCAACGGCACGAACACCTCGTTGAGCGCCACGCCCAGGATGGCCGGCTCGTCCGGCGGACGACCAGTGTGGGTACTGTGATAGATCGGGTTTTTGCGATGGGTGATGCGCTCGATGGTCATCACCGGGAAGGATTCAGTCTCGTTGTAATAGCCGGTGTGATCCCCGTACGGTCCCTCGACCGCCACGTCGTCGGGGTGGATGAACCCCTCGAGCACCATCTCGGCGTTCGCGGGCACTAGCAAGTCGTGCGAGAGGCATTCGACCAGCCGGGTGCGCTCCCCGCGCAGGAGTCCGGCGAAGGCATATTCGGAAAGGGTATCCGGCACGGGGGTCACCGCACCCAAGATGGTGGCCGGGTCGGCCCCCAGGGTCACGGCGATGGGAAACGGCTTGCCGGGATGCGTCTCCTGCCAGTTCACGAAATCCAACGCCCCGCCGCGATGGGCCAGCCAGCGCATGATCACCCGGTTGCGACCGATCACCTGCTGGCGATAGATGCCCATGTTCAGACGTTCGCGGCCGGCCGCCGCGGCATCCTCGGGGTTCGATTCGAGCCCGCCGCCCTTGCGCGGCCGGCCGCGCGTCGTGGTCAGCCCCCAGGTGATCAGGGGAGCGGCGTCCTCAGGCCAGCAGGTTTGGACCGGCCACTGCGCGAGATCGACGTCGTCGCCCTCGATCACCACCTCCTGCACCGGCGCTTTTTTCACCCGCCGCGGCGCCATGTCGAGCACCTTCTTGAAGATTGGCAGGTTCTTCCAAGCCTCCTTGAGGCCGGCCGGCGGATCGGGCTCCTTGAGAAAGGCCAGCAGCCGGCCGATCTCGCGCAGGTCCGCTAGCGTTTGCCCACCCATACCCTGCGCCACGCGCTCGGGCGTACCGAACAGGTTGAGAAGCACCGGGGTGTCGAAACCGACCGGGTTCTCGATAAGCAGGGCCGGCCCGCCAGCGCGCAGCACGCGGTCAGCCAGCACGGTCATTTCCTGGTCGGGATCGACCGGCTCGGTCACCCGCACCAGCTCACCCTGATGCTCGAGCTGGTCGAGAAAGCGCCGCAGATCGGCCAGCACCGCCCGGTCAGCGGCCATGAGCGCCCGCGGACGGTTTCACCGGTTGCGGAGCCATACTCGTCTCCAGGCCGGCCCGAGCGAGCGCCCGTTCGTAGAGCAGGGCCGCTTCGCTGCTGTCGCGCAAGCGGGCATGCACGCGCGCGGCGACCGCCAAGTAGCGCAGCTCCTGATCGAGCGGACCCAAGCGCCCCACCCACATCTGAGCCGAGGTGGGATCGGACTCGGCCAACGCCAGGCGTGCCATCGCGTAGGCGAAGGCGGCACGCTCCCGGGCTCGCCCCACGTCGGGTGCGTTGACCGGCTCGCTCCAGTCGTCCGGCACCAGCTTGAGCAGGCGCTTGCGCGCCTCAGCCGGGTCCTCGTGGCGCAGCTCGGCCCAGGTATGCAGCGTCTGGGCTTCCAGCGCGCGGCCGAGACGCTTTTCCAGCACGCGCGCGGCACCCGTTTCCGCGCCACCGCGGGCCAGTGCCTCGGCGTAGGCGATCGTCACGGTCGGACTGTCGACAACGTTGCGCCCGGCCTCCGACCAGAGCCGCGACAAGAGGTCCAGATCACGTGCCCGTGACGCAGCCTCGATCCGTCCGAGCAACACCACGCGTTCGATGCGCAGCAGCTCGTCGGCGGTCAGGCGCTTGTCCTTGATACGACGCAGGGTCGGCAGCAATCGTGCCAATGAATCGTGCTCACCGGCCATTTCGAGCAATTGCGCCCGGATTAGCAGGATGGCCTCGTCGCGCGGATGGGTCTCGACCAGCGGCTCGACTATCGCCTGGGCCCATTCGATCTCGTTCAACGCGATCAACCGCTGGACGATATGCAGGCGCAGAAACTCAGCGAACTTGGGAAAGCGGCGCCCGACCGTCTCGAACAGGTCGCCGATCTCTTGGCGGGTCTCGTCCCTCCCTCGCGGGGCCGCCCCCTGGCGCGAGGGATCGAAGCCATCGAGCAGGGCGTCGATCGCCACCTGAAAGTGCATCGGTGGCAAACTGCCGTCCTCCACCCCGGCCAAGGCATAGCGCTGGGCTAGGTCGGTCTGGCGACGTTGGCGCTCGGCCCAGGCGCGAAGGAGCTTTTCATCAGCCGCCCGACGGCGCTGCTCGGCGGAGTGGCGGCCAAAGCGCGCCGGCAAGTTCACCACCCCGGCAACCAACCGCCCGATAAGTTGCAGGCCGATCAGCACGGCCAGCACGATCAGCACCAAGCCGACCGCGGTGGTCTCGATCCGCCAGCCGGCGAACTCGACCGTCGCCACGCCGGCTCCCGGCAGGAAATAAATGGCCGCGGCCACGGCGGCCGCTAGCAGGACGATCCAGACGATCAGACGCTTCATGACGGGTCCTCCTCGCCTGTCTCAGCCGCCGTTTCGGCCGACTCAGCGCGTACCTTTTCTCGGGCATCGGCCCTCTCCCAGGCACCGAGCACCGCGTCGATCGACGGGAAGTCGCGGCTGTCAAAACGCTCTCGTGTGCGCTCGAGCGCCTCGAGGGCCTTGGCCGGCCCGTCGGCCTCGGTGGCGTAATGAGACTCGAGCCAACCACGCGCCTCGTCGAGCGTGGTGGAGAGCGCATCCTGGTCGCGCGAAAGGAGGGATTCCCGCACAGCGGTCAACCACAAGCGCATCTCGCGATCCGTGGCCACTCGCTCGCGCAAGTGAGTGGGCGTATCCGAACGAGTCACGGTGACCTGCCCGGCGACCCAGCCGCTGGTCGCGGCCCAGGCCTTCTCGTACCAAGCGGCATCATCTGGCAGCGACTCGCCGGTATCCCCTGTACCGGCGGGCTCCTCGGTCTGGCCTCCTGCGCCACCATCGGCTCCGTCGGCCAGCGGCCAGTCCTCGACACGGTCGGTCAGCCGACGCAGCGCCAAGGCCTGGCCGACCCGGTCACCTTCGCCGGTTGCCTCGATCTCGGCAATCGCATCGCTGATCGCCGAACGCAACGTCAGCCAGTGCGGGCGGGACAGGGCGGCGACTCGTTGATCGGCCAATTGGAGGGCCAGCATCGCGCCGTCGGGATCACGAGCAATGGTCAGTCGCTCCTGCGCGCGCGTTAGCAAGAAGCCGATCTCCGCCGTCTTCCAGGCGATCTCGCCGCGCGAGAGCCGATCATCGATTCGGGCGATGCGCGCATCGAGATGATCCTGCCGTTCGGCCAGCTCGTCCTGCTGTGCCTGAAGGCCGGACTCGACTTCCTGGCGGATCGCCTCGCCGCGATCTTCCAGCGACGACACGCTCGAACGTGTCGAGCCCAGCTGCTCATCGAGTCGCTCAATTTCCTGACTCAGCTCCTTGCCCAGCATCTGGCGCTCGCCGGCCTGAGAAGCCAAGGCCTGCTGCTGGGCCTGCTGGAGCTGCCACAATTGCCAGCCACCCGCCGCGGCCAACGCAAACAGGATCAGCACTCCGATGACCAGCCAAGGAATGGCCGATCGGCGGGGCGGGCGCGCGGGTGACGCCGGGGCGGCGGTCTTGGCACCGGCGTTCTTGTCACCGCCACCTTTGGCGTTCGTCGCCTTGGCGTTTGCTGACGAACCCTGAGCAGACGAATCTTGACTACTGGAACTGGCGGAACTCGACCCGGCGGATTTGTCGTTTCGGCCTCCCGATGGCTTGTCGCCAGCGGCCTTCGCGCCCGACACGCCGCTAGCCGGCGACGACGCCTTACCGGCTTCGGTCTTGGCGGCGGGCTTGCCGCCCGTCCTCTGCCCGGCCTTGGCGGCGGACCTACCTGCACTACGCTTGCTGGCCTGATCCTCGCTAGCCTGGCCCTCACCAGTCCGACCCTTCTCGGCCTGACCCTTGTCGGCCGATGTCGAGGCGGCAGACGACTCGGAGGGCTTGCCCGTCTGGGCAGGTGCCCCGGCTTGGGTCTCCTCGGCCTGCTTGTCGATGTCTTTCTTGTCCATGCTCATCCCCAGTATGGATGCGATCGGATAAAAGCGGTCGGGCGCGCGGCCCGATCAGTGCCCTGGCGGCGGTGCTTGCCGTTCGGCGATCAGCGCCCACGCGGCATGGGCCAGAGTCTCGGCACCCGGCCCGCCGGCCAGGAGGATCGGGCCGCGAACTCCCAGCTCCCACGCCCGGTCGCGCGCGCGCTCATTGATGACCAGCAAGTTGGAGTCTAGCAGCCCGGACTCGCTCCCATCCGTCTCACCGGCCAGCCGGGCGAAACAGTCGAGGGCCTGGGGGGCGGTGACGATCCAGAGGCAGGCGGGGCCGGCCGGAAAGGGCGGCCTCGCGCCGGGACATTCGCGCTGGTAGACAGCGACGAAATGCAACTCGGCACCCCGTGCGGCCAAGGAGTCGGCCAGCAATTCACGCCCCGTCTCGCCACGAATGATCCACACACGCCGGCCGCTCATCGGGACATCGCGCAGGCACTCGAGCAGCCCCTCGCTATCCTCGGAAGACCCGGGCAGGAACGCGGCGGGTCGCCCGGCCTCGGCCAACGCTCGACCGGTGGCCGCCCCCACCGCAGCGAACTCGGACGCCGGCCAATCGCTCAGCGGGCGAACATCCCGGGCCGCCTCCACCGCCCTCGGGCTGACGAAGACGACGAGGTCCGCGGGCGTCATGGCGGACAACGCGTCGGGCAACTCACCACCATTGGCTAACGGCTGGATGGCCAGCAGTGGCTGTGTGATCACGTTCGGCTGGACCAACCCGGCAGGTCTCGCCGCCACCAAGGCCTCGCGCAGGCCGGCGTTACTCCCGGCCGGTCGCGTCAGCACAACCTCACGGATCGGCGGCAGATCGCGGTCGGCCATCGAATCAGCCCTGATCGGGCGCCTCGGTCTCGATACCCACCTCGGCCAAGATCTTGTCGGCACCATCACGCAGCACCCGCTCGGCCAGTTCGATGCCCAGCGCTTTGGCCTGATCACGCGGACCGCGAATCTCATCACGCAGGGTCGCCGTGCCGTCCGGACGGCCGACCATTCCGCGCAGCCAAAGTTGATCGTCTTCTACCAGCAGGGCGTGTCCGCCAATCGGCACCTGGCAGCCGCCGTTGAGCCGGGTGTTGAAAGCCCGTTCGGCGGTCACGCGGGTGGTGGTATCCGTGTCGATCAGTGGGTCGATCAGGGCGTGCACCGCGGCGTCGTCGCTGCGCGCCTCGATACCGAGCGCACCCTGACCCATGGCCGGCAGCGATTCCTCGGCCGAGAGGCGATGGGTGATCCGATCGGCCAGTTCGGCGCGCTTGAGGCCCGAGGCGGCGAGGATGATGGCGTCGTACTCGCCGTCGTCGAGCTTGCGCAGCCGGGTGTGGATGTTGCCGCGCAGGGTCTTGACCTCGAGATCGGGGAAACGCTCGCGCACCTGAGTCTCGCGGCGCAGGCTGGACGTGCCCACCACCGCACCGGCCGGCATCCGGTCGAGGTTGCCGTACTTGTTGGAGACAAAAGCGTCGTGCGGATCATCACCCTCGAGGATAGCGACCAGCTCCAGGCCGTCGGGAAACTGCATCGGCACATCCTTCATCGAGTGCACCGCGACATCGGCGCGATCCTCGAGCATGGCGACCTCCAGCTCCTTGACGAACAGTGCCTTGCCGCCGATCTTCGACAGCGGGCTGTCGAGCAGCTGATCACCGCGCGTGGTCATCTTGACCAGCTCGACCTCGAGGCCCGGGTTGCGCTTTTTCAGCTCCGCGGCAACGAACTCCGCTTGCCAAAGCGCCAGCAGGCTGGCTCGGGTGGCGATCCGCAGCACGCGGCCTTCGGAAAATGCCTTGCTCATCTGTCATCCTCATCCTAGCAACCGGACGGTCCGGTCCCGGCCGGGACCGTCGCGAAACAGTCGTCATGGTAACCCGTATACCGCATTGGGACACGTGGCGCGGGGAACCGGGCCACCCCGATATAGTCCTAACCGAATACAATCCGGGTCAGCCCGGCAGCCATATCAACTCGGGAGAGAACCCTTGCCTGCAATAAGCCCAACCCGGTCTATCAACCGTCTCGCCCTCGCCACGTTGGCACCGCTGGCCAGCCTGTTGCTTATGGGCATGGCAACCCCGCCGGGACAGGCCGACGAGCCAGCCGCCAGCACGGAGCGCGACGACGTGCCCTTGATGAGCGACCTGGAGAACGTCCAGTCGGACCTCGACTACATGCAAAAACAGCAGATTCCCATGCTGATGTTCTTCCACGCCACCTACTGCACCTATTGCCGAACGGTCGACGACGAATTCCTGCAGACAATGGCCGACGATCCGGACTACGAGGGACGACTGCTCATCCGCCGGGTGGAGATCGACTCCGATCTGCCGGAGATCAAATGGCAAGGCACCGCGTACACGCCGGTCGAGTTCGCCCGCCTGCAGGGTGTGCAACTGGTGCCGGAAGTGATCTACTTCGCACCCGATGGCAAGCAGGTGGTCGATGAACTCAAGGGTGTGAGCGTGCCGGATTTTTACCCGCAGTACCTTGACCAACGCCTGCGCGCCGCCGAGCGCTGCATCGACGACCCGACGCTCGATGTCTGCACCGACGGCATCGATCAGCCACGACGCGACCTGACCCGCTCGGAGTGACCAACTAGCTGACGGGGCTAACAAATCCCAGTATCCAACTGTGGTATCACAGTCTACCCTTTGTGATGATAAGGAAACCGACAACCAGCACGGTTGTCGTAACACAACGCGGCTCAGCCGCGTAAACCCCAACGAGAGGATCTGACGAGATGAAATCGCAATCGAAAAAGCACCTGCTCATCGGCTCGACCGCCCTGGCCACCGCCATCGCCGGCTCCTCGGCCATGGCCGCGGGCAACGGCAACCCGTTCGCCTCCGAGTCCACCCACGCGGGCACCTTTCAGACCGCCGAAATGGCCTGCGGCGACGGCCAGTGCGGCAGCAGCATGGATGAAGAGAAGGACGGTGACGACAAGGACAAGTCTTGAGCCGCACCCTGACGGCACCAACCCACTAGGGTTGGCGCCCCGACTGACGGCCGTCGGCACTGCGCCGGCGGCCCGCAAACAACCCGGCCGGCGGCTCACCACCGTCGGTCAAACAGCGCTCCGGGAGGCCGGCCATGAGCCCCCAATCCGCCAGCCAGCACGTCCCCGTCGGCATCGGCCTGCGCCGTGGTCCGCTCATGCGAGAGATCGAAGAACAGCGCCCGAACGTGGATTTCCTCGAGGTCGCGCCCGAGAACTGGCTGCGCTTCGGCGGCCCCGTCAAGAAGCGCTTCCAGGCCCTACTCGAGGACTACCCCCTCTACACTCACGGCCTGTCGCTTTCGATCGGCGGCCCGGCGCCGCTGGACATGGGCTTCGTCGATGACGTCGGCGCGTTTCTCGATGAGTACCGCCCCGAGCTCTACAGCGAGCACCTATCGTTCTGCTCGGACAACGCGCATCTCTATGACCTGATGCCGATCCCCTTCACCGAAGAGGCGATCGACCACGTCGTCGCGCGCATCGACACGGTGCAGCAGCGCCTCGGTCGCCGACTGGTGCTGGAGAACGTCTCCTACTACTCGCCGGTGGAATCCACCATGGACGAGCAGACGTTCATCCTGGAAATCCTCGTGCGCTCGGGCTGCGACCTGTTGCTCGACGTCAACAACGTGTTCGTCAACAGCGTCAACCACGGCTACGACCCGTACGCCTTCATCAACACCATGCCGGCCGAGCGCGTGCGCTACCTGCATGTCGCCGGCCACCACCAAGTCGAGGAAGACCTGATCATCGACAGCCACGGCGCGCCAGTCAGCGCGCCGGTCTGGAACCTGCTCGAGCACACCTACCACCACGTCGGCCCGGTGCCAACGCTCTTGGAGCGCGACTTCGACATCCCGCCGCTCGATGAGCTGATGTGCGAGGTCGCCCAGATCCGCCGCGCCGCCGAACGGGCACTAGGTAGCAAGGCGGCCTGATGGGCTCGAGTTTCAAGGAAACCCAGGAGGCCTTCACCCGCTATGTCCGCGACCCGGATGCCAACCCGCCGCCCCCGGGTAGCCAGCCCGAGCGGATGGCCTGGTACGCAAAGCTGTTCTTCAACAATATCGACGGCACGCTGGAAAACGCCTTCCCGGCGCTGCGCGCGAGCCTCGACAATGACGCCTGGCAAGCACTAACCCGTCCGTTCTTCCGCGACCATCCCGCCCACTCACCGATCCTGCGTGACCTGCCGGACGAGTTCTGCGACTTCCTTCAGGAACGACCCGAACTGGCCGACTGGCAGCGCGAGCTGGCCGCCTACGAGTTGGCTCGCTTCGAGCTGATGGCCGAGGACGCTGCTCCGCCCCCGACCGACCTCGACGCGCACGGCGACCTGCTTGAAGACTGTCCCGTGGTCTCCTCGCTGGCCCGCCTGATGGTGACCGCCTACCCGGTCGACCGGATCGCCGCCGCCCTCGAGGCCAGCCATACGCCTGAGATCCCGCCGGCTGGCATGCACCACCTTTTGCTGCACCGGGACGAGCACGGCGCACCGTTCGCGCTGGCCCTCACGCCCGGCAGTGCCCAGCTGTTCCTGGCACTGGCCGAGGGCGAGGGCCAAACCGGTCACGCACTCGTTGCACAGCTGGCCGAGGCCTTCAGCCGCCCGGTCGACGAACTGCTGGGATTCGCGGGCGAGCAACTCGAAGAGTGGCGCGCACAGGGCCTCCTTCTGGGGGCGCGTCCGCCAGGCTGACCCCACACTGTCCATTTGCCATGACGATTCCAGGGAGGGAATCACCATGCCCATCACCGACTGGCCGACCACCGAGCGGCCCCGCGGACGCCTGCTGGCGCTAGGGCCGGCGAGCCTGTCCGACGCCGAACTGTTGGCGATCTTCCTGCGCACCGGCGTCGCCGGCCGCTCGGCGGTGGATCTGGCCCGCGATCTGTTGTCGCACTTCGGCTCGATCAGCGCGCTGCTCAATGCCTCGCGGGCCTAATTCGGTCGTGCCCGCGGGCTGGGCGACGCGAAGTTCTGCCAGTTGCAGGCGGTGCTCGAACTGGCCCGGCGGCACTTCGCCGAGGAGCTGCGCGTTGGGCCGGACATCGCCAGCCCGCAAGCGGTGTTCCGCTCTCTGCAGGACGAGCTCGATGGTGAGACGCAGGAGGTCTTCGGGGTGCTGTATCTCGACAACCGCCACTGCGTGCTGGCCTTCGAACGACTGTTCTTCGGCACCATCGACCAGGCAGCCGTCCACCCACGCGAGGTGGTGCGCGCCGTGATGCGCCACAACGCCGCGGCGGTGATCCTCACCCACAAACACCCCTCCCGCGTCGCTGGACCCAGCAGCGCCGACCGGTGCATTACCGAACGCCTGCGCAAGGCGCTCAATCTCATCGACGTGCGTCTGTTGGATCACGTGGTGGTGGGCCGCCCCTGCATCTCAATGGCCGAGCGGGGCCTTCTCTAGCCATGCGGTGAAACGGCCCCACTGGGAGCGACCCTAGATCGCGCATCGCGCGGGACGCGCGAGTGCCGGGTTCGGTTTGCCACCGTGTTGAATCGTGGACGGCCGTTGGGGCGGCCTTCGCGAGCTGGGCTAGCTCCCACAGTGGGGCGCCTTAGGCGTGCGATCAGCTGCTGCTCGACTTCGAGCCAGACTCCACACCTGTGCGCCAGTCGATCGGCGCGAGATTGTGGGATTCCAAGAAGGCGTTGATGCGCGAGAAGGGCTTGGAGCCGAAAAAGCCGCGGTAGGCCGACAGCGGCGACGGGTGGGGGCTATTGATCACCAGATTCTCGGGGCGGTGGACGTGCGCGGCCTTCTTCTGCGCCTGCGCGCCCCAGAAGACGAACACGATCGGGCGTGGCTGATCGGCGAGCACACGGATGGCCCGGTCGGTCAGCGCCTCCCAGCCCATGCCCTGGTGCGAGGCCGGCTGACCGGAAGCGACGGTCAGCACGGCGTTGAGCAGCAGCACGCCCTGGTCAGCCCAGTGGGTGAGATCGCCGTTGCGGTTCTGGATGCCCAGATCGTCGGCGAGCTCCTTGAAGATATTCAGGAGCGACTTCGGGATAGGCCGCACGTCCGGGCGCACCGAGAAGCACAGCCCGTTGGCATGCCCCGGTGTGGGGTACGGGTCCTGACCCAGGATCACCACCCGCACCTGGTCGAGCGGGGTGTGGTTGAAGGCGCGGAACCACTCTTCGGGCTTGGGGTGGATGACGGTGCCGCTCTTGCCCTGCTCGACCAGTCGCTCACGCAACTGCTGCATGGGCGTATCGAGCAGCACTGGGGCGAGCGCCTCGCGCCACGCCGGCTCCATCTGCACGCGTTCGAGAGCCGGCTGCGTCATGGCATCAACCGTTCGATGATCCAGCTGTCACCCTTGCGCACATAGGCGAAGCGGTCGTGCAGCCGCGAGGCGCGGCCCTGCCAGAACTCCCACTCGCGCGGCACCACGCGGTAGCCGCCCCAAGCCGGGTTGCGCGGCACCTCGCCCTCGGGGTGGCGCGCGGCCATTTCCTCGAAGCGCGCCACAAGGACCTCGCGGGATTCGATCGCCGCGCTCTGAGTGGAAGTAATCGCCGCCAGCCGCGAGCCGCGCGGGCGCTGGCGAAAGTAGGCCTCGTTGTCTTCTTCACTCAATCGCTCGACTGTGCCCGCCACCCGCACCTGCCGGTCGACCTCCGGCCAGAAAAAGGTGATGGCGGCGCGCGGGTTGGCATCCAGCTCCCGACCCTTGCGGCTGCGGGTATCGGTATAGAAGCACAAGCCGCGGGCGTCGAAGTGCTTGAGGAGCACATAGCGCGCCGACGGCCAGCCGTCGGCGGAGGCGGTGGAGACGCACATCGCGGTGGGGTCGAAATTGCCCTCCTCGCGCGCGGCAATCAGCCAGCTAGCCAGCTGGTCGACAGGGTCGTCGGCCAGATCGTGTCGATGCAATACGCCGTGGAGATAGTCGCGCCGGTCCGCACGGTGATCGAATTCGCCCGCCATGGATTCTCCTGATACGAAATGTTTACCGTGCGAGACTATAGGTAACCGCCACGCGGATCGCCACCGGTCGGACGGCCCATCTTCGGACCGGCCTCGCGAACAACACGTTGCCAGAAAGGACCGCCCCCGATGAGTCGACCCCTGCACCTGTTCCTGTTCCACGGCCTCGGCGCCGACGGCGACGACCTCGCCCCAGTCAGCGACCTGGTCACCGAGCGCGGGTCACTCGCCGAGCACCACTGGCAGGTCCACCGCCCCGACGCACCGGTCGCGCCGGTGACGATCAACGGTGGCCTACCCATGCCCAGCTGGTTCGACCTGGTGCCAGGAGCCGACGGCGGAATCGGCGTGGATAAGGACACGCTGGCCGCCATCACCTTCGACCTGCAGCAGCAGGTACAAGACACGGTCGGCGACGATCCCTTTATTCTCGGGGGCTTCTCGCAGGGCGGCGTGCTCACCACCCGGCTTGCCCTGACCCTGCCGCGACCGCCGCTGGCCGCGATCATGCTCTCCACCTGGCTACCCGCCCCCGAACAGATCGCCAAGCCCACCGACGGTCGCGACCCGGCGGTATTCATCGGCCACGGCACGCACGACCCGCTGGTGCCGGTGCATGCCGCCGGCAAGCTGAATGCGTTCCTGCAGGATTGCGGGCTAAGCAATATCACCGAGCGGCACTATCCAGTCGAGCACGGCATTGTCCCGGAAGAACTAGAGGATATTGTTTCCTGGCTACAGCCGACTCTTCGCACACCAAGCTGACGAGTGCCATGAAACAGATCTACAGGATCACGCCTCCAACAGGAAAGACATATATCGGTAAGGACAGCATCGGAAGCTACCGTTATTACGGCAGCCCAGATATAAACGTCGTCAACGCTGATTTCGCCAGGCCACCCGAGACAACCCGACGTACTGACAGGATACGCAAGGAAATTCCTTGGGAATCTCCAAACTGTACGGAGTCCGAGCTATCGACTCAGGAAGTGGAATTCATAAGAAAGTTTGAATCCAACAATCCAGCCATCGGTTACAACCGTTGGCCGAAATTCCAGCAGGATTGAGGTCGCACTCTTTATCCTTTAACACCGACAGGCACGCTCACCGCCAGGGCAAAACCGGAGGTACTGATGGACACCAAACAACTTCTCGACGAGGCGACCTCCCTTCCGGTGGAAGAACGTACGCTGTTGGTCGACTCCCTACTCAAAAGCCTGAACCAACCGAAGACCGAGCTGGATGATCAGTGGGCGGAAGAGGCCCGGAAAAGGCTGGCGGAAATCCGGTCCGGCGCTGCCACCCCGATCGCCGGCGATAACGTGTTCCGCAACCTCTGGGACCGCTTTCGGGGATGAGGGTCGCTTTTCATCCGGCCGCTGCGGAAGAGCTGGAAGTGGCAGCAGTGCATTACGAATCGCTCAAACCGGGACTCGGGCAGGATTTCGCGCTCGAAATACACTCGGCAGTCCAACGTGCCGTCGAGTAACCAAAGGCATGGCCCCGCCTGGACGAGACTGTCAGACGGACATTGGCAAGACGATTCCCTTACGGCGTCATATACACCCATGGCACCGACGAACTGCTGGTGCTGACGATCATGCACCTGCACCGCCAACCGGGCTACTGGAAGGAAAGGCGCTGATTTTCAGCGCCGTTAGCGCACCAGACGATCAGACAATCTTGAACGCATCCAACGCCGCCCGCGCCGCCACGGCCCGTGCACGCACGCGCTTGGGTGCGGTGCCACCGGGCAG